>JAYVYB010000255.1:0-9392 GCA_043784625.1 Methylovirgula sp.
GGCTGAACAGGTTGGCGGCGAAGTTAAGCTATTCCCTTGATTGGTTATGCCGCCATTCTGGTGTCCTCCGCCCTCTCCGGGATGATTCCCGGTGACGGCGGCGGCGTGAGTTGAGGATACACCTCATCGGGGGTGCGTCCAGGCCGCAATCATCGTCTGGTGAATCCCGTGTTTGGCCCCCAGCTCGGATGAGCGTCTGCTCGCCCTTCATCGCCTCCAAAGCCATTTTCGCCTTGAACTAAGCACTGTGCCGCTTGCGTGTAACTTTGCCCATTATCCCGTCCCTTGTCAGTCCGGGAATAGCTTATCACCCTGTCCGAATTTCCAGGGCCACCTCAATTTAAGCTGACCGCGGACGGTCATGGCTCCATGCTAGTTAGGAGTTAGGGATGCCTGCAACCTCGGCGCTATTCAAATATATTTTTTACTGCAGTGGGTAGACTAATCAGGAGTTCGCAAAATTTTTATATTGAGTTTTTTTATGCGGTGCCAAAGACTGCGTTCATTAATGCCGAGCAAGCGGGCCGCCGTATTTTGGGCACCCTTGGTGCTTTCCAACGCTTTTACGATATAAGCGCGCTCCAACTTTTCCATCTCCGCGTCGAGATTTTCAGCTGTGCTAAAAAGAGCATCCGGCGAGGAAACATCTTCGAAGACATAGCGCGGCAGATCATTCAGGCCTATGGTTGAACACCGCGAGACGATAACTGCGCGTTCGATACAATTTTGCAGTTCCCGAATGTTGCCCGGCCAGTGATAGGAATTCATGGCTTTTAATGCGTCAGGTGCGAAGCCCTCAATTCGCTTGCCCATACTCTCACTAAATAATTTTAGAAAATGTCTGGCCAAAAGCGGCAGGTCTCCAATGCGCGCCCTTAAGCTTGGCAGGTCAATCGGAAAGACATTGAGCCGATAAAATAAATCCTCCCTGAACTTTCCCTCACTCACCATGTTACGCAAATTCTTGTGAGTGGCAGTAACGATGCGGACATCGGCCTCTTGCGTTTCATTACTTCCCACAAGTTCAAAAGTGCGCTCCTGAAGAATACGCAATATTTTTGATTGAACCGGAATTGGCATGTCGCCGATTTCGTCCAGAAATAACGTCCCGCCGTCGGCTTGGGCAAAGCGCCCGACGCGCGCGGACAATGCCCCGGTAAAGGCTCCCTTGACGTGCCCAAACAATTCGCTTTCCAGCAAACCGTCCGGGATCGCGGCGCAGTTGATCGCAACAAACGGCTGGTTTGCGCGCGGTGAGTTAAAATGAAGCGCGCGCGCCACTAGCTCCTTTCCCGTCCCAGTCTCGCCCAAGATCATCACCGTGGTTCGGCTTTCACAAACGCTGGAAATTTGTTCGATAACCCGCTGAAAAAGCGGGCTTGTGCCGATCAACTGTTTGAAGGAATAGCGAACCTCAAGCTCGGCACGAAGCCGTTGATTGTCGCGGACGACTTCTGTAAGTTTTAACGCGCGCGACAGAGTCGCAGCGACATCTTCCATTTCGAAGGGCTTTGCAATGTAATCAAAGGCCCCCTCCTTTACCAAATCAACCGCGTCGCGCATCGACGCATAGGCGGTCAGTATCACCACGAGCATCTCCGGATTGCGCCGCTTTATTTCTTGAAGGAGCGCGCGGCCATCGAGGTCGGGCATACGCAAATCAGTAAGAACCAGATCGAAGCTTTCCAATTCCATCATACGCAGCGCTATGTTTCCAGAAGCCGCAATCCGGGTTTGGTAACCGCGATCCTCTAGGGCCACGTGCAACACATCGGCCAAACGCAGTTCATCATCAACGATTAGGATTTTAGTATTCAAGGCAACCTGCAAAGCTTAGGCCGAATTTAAACGCGGAAAACTTAACGAGAAGGCGGCACCCTGCGTTGTTTTGCGGACAAGCGCAACCTCGCCCCCCAACGCCTCAACCAGCGACCGAACCTGCGCCAGCCCCAGTCCTGTGCCCTTCGCCTTTGTGGTAAAAAAGGGATCAAAGATTCGATCCGAAATATGTGATGCGATGCCATGCCCAGTGTCTGAAAATGTTACGCAATGTTCTCCTGCCACATTTTGTTGGGTGACTTCAAGGGTGCCGCCGTCGGGCATTGCATCAAGGGCATTTAAAATCAGATTGAGAAACGCCTGATGCAATTGATCGGGATCGCCCGAAATTTCGGCATTCTCTATTTTACTGTCGAAGGACAATGTGACGTTGCGCGCCGCAAACTCGGCTTGTGCCGTCGCTAAAACGCCGTCGAGGACTTTACGTACGTTGACCGGCCGCTTGATGATTTGCTTTGGATGGGCAAAATCCAGCACTTCATGGATAAGGTTTTCGATGCGACGGGTTTCATCAATGATATAATCCATCATCCGGACCTCAGCGGGCCTCAATGCGGCGCGATTACGGACAACCTCCGCCGATGTTTTTATGATACCAAGCGGATTCCGCACTTCGTGAGCGATAACTGCGGATGCCTCTCCCAATGTCGAAAGCCTGTCCTGACGTCGGAGGCTTTCCTCAAGCCCTCGCAATTTCGTTAGTTGAACAGCCATAGTATTGAAGCCGTGCGCCAATTCAGAGAGCTCCGCGCCCCCTGAGAGGGACACGTGCTGCGTATAGTCACCAGCGGTGACCGCCCTGACGCCAGCCGTTAGCGCTTTAACGGGCATCGATAAATAGCGCGATAGCAATACCCCTGCTCCAACCGACAGGAGAATGCCTATCAAAAAAATACCCGGAAAAATCCCAAATTGACTTATCTGAACAACAAAGCTGTCGTCGCTTCCTAGACCAATAAAAGCGGCACCCACCAGCTGCTTTTCGCCATTATTTATAGGGACGTAAAGCGACTTATAAATACCGTCGCGAGGGTCATTGAAGGGGACGGCTTCCTCGCCGGATTGAAGACGGCGCACTACCTCAGGGGGTGGCGGCAGAACCGCATCGCCTTCACCAGTTGGATTGAGCACCACAAACGCACCATTATAGCGCAGAAAAAGCCGAATCTTGAGGGCCTTTATAGTCTTCCCTTCAACAAGAACGTTCTGATCAAGAACGGTTCCGACCAACACATATGCTGTACCTTGAGGGCTTTCAAACGGCACCACTGCGCAGTTAAGCAAATAGTGATATTCGCTGCTCGAGAGAGACAAAATGGTCTTTTGGGATTTTAACGGCACAGACATTGACGGCAATTGCGTGGTGCTCGTAAATATCTGAGCGCCGTCGGCAGAATAAACAGCAATATGCGTGAAGCCCATAATCGCCAGTGTTTCCGCGTCCTTGGTTAAAAACGCCGTAACGTGGTCCTTCGTTAAAACCTCTCCAGCCAACCGATGCGCCAATAATTTAGCGGCATGGTCGGCGTCATTTTGGGCTTCATCAATTTGCGACACAAAATACCGCGCCGTTTCTGTCAACCAATCGGATACATTCGCTTCAAACGTGCTCGAAACCAGCGCCCCTACCCCAAAGGCTACGCCCAACATCGGCGGAACACTCACCAGCACAAACGCGAGAACCAAACGCCTTCGAAGCGTATTCAGACGAACGTTCATGACTCCTCCCAGCTGAGCAGGCCTACTCCAGCGAGGATAATTAGAATGCCAAGCGCGCGCATCAATCCGATTGTTTCATCAAAAATGAGCCAACCGAGCATCGGCACAGTGATGAAAGTCAGCGAGGTGATTGGAAAGGCCTTGCTTAATTCCATTTCCTTGAGAATGAAAATCCAGCTGCAAAATACTGCCGTGTAGCCGAATATCGCCGACCAGATAATTGGCGTTTGCAAGGCTTGAACCACCCAGCCAAATCCAGTTGGCGCGCCGTCCATGCTGTTTCCGCCCATTTTAAAGGCCAGTTGGGTCAGTGAATCCAGTATCAAAAATCCGGCCCAAAGGCAGATAAGCCGCCATGGCCAAGTGCGCGGCTTATTCACGCGGCAAACCGCGTAGTACCGGGTCCGCACGATCAAATGCAAGAAACGGACTGAACTTGCGCAGCAGAAAATTGATAAATGGATTTTTGTGTTTGAACCAAATTCCGGAGGGCACCAATCGGGCGCCCAGGCGAAGCTTTTCGCGGTAGGCGGTCTGACCATCCTGCAAACTGCCAATATTATGAGAAATACAATAGCTTACGGCATCCATCCAGCGCAAATAATAAAGATTATGCTCCCGCGCCAAAGGATATCTCATCCCTAGATATTTATCGATTACGCGATTTTTTTCGATCAGCAGTAAGTTGAAAGCGGCCAATGTGGGGCCAACCCAGTAAAGCGCAAACAGCGCACGCCCGGGCAAAGCCCGTTGAACAGCACCAAAATAGTCCGATGGTAAATGTTCCATGTCCCCGAAATCTTCGCCCGACTGCGCCTGCGTGGAACAATACAGGGCGTGAATTTCTGCTTCCAAACTCAAAATATCCTCGCGCAATTCAAACCGTACCGCCGTACGGCGGCGATTTCGCCGGCGCATGTGCTCCCGCAACTTTGCCGAAAGCGAAGCCAGATAATCATCAAGAGTTTGATAAGGCAAATCGGTGATCGCCACTGGCAAGCTGGCAAGCCGGGCAAAACCAAGCCGGCGTAAGCTGGACCCGTGTTTAGCTTCATCCGTTGCAGCCAGATCTTTGATGCCAACTAAACCAGCAGAAATGCTCCGACCATGCTCGGTCAGTGTCTGTATTAGCAGCGTCACCGCCATTTGCTGGTCTCCTGCGCTTAAACCGGCCGCAACGCCTAAGTGACAGCGTTCTGCAAACGGCGAGCCCAAGGCCAAAGCCCTCAAGGTCAGTAACTTCGGCATGAGCCGAATGACACCATCTGTAATTGCCCGCGCAAGACCTTTCAAAGACATATCAAGCCGGTAGTCAAGGCAAATGAAGGGTGCGACCGCGAGGGTGCTGTTGCCGCTGACAACTCGCACGGCCCCCATTTTAAAGCGCAAATCGCTCAGGCCTTCACAAGCGACATAGTACGCGTGGTTTTCCACCTCGTCGGGGAGACATGCGTCCCAGTCAGGAGCTGGGATATCGGCGATTTTGGAGACAATTTCGCCGCGCATCGCCTTAAGCTCCCTGCCTACCAGCGGCAAAGTTGATGAAAGATACCGCCCGATCAACCACCAAGCTTCGTTGCCGGTCTATCGTCACCAAATGATAGGAATCGTCGAGTACCAGGGTTTCCACCAGACCACCTAGATTGGTTTGCAGGTAAATGGCATTTTTCAGGCTGGCTATATCATCCTCCCGGGCATGGGCAATAAAGACCGGCTGTTTGATATTTTTCAATTTGGGCCGGATGGCATCAATCATTTTCCAGAATTGCTGTAGGCTTTGCGATGGCGTGCCAAGCAAGCCGGCTTCTTCGCTGTTACCGGAGAGCAGGCTTTTAACCACCGCAGCACGAATGCGCTCGTCTTTAAGACCATAGGGCTCGTGCTCGATAAAACGATATTTCTGTCCCGCCCACGTCCAAATCAGCGGTCGCAGAAAAATTCTCGTCCATGGCAATGAAAATCCATCGTACCACAGCGTCGGTGCGAAGCAGAGGCAACCGGCAATTTCGGGATGTTTGGTCGCCAGAAGCAGGCTCAACATTGCCCCCATCGACAGACCGCCGACAAAAACCTGATCACACCGAGCGCTGAGGTCAACATAAGCCGCCTCGACGGAGGCCAACCAATCCTGCCAAGTGGTGGCGAGCAAATCCGCTTCGCTGCCGCAATGCCCGGCAAGCTGGCAGCACTGCACAGTATATTCAGCCTTGTTCAGGCCTTTGGCGGTCATGCGCATTTCCACCGGCGTGCCAGCCAAGCCATGGATGAGAAGAATGCCGATTCTGTTGCCGTCCAAGTATATCGAGCGGTCAGGTAAAGGGGTCAAGGTCATGGTATTTAAGCCGATGCGGCAAGCACGATAACGCCTAGAGTTACCAATGCTGCGCCAAGAATACGAACAAAGCCGATTTTCTCTTTCAAAAAAACATGACTGGCAAAAGCAATTCCAAGAAAATTTAAGCTGGCCAGCGGAAAAGCCAAGCTTAGCGACACTTCCGATAAAACCCGCAACCAAACGAATATTTCAACTGTGTAAATGGCAATTCCAACACTTATCCAGCGATTTAACAGCAGCGTGGGCAAGCTTAACCTCGACCCGTCGAATTGATTCACGCCGAATTTGAAGCAAATCTGGCCCGAGACATCGCAGATAGTTGACAGTGCAAACCATAGGGCGGTGGCAGCAGTCATATTGATGTCTTTGCCATGTTCTTCGAGGAGCCGGAGTTACATCTTTGCCACACGGGTGAACAGTTGGTCTAGCAACACCAACGCCAAGTCAATTTCCGCGTGGGTCATCGTCAATGCGGGTGCCAGTGTGATCACATTTTTGGAGTAACCGCCAATATCAAGCACAAGTCCATATTTGCGGCCATCGACGATCAGATCCGCCTTCATCGCCTCGTCGCACATGAGATCGACAAGCCGCTTGGACGGCGTAAAACTGTCGTGCGGTTCACAAATTTCAATGCGTAGTGCCATCGCCAAACCATCGACATCACCGACGATTCTGTGGTTTTGCTTGAGAATTTTCAGCCCTTCCAGAAAATAAGCACCTTTTTCGAAGCTCTGCTTCTCAAAATCCTCGTCCTGCATCATTTTCATCGCTTCCAGCGCCACAGCGGTGCCAAGCGGATTTGAATTGAAGGTGGAATGTGTCGAGCCTGCCGGAAAAATCGATGGATTAATCAATTCTTCACGCGCCCAAATGCCTGACAGCGGATTTAAGCCATTTGTCAGCGCTTTGCCAAAAACAATAACGTCCGGTTTTACGTTGAAATTTTCGATTGACCACAGCTTGCCGGCGCGGTGAAAGCCCATCTGGATTTCGTCGTCCACCAGCAGAATTTTGCGGTCGTGAAGAATGTTTGCCAATTTCTCAAAATAGCCGGGCGGCGGCACAACGTAGCCTCCGGTACCTTGAATGCTTTCAACGTAAAACGCTGCGTATTCGGAAACGCCAACCTTTGGGTCCCAAACGCCGCCATATTCGGTATCAAACAAACGCGCGAATTGATCCACACAATAGAGCCCGCAGTCGTCCCGCTTCTTACCGTAAGGACAACGGAAGCAATATGGGAATGGAATGAACTGCGCCCGATCACCAAAATGGCCATAGCGGCGACGATAGCGGTAAGATGAGGTAATGGCTGAAGCGCCAAGCGTGCGGCCATGATAGCCACCCTCAAAAGCGAACATCAGACTTTTGCCGCCGGAATAATTGCGTACAACTTTAAGACTGTCTTCTACCGCCTGCGCGCCGCCCACGTTAAAATGCACGCGGCCTTTCAAGCCAAATTTCTTTTCCGCGTCTTTGGCGATCAAGGTTGCCAGTTCAATTTTTTCCGCGTGAAGGTACTGCGAGGCAACTTGCGGCAAAGTATTTATTTGACTGTGAAGAACGCCATTCAGGCGCTTGTTGCCATAGCCAAAATTGGCTGCTGAATACCACATTTGCAGGTCTAGAAACTCACCCCCCGCAGCGTCATACATATATGATCCCTCGCAACCTGTGAATATTTTAGGAGGGTTTTGATAATGGACGGTGTCTCCCCACGAACAATATTCAGCTTCATCTTTAAGAAGCTCAGCCTCGCGTTCCGCCCAGCCCTTTTTCGTGGATTTATCAGCTTGAACAAATTGCGTCATCGTATCTCCGGAGTTTTCAAAAGCGGCAGCTTCCACCGCCCTAAGGGCATGTTGATTAGCGGGATTCGAGCGATAAGCCTTTGCCACTAATTTCAACAGTTTCAGGGAAGTCTATCGCTGCCTGCAATAGAGCCGAGGCATCGGCAAAAGTCTCAAAAGCTTGGTGTGGCAAATTTTCGGCTCGGCAATATTTTAACAGTCCCGCCTTTGCAAAAACTAGGTCAGCCTCGTGTGCAAGACACTGGTCGGAGCGGCCATCACCAATCAATAGCGTAAATAACGGCGAACATTGTTCCGCGACCGCACATTTGCAGGTGCCTGCCGCAGAGCGACAATTGGTTTTTGAGTAGGGCGAGGTCAATTCCCAACGATCCCCGCCTTTATGAAACAAATGATTTGCGACAATTGTTAAATTACCAAGGCCTGCGCGCCGGAACACAGCCTGAATGGTAGCATCAAGCCCGTCCGAGACAATCTTAAGCGGGAAATTCATGCGCTGACACAGGCGGACAAAGCTTTTAAAGTGCCAGTCAAGTTCAATCGAAGCGAAAAACTCCTGCATTTGTTCCGGCGTCGCCCGGATCAATTCAACCTGCTTTCGCATACACTCAGCAGAACCAATTTTGCCCGAGGTCCATTCTTGTTCTAACTCCTGCCATTGCGGTAGGGCGAAACGCGCCAACAACAGGTCAGTTGTATCTCTTTTTGTAATTGTACCGTCGAAATCAACTATAACTTGCCAACTCATAAATACGCCTCTGAAGATATGCTAGAAGGTCAGCAAGTTATGTGCCACGACAAAAAGATAAGTATTATCAATGTAGAATAAAATTTTCAGGATTTTTTAACTTCAAATTTTGGAGTTATTTACAAAAATTGTAGCCAAGCGGTGCTGGCTGTCGGTCATTTGCATTTGAACGCCTTGCCTAGTTTACCGCATCGGCGCAGGTTGATAGAAGATTTCCATATTCTAGGACACTGATTTTGAACTCTTTGTTGAAACTGATCTTTGCCAAGTTGGTCAAACATGGCGCGTTGGAAATAATTTGTGCTGATGGCACTTGTCTACAGTTTGGCGACGGTAGCGGAGACAAAGTCATTGTACGCTTCGTTGATAAAGCCGCACAGCGCCAATTGATCATGGACCCCGAACTTAAACTCGGTGAATTATTTATGGATGGTCGCTTCCTCGTCGATCAAGGCAGTATTTTCGATTTTTTGACACTGATTTTGAAGTACGCAGACCGCAAAAAACCTGGCGTGTGGATGAAGACTTTACAAAAAGTGCGGCACCTATCGCGCTATATTTTGCAAAATAACACGACAACCAATTCGAGGCGTAATGTCGCTCACCATTATGATCTGGATGACCGCCTGTATCAGCTGTTTCTAGACGAAGACCGCCAATATTCTTGCGCCTATTTCACCCACGAGAACGCAACCTTAGAGCAAGCCCAGCAGGCCAAAAAGCGCCATATCACCGCCAAATTGTTGGTCGAACCGGGCATGTCAGTGCTCGATATCGGCTGCGGTTGGGGTGGCTTGGCATTGTATTTGGCGAAATACTCCAAGGCGGGCAGAGTATACGGCATCACTTTATCGCATGAACAGCAAAAGACTGCGAGTGCGCGCGCTGCCGCCGCCGATGTGAGCAGCACAATCAGTTTTGCGCTGGAAGACTACCG
>JAYVYB010000256.1:0-4887 GCA_043784625.1 Methylovirgula sp.
GTGCCGGTGCTTTTCAGCTCGCGCGCGACGTCGCGCAGTACGGTCAGTGCGGCGCGCATCGGACCCGATCCGAGGCTGGCGCGGGCGACGCCGAGGGTCTCCAGTTCCTTGATCGACGGCACGCCAGCGCCCGCGAGAATATTGATCGGCCCGCCGATGCCTTTTACCAGCGCGGCGATCGTCGCCGCATCGCGCACGCCAGGGACGAACACGCAGTCGGCGCCTGCCTCGAGAAATGCCCTGCCCCGCTCAATCGCGACGCCGAGCCGCGCCTCAGGCGCCCCGAATCCGCGCAGGAAGCCATCCGTGCGCGCGTTGATCACCACGCGCACACCCGCCGTCGTCGAGGCGCTGATGATGGCAGTGATCTTGTCGAGCTGCAGTGCAAGCGGTTCGAGATCTGTCGCGCCTGGCACACAGTCCTCGAGGTTGATACCGACGGCGCCGGCGGCGATGACGCGCAGCACGACCGCAGCCACCGCGTCGGGTGTGGCGCCATAGGCATGCTCGATGTCGGCAGATACGGGGATCTTCACCGCGCGCACGATTCGTGCAGTGGCCTCGATCATCTCGTTGACCGGCACCATGCCGCCGTCCGGATAGCCGAGCGACGCGGCCACGCCCGCGCTCGTTGTCGCAATGGCGAGAAATCCTTCCGCTTCAATCAGCCGCGCGCTCGCAGCGTCCCACGCATTTGGGAGCACAAGAATCGGCGGCGTGCGGCGCGATTGCGCTGGGCCATCCGCTTGGCGCAACCGGCGCGATGATTTTGGGCACGGCAATTGACGAGTTGGAACGCTCCGGCAAGTCAACAGCGCTAATCACCCTCTGCATCGGCGGCGGTATGGGCACCGCCACCATCATCGAACGGGTTTAAGGGAGAAAACCGATGAACCTCAATAACTTCACCCTCACCACCGATTCTGATGGCATCGCGCTCCTCACCTGGAACATGGAAGGCCGCTCGATGAACGTCATCACCACATCGGTGATGGACGAACTCGACAAGGTCATTGACACTGTTGCCAGTGACGCCGCCATCAAAGGCTGCGTGATTACCTCCGGCAAAGACACGTTTTCGGGCGGCGCAGACCTCACCATGTTGCAGGCCAGCGGCGCGCTTTTTGCCAAAACTGCAAAAGAGCAGGGCCAAGACATTGCAATGCAGCAGTTTTTTGACGGAACCCGCCGCCTGACCTTGCTTTATCGCAAGCTGGAAACCTGCGGCAAACCCTTTGCGGTTGCCATTAACGGCACCTGTTTGGGCGGTGCATTCGAGCTCGCCCTTTCTTGCCACTATCGCGTTATGGCCGATACCGACAAGGCGCGCGTCGGCCTGCCGGAAATCAAGGTTGGCTTGTTCCCCGGCGCGGGCGGCACCCAGCGTGTGGCGCGTTTAATGCCCACCGGAGATGCCCTGCAAATGCTGCTGAAGGGCGATCAGATCAAGCCGCAAGCTGCCAAAATGATGGGCCTTGTTCATGAACTCGCGCCAGCGGGTGAAATTGTCGAAAAGGCCAAAGCTTGGATCAAGGCGGGCGGCAAAGGCGTTGCGCCTTGGGATGACAAAGCTTTCAAGCTGCCGTCGGGCAAGGTGTTCTCGCCCTCGGGCATGATGATCTGGCCACCGGCAAACGCCATCTACCGCCGCGAAACGCAGGACAATTACCCTGCCGCGAAGGCGATGCTCAAGGCGGTGTTTGAAGGCTTGCAAGTGCCGATGGACTTGGCACTCAAGATTGAGGCGCGCTATTTTACCCAGATTTTGCAGAGCAAAGAAGCGCGGGCGATGATCCGCTCGCTGTTTGTTTCAATGGGTGAACTGAACAAGGGCGCACGGCGTCCGGCAGCGGTGCCTGCAAGTTCGCTGAAGAAGATCGGCGTTTTAGGGGCGGGTTTCATGGGCGCGGGAATCGCCTCGGTTAGCGCCAGCGCCGGCCTGCAGGTGGTGCTGATTGATCGAGATCTGGAGGCGGCAACCAAGGGCAAAGGCCATATTGAAAAAACCCTGTCTGATCAGGTCGCCAAAGGCCGTATGAAAGGTGCCGCACGCGACGAAGTGCTCGCCCGCGTTACCCCCAGCGCCGACTACGCCGATTTGAAAGACGTTGATCTGATCATCGAAGCGGTTTTCGAAGATCGTGATGTCAAAAAGGCTGCGACGCAAAATGCCGAAGCCCACATAGGCAAAGATGTGATTTTCGCCTCCAATACCTCGACGCTGCCGATTTCGTCGCTTGCAGAAAACTCGACCCGGCCCGAGCAGTTTGTTGGCATCCATTTTTTCTCGCCGGTCGAGAAAATGTTGCTGGTTGAGATTATCAAGGGCAAGAAAACCGGAGACAAAGCCATTGCCACCGCCATGGATTTTGTGCGCCTCATCAAGAAAACGCCGATTCTGGTAAACGATACGCGCGGCTTCTACATCAACCGCTGCGTGTTGAATTATATGTTAGAGAGCAACCTGATGCTGATGGAAGGTGTGCCTCCGGCGATGATCGAAAATCTTGCCAAACAGGCGGGTATGCCGGTCGGCCCATTGGCGCTTTGCGATGAAACAGGCGTTGATCTTGGCTGGAAAATCATTCAGGCCACCAAAAAGGACCTTGGCGAGGGCGCGGTAAATCCGGTGCAGGAAAAGCTGTTTGAGGCGCTTGTGGTTAAGGGCCAGCGTTTTGGCCGCAAAAACGGCAAGGGCTTTTACGATTATCCTCAGGCAGGCCAGAAGAAGCTGTGGCCCGGTCTTGCCGATATTGCCGGCAAGCGTCTTGACGCCGATAGCATCAACAAAGCAGAGCTAAAACTGCGCTTCCTCGTCACCATCGCTTTGGAGGCGGCGCGCGCTGTTGAACAAGGCGTGATTACCGATGTTCGTGAAGCGGATGTCGGCTCCATTTTAGGCTTTGGTTTTGCTCCCTTCACCGGCGGTGCGCTATCTTACATCGACGGTATGGGCGTTAAGGCCTTTGTCGGTCTGTGCGAAAGTCTTGCGGCCCGCCATGGAACACGTTTTGCTCCTACCGGCCTGTTGCAAGACATGGCAGCCAAAGGCGAAAGCTTTTATGGCAGATTCCCCGCAACAAAAGCCGCTTAAGCACATCAAGTCTCAGGCCCTGCCTCTGGCGTAACGGCCAGACGTTGGGCCTGCTCTGCATGGTTCTAAGTGTTGCCCCGAAAACCTGTTGTCCAGGCGGGGCAACATGTTAGGTCTGGGTGCTATAAAAATCGTGCAAAGGCGGAGCAGATTAATGTCGCAGACAGTTACTTACTATTTTTCTTTGGTCAGCCCCTGGGCGTTTCTGGGCCACGCCGCATTCATGGACGTGGCGAAAAGGCACGGGGCCGACGTGGAATACCGTCCGGTATTTTTGGGCGAAGTTTTCCCGGCCACAGGCGGTTTGCCATTGGCGCAACGGGCGCCGGCGCGGCAAAAATATCGCTTTGTCGAGTTGCAACGCTGGCGTGAAAAGCGCGGAATTGCGCTAAATTTGCGCCCGAAATTTTGGCCGCTTGACATTAAATCCGCTGATCAACTGGTGATTGCAATCTGCGAGGCGGGTCTTGATCCGGACGCTTTCATTCGGGCTGCGTTCAGCGCCAGCTGGTGTGAGGAGCGCAATATCGCCGACGACACTGTGCTGGCCGATCTGCTTCAACAAGTTAACCTCGACGCCGGGATTTTGGCAGCCTCGAAGCGTGACCATATTGGTCTTGCGTATCGCGCCAACGCTGAAAAAGCCATTGCGCGAGACGTTTTCGGGTCGCCCTCCTATGTCCTCAAAGGCGAAGTGTTCTGGGGGCAGGACAGGCTGGATTTGCTGGAGTCAGCGCTCGCCTCCAACCGTCCGGCATATCTGCCAAACGCGTAGTTTATTCTGCCGCTGTGCGGCGTTGCGCGGTCCATTGCGACAATTGTGCCCGCAACGCTGCGGGCTTCAACGGCTTGTTCAACAAAACCACATTGCGGCTCATGGCCTGTTCGCGCACCTCAACGCTGCGGTCTGCGGTCACCAAAATGGCAGGCAAATCCGCCGAAAAAGCCCAGCGCAATTGTTGAATGGCATCCAAGCCGTCGCCATCATCAAGATGGTAATCGGCAATGATAACGTCCGGTGTGATCCGGGCGGTTTTGAGCGCCTTGCGCGCCGCCTTCAAATCGGCTGCGCCAATAACTTGGCACCCCCAGCCGTTCAACAGCCCGGCCATGCCTTCCAAGATGCGTGGCTCATTGTCCAAGGTAAGAACCACCAGCCCGGCGAGCGGCTGATGCGTAACCGCGACAGAAGCATCATTGGCGGCAATGAGGGGAACGGAAGCCACCCGCGGCACCTCAAGACAAAACGCCGCGCCTTTGCCTTCATCGGAACGCAAAGTGAGTTTGTGGTCCAGTACGCGGCTCATGCGCTCAACAATTGACAGGCCTAACCCGAGGCCGCTGGCACTCTGCGCCGTGGCTGTCAGGCGTTGAAACTCCTTAAAAATCATTTTCTGGCTGGCCGGTGGAATCCCCGGTCCGGTGTCGATAATTTCCACCCTCAAGCGGTTCCGCAAGCGCCGTACGCCCACCAGAACCCGCCCGCTCTGCGTATATTTCAACCCGTTTGAGATGAGATTTTGCAACATCCGGCGCAACAGTCGCTTGTCTGATCTTACGCTCAGACTGCAAGGTACAAATGTCAGCTTCAGGCCGCGCTCTTTGGCAATTGGCGCAAATTCCAGTTCGAGCTGGCGTAAAATATCGTCGATGCGAAAAGCGCTCAGCTCTGGCTTCAGCGCGCCCGCATCAAGCCGCGATATTTCCAGCAAAGCGGCGAGGATCTCTTCAACGGCTTCAAGTGACGAATCCACGTTTGAGGCGAGCCGCAGCACCTCGCCCCCTTCGCCCGT
>JAYVYB010000257.1:0-5266 GCA_043784625.1 Methylovirgula sp.
CTAATCTGCTTGTATTTCACCAGAACCAGAAGTTCACTGCTCGAAGCCTTTGTCTGCATTTTCATTGTCTGCGTAACAAGTGCTCACGGGAAAATTATCTTTCGGCGTCTCTTTGCGTCGATCGCTTTCGTGGCAATTTTGGTTTTTGCCACCGCCCTCGGAGTTTTGACTCTTGACGGCGATTTAAATTCAGAAATCTCCGGGTTTAGGCTCGAAAATGGAATTACAAGCTCACGGAATGACAATTGGGCTTTTGGAGTTGAGCGGATCGTCAAGCAGCCTTTGTTCGGGGAAGGCATGCTGACTAAACAAACGCAGGGCGGGCAGGCGCAGGTCAACCTAGAGGCATCAGACAACTATAATGCTATCTATGATCCTCACAGCCTTGTCTTAAGTCTTGGAGTACAAGGAGGAATGCCGCTGCTTTTAGCAGTCATGTTTCTCATTTTCTCCCCGCTTATCGCGATTTTCAGGATCCGCGGTCCTTCGGGAGTGCTCGGATCGCCGGAGTTTGTGCTTTGTTCTGTTCACCTCTGCACGATGATCCCCGCTGGCGGAGATCTAACCTCGTTTGGCAACAGCGTTGATCGCATTTTTTGGATTTTGCTGGGTGCTCTCAGCCTACAAGCGGCCCAACATACGTCGCGCCAGCAGGCTTTAAAAGGTGGCTCGCCTTCCCTTCGCCGACACATGGCGGCCTGGAGAACTCGAACGGGATAATTCAATTGGCAATTTCCTTCAGCATTATTACCGTGTGTTTTAACAATGCCGGCACAATAAAAGACGCGCTTCAGTCTGTTGCATCGCAATCTTGGAGCAACTGGGAGCATATTATAGTCGACGGTGCTTCGCGCGATACCACCACGCAAATCGTGGCGCCGTTTAAATCGGAAAAAACCACGTTCATTTCGGAGCCCGACAAGGGCATTTATGACGCAATGAACAAGGGCATCGCCCGTGCCAAAGGCGATGTCATCTGTTTCTTGAACGCCGATGATTTCTATGCGTCCCCCAATGTTTTGGAGGGGGTGGCGCAAATGATGAGCAAATCTGATCTTGATGCTGTTTTAGGTGATGTTCTGTTTTTTCATGCTGATAATCTGTCAAAGACGGTGCGTCGTTACGACTCGGGGCAGTTTTCGCCATCGCGTTTGGCATATGGCTGGATGCCGGCACATCCGGGCATGTTTATCCGTCGCGAAATTTACGAGCGCGTTGGCAATTTTCGTACAGACTATCAAATAGCTGCCGACTACGAATGGATTGTGCGCGCTTTTCATGACACGCAAATAAAATACAGGCATTTCCCGGAGGTGCTCGTACGGATGCGTACCGGAGGGGCTAGCACGAAGGGATTGCGAAGCACGTTGGTGCTGAACAAGGAAATTCTGCGCGCCTGCCGCGAGAACGGCATATCGACCAACATTTTTAAGTTAATGACCAAGATCCCACGCAAATTACTTGAGCTTGTCATTAAATGACCATTGCCGTTACCGGGGCGAATGGCTTTGTTGGAAGGGCCGTGTTGGCTGCGCTCGAACAAGCGGGGATAGAATCCAGGCCGTTGGTGAGGCGTCACTGCGAATTGCCAAAAGAGACTCTGGTAGGGGACTTGTCGCCGGGCACCAATTGGCTTCAAGCATTAAGCGGATGTGACACGGTAATCCATCTGGCAGCTCGGGTGCATGTGATGAGCGATCGCTCGCAAGATCCTCTGGCGCAATTTCGGTCGACCAATTGCGCCGGCACTTTGAGGCTCGCCGACCAGGCCCATCAAAGCGGGGTGAAACGCCTGGTTTTTGTAAGCTCAGTGAAGGTTTTGGGCGAATTCACGTTGCCTGGGACTTCGTTTCAAAGAGACCAACAGCTCAATCCTGCTGATACTTACGGGATGAGTAAGGCGGAGGCCGAAACTGGATTAATTCGGCTCGCTGCTAGAACGGGATTGGAAGTGGTCATCGTCCGACCGCCGCTCGTTTACGGCCCCGGGGTAGGTGCCAATTTTCTGCAATTGATGCGTTGGGTCGCTAGGGGCGTGCCTTTGCCGTTAGGGGCCATTTTCAACCAGCGCACTTTAGTAAGTGTTGAAAACCTCGCATCCTTGTTGTTGGCCTGTGCCACTGCGCCTGCTGCAGCTGGTAATATTTTCCATGCAGGCGATGGAGAAGACGTTTCGACCACACATTTGCTTCAAATACTTTCCGAGGGCATGGGCCGTAAGTCGCGGCTCGTTCCAGTGCCGGCGACGCTTTTGAGGGTGGGACTTAATCTTATTGGCGCTCAAAAAATTGCCCAAAGGCTCTGTGATAACTTGCAGCTGGAAACCGCCTCCGGCTGGGACAAAATTAACTGGTCGCCGCCAGTTTCGTTGCGGCTTGGCCTGCAGCGTACCGCCCAGCACTTTATGAATTCTATAGAGGTTAAGTAGAGGCAGAACTTAAAAAAACCGGACCGAGGGTTGCTAAGCCCTGTAGTGTAGGCTACCAAATGGTCTATTGATAATAGCAAATTTTTTAATTTTGATGCTTGGGTAGGTATACGATCGACGATGCTGCACTGAGACTTTAGTAGCTCGTGCGCTCAGGAAAATTGATTTCAAAGTAAGAGTAAGCATCGGATGCATAAAATAGAGAAATTGGCATATCAGATGCAAACCGCGTGCAGCATGCCTCATCGCGGGGTGCTTGCTATGGTGTTCTCACTGATGCTTGCTGGATGTAACTCTCCCGGTGATGGTACCGAAACCCTTGGAGCCGCCTCGGGGACTTTTGTCCCGACGAAAACCGCTGCTTCTGTATCCGGATCGGCGTATGAGAACAGTCAGGCGTTGGAGCAGCTCTCGGCTTTGTCGCGGCCAAAATCCGATGCCTACAAAATCGGGCCGCAGGATTTTTTGGATATCAACGTCTTTTCTGTGCCGGCTTTGTCGCGTCAAACTCAGGTTTCTGGTGACGGTACAATCAACATGCCGTTGCTTGGTGAAATCCAGGCGGCTGGCAAAACCTCGCAGCAGCTGGAGCGTGAGCTGATATCCAAGCTGGGCGCGCGCTATCTGCAAAACCCGCAAGTTGCCATCAGCATCAAGGAATATAACAGCCAGCGCTACACTGTTGAAGGCGCGGTGAAGAAGCCGGGTATATTCCAGATAAAGTCTCATACCACCTTGCTGCAAAGTATTTCCGTCGCTGAAGGACTGGATAAGGATACTGCCTCTTCGTCCGTGGTTATCTTTCGTCAGCAGGGCGGACAACGCCTCGCAGCACGCTTTAACCTTGATTCAGTCAGAGATGGCACTTCTGCCGACCCGGATATCCAAGAGGGAGATGTTATCGTTGTGGGCACGTCTGCAAGCAAAACTGCTTTCCAAAATGTCGTGAAATTGTTGCCGGTGGCTTCACTATTTAAACCTTTCTAATTTGCACAGTGATTATGCCCAAATGAATGAACACTTTGACCCGAAACTAACAACCGGCAGTGAGATGCATTCGGCCGTTGTTCGTTCCGACGCCGTCGGAAAATTGGCACTCGAGAGCGCCAGTTATCCGGGTTATTCGGAGCCGGAACTCGCCGATTCTGGGTCGGGTTTTGCCGAGTTTTGGTGGATAATTCAAAAGCGCCTGCCGATGGTTTTGGCGATTTTGTTTGGTTTTCTCATGCTGGGCGTCATTGCGACGCTGTTGACCACCAAGCGTTACACTGCGGTTGAAACCCTGCAGATTGATAGAAATGCTGCGAAAATTGTCGAAGGCGGCAATATTTCTCCGGTGGATACGATTGATACCGAATTCATGAAAACGCAGTATGAGGTGCTTCAGAGCAGATCCATTGCAACGCGGGTGGTATCAAAACTCCAGTTGGGTCAAGATCCGGCGTTTATCAAAAATGACGGAATATTTCAGCATCTGGGAAGGCTGTTCGGCTCAAAAGTATCGACGGAACTTGATGAATCTGCAAAGAACCGAAGGGCTGTAGACGTTGTTCTGCAGGACCGGACAGTAAAGCCGGTGTTCGGTTCAAGGTTGGTTGACGTTGGCTTCACCGACACTGATCCTGCAAGGGCGCAGCGCATTGCGCAAGAGCTTGCAGAGGCGTTCATAAACGCAACACTGGATAAGCGGTTTGAAGCAAACTCATATGCAAAATCGTTTCTCGAAGACCAACTGAAACAGCTCCAAACCAAATTACAAGAATCAGAAAACGCCCGGATTGCTTACGGTGAAAAAGAACAAATTGTCGGCACAAATGACAAATCCTCCATTCCAGAGGAAAACCTGTCAGCCGCAAATATTGCGCTCGGAAAACTTATCACGGATCGGATCACCGCCGAGCAGAACTACAGGCAGGCTTCCAAGGGCGATATCACCTCGCTCAAAGAGGTGCTTGCCAGCAAAGTCATTGAAGATTTGCGCACAACCCGCAGTAAGCTGTTGACCGATTATCAGGATAAACGCCTACTGTTTAAAGCCGACTATCCGGAGATGAGGCAGTTATCTAGCCAAATTGCGGAAGTTGACAAGCGCATTTTGTTCGAAGCAAACAAAATTAGCGCTTCGTTGAAATCTTCATATGAATCCGCTTTGGCCCAAGAATCCGAAATGCAGAAGCGTGTCGAGACATTGAAAGCTGATGTGTTGGATTTGCAAAAGCGAAGCATCGTTTACAACGGCCTTAAGCGCGAAGCTGACGTTAACCGTTCACTTTATGACAGCCTGTTGCAACGGTTTAAGGAGGTGAGCATCGCCGGTGGCGTTGGTGCGAACAATATCTTCGTCGTAGACAAGGCAGAGCTCCCTCAAGTCCCTTCGTCACCCAAGACCGTGCTGAATATGCTCCTGGCGCTTTTCATAGGCAGCATTTTGGGCATCGCCGTTGCGTTCCTGCTTGAGTGGATGGATGACTCCATTCATTCGGCTGAAGACTTGGAAAAACTCACCGGCCTAAGCACACTTGGTATCATTCCGAGGCTCAAGGGCAGTGGAAATCCCGATGCGGACTTGGCAATCATGACTTCAGCGATGAGCGAAGCTTACCGCTCTTTGTGCACATCATTGTATTTTGCCGGGGAAACCGGTTTGCCAAAAATGCTTTTCCTCACCAGTTCAGGGCCAAGCGAAGGCAAGACAACATCTGCCATTGCTATTGCCAAACATTTTGCCTCCATTGATATGAAGGTTCTTCTTATTGACGGCGACCTTCGCAAAGCAATGGTGCATTCGCGGCTGGGTCTTCATAACTCAATCGGACTCAGTAATTTTCTGGTGGGGGC
>JAYVYB010000258.1:0-7112 GCA_043784625.1 Methylovirgula sp.
ATGCACAACGCTTCGACCCAGTTTGCCGACGGCGGCGAGTTTGGCTTCGGTGCGGAAATTGGCATTGCCACGGGGCGGATGCACGCGCGCGGACCGGTGGGCGTGGAGCAGCTAACCTCGTTCAAATATCGTGTTCATGGCTCCGGCCAGTTGCGCCCTTGAGGAAAAGCTCAGGCCAGTTGGCGCATCTGCCGCCTTTCAAAAGCGGGATGCGCATCGGCCTGTTTGGCGGCAGCTTTAATCCGCCGCATGAAGGGCATCTTCTTGTGGCAAGAATGGCCCTGAAGCGGCTCGGCCTCGACCGTATCTGGTGGTTGGTGACGCCAGGAAATCCGCTGAAAACACTCAGTGGTCTACCGCCTCTGGCGCAGCGCATGGCGGCGGCACGGCAGCTGGCGCAAGATCCGCGCATTATCGTCACCGGATTTGAGCAGAATATCGGCTCTCGCTACACCTATGACACGCTGCATTATTTGCGACAGCGGTGCGGCGGGGTTAAATTTGTCTGGTTGATGGGGGCGGATAATCTGGTTCAGCTGCATCGCTGGCAACGCTGGCGCGATATTGCGCGCGCCATGCCCATTGCAGTGATTGACCGCCCCGGCTCGACGCTGCGGGCAGCATCGGCACCGGCGGCGCAGGCGCTGCGCAGCTACCGCGTGGCGGAAAGTGATGCAAAACTGTTGCCGGGTCTGGCTGCCCCGGCCTTTGTGTTCATCCACGGGCGGCGCTCAAAGCTTTCTTCCTCGGCGTTACGAAATGCCGCCGGGAGCGGAAAAAAATAAGACTTTTGCGTATTTTGGCTTATAAGAGCGCAAATACTGCTTTTACTTATAAGGACTACCCCTCTGGCTATCTCCAAAACCCCCAAGGAGCCTGTTGCTTCTGCAAAATCTTCCGCCGCAGATGTTTCTGCCGTCGCGTCTGCGCCGGTAAAGCCTACGCCTGTAAAGTCTTCACCGGTCAAATCTTCGACGATTTTGCCCGCACCCGTGGCGCTCACCGCTGAAGAGTCGAAGGCATTTACCGATTTTTTGCTTGAGCAGATCGACGATGCCAAAGCCGAGGAAACTGTGACGCTCGACGTTCGCGGCAAAACCTCGATGGCCGACGCGCTGATTATCACATCCGGCCGTTCAAACACCCATGTCGGCTCCATCGCCGATAAGGTTTTGCGTGCGATGAAAGAGGCGGGCTATCCCGCGCCGCGTGTGGAAGGAATGCCGCACAATGACTGGGTGCTAATCGATACTTTTGACGTAATCGTGCATATTTTCCGCCCCGATGTTCGCCGCTTTTACAATCTGGAAAAAATGTGGGGTCTTGATCGCCCGGATGAAGCCAGAACCGCCGAAACCAAGCTGGTTTAAAACGTGCGGCTTGGCCTCACAGGCTTTGGCCGTTTAAAAGCCGGGCCGGAGCGCGAGCTGGTGGCGCGTTATTGGCAGCGTTTGGAAGCCTCGGCGCGCTCCGCCGGGTTCACCGGCTGCGATTTGCGCGAGTTTGACGAAAGCCGCGCCCGTAGCGCCGAAGAGCGCAAGCAGCAGGAGGCCGCGATTTTATTGGACTCGCTTGGCGCCGGGGCGCGGTTGATTGCGCTGGACGAACGCGGCAAAACCATGAGCAGCGAGGCCTTTGCCGCCGACATCGGCAAGGCGCGGGATGCCGGAGTTCCCGGCTTTGTCCTGGCGATCGGCGGGCCGGACGGGTTTGATGAGCAGGTGCGCAAGGCGGCGGCGGTGACGCTGAGTTTTGGCGCGATGACGTGGCCGCATCAGCTGGCGCGGGTTATGGCAGCCGAGCAGCTTTACCGCGCCGTGACCATTCTCACCGGGCACCCCTATCATCGGGTATGAGCTTTGGTTAGCTTTAAGCGGGTGATTCGGTCAGACGATTTTGATGCAAAACAGCTATTCACGAAAAATTGATCGCGGCGCGGCTCTGGCGCGGGTCCTGCTATGCGCGGGCTTTTTGTGTGCAATTTGGAGTGCTGCTGCTGTTGCGCAAACCGCTCCCGCGCCGCCTGCCGCTGCCCAGCCGTCTCCTGCTTCCGCCGCAGACCAGCGCAAGCGGGCGCTTGAATTGCAAGGCATTCAAGACACGCTGAAAGCGTCCGAGGAGCAGCGCAAAAAAATTGAAGCCGAGATTCAGGCGGTCAAACAAGACCGCGCCAAATTGGCGGCGGCGCTGATCGATGCAAACACCAAGGTGCAGACGGCGGAGGGTAAAATCCGCGCCAATGAAAACCGTTTGGAGACAATGAGCGGCTCGGAGGAGGCAATCAGGCTGTCTTTGGAAAGCCGCCGTGCGGTGATCGGCGAAGTTCTGGCGGCGCTGCAACGCATCGGCCGCAGCCCGCCGCCAGCCATTATGGTGCGCCCGCAGGACATGTTGCAGGCTGTGCGCACTGCGATGATGCTGGGTGCGGTTTTGCCGGATTTGAAGGCCGAAACCGAGGCTTTAGCCGGAGATTTGAGCGAGTTGGTGCATTTGCGCACCGCGATGGCAGATGAAAAACTCACTTTGCAAGCGGGATTGCAAAGCTTAGCCAGCGAAAAACAAAGACTTTCGGCGCTGGTGGAATCGCGCCAAAGCGCGTTGATTGATGCGCAAGAGGCGTTGGGGCTTGAACAACAGCGCGAGGCGGAGCTGGCCAAAGAAGCGGTGTCTCTAAAAGACTTGATGTCGCGCATGGAAAGTGAAAATGCCGCCGCAGCCAAAGCGGCAGATGCGGCGCGGGCAGCTGATGAGGCCAACAAAATCAAACAGGCGGCGCTGGATGCCAAGGCGCAGAAGTTCCAAGCCCTGCCGGATGCCTTCCGCGATACGGCACGCACGTCGCCTGCTATGCCATTTGTCGAGGCTAAAGCCATGTTGCCGCTGCCGGTTTCCGGCGCTCTTGTCAAAGCTTTTGGCACCGCGGACGGGTTGGGCGGGCTCGAAAAAGGCCTTTCGCTCAGCCCGCGCGCTGGTTCGACTGTGGCATCTCCTGCCGATGGTTGGGTGTCTTTTGCCGGGCCATTTCGCTCGTATGGACAATTATTAATTATCAATGCCGGAGGCGGCTATTATATACTGCTTGCCGGTATGGAAAAAATTAATGTTCGTGTCGGGCAGTTTGTTTTATTGGGCGAGCCTGTTGCGAATATGGGAGACGGGTCTGCAAAAGCCGCTTCTGCGCTTGCACTTGGAGCGTCAGGCCCTATTCTGTATGTAGAGTTTCGCAAAGACGGTGTGTCGATCGACCCTGGCCCGTGGTGGGCAAAGTCGGATTTGGAAAAGGTTCGCGGATAATGCGCAAGATTTCTTATGTAATGCTTGGAGCTGTGGTTGGTGTGGCGTCTTACTCGCTCGCCACCCATACGGATTGGGTTGCCAGCACCAGCGCAAGCGCCGCCGCCTCCGACACCTATCGCCAGCTCAATCTGTTCGGCGATGTGTTTGAAAAAATCCGCAATGACTATGTCGAGAAGCCGGATGAGCAAAAGCTGATTGAAGCCGCCATCAACGGTATGCTCACTTCGCTGGATCCGCACTCCTCCTATATGGATGCGAAGGCTTTCCGCGACATGCAGGTGCAAACCCATGGCGAATTCGGCGGCCTTGGTATTGAGGTTACGCAGGAAAACGGCGCTGTGAAGGTGGTGACGCCGATTGATGATACGCCAGCCTCCAAGGCGGGCATCATGTCCGGCGACATCATCATCGCGATTGATGATGAGAGCACCGAAGGTCTGACGCTTAACCAAGCCGTAGACAAAATGCGCGGCAAGGTCGACACCGCTGTGCGGCTCAAGCTGGTGCGCAAGACCAAGAAAGACCCGTTTGAGGTTAAGCTGGTGCGCGCCACCATTGTGGTGAAATCGGTGCGGTTTCACACGGTTGAAGATGTCGGCGTGATCCGTATCACCCAGTTCACCGAAAATTCAGCTCAGGGCCTGAAAGACGCTATCAGCAAGATCACCGCCGATATGCCGGGCGACAAGCTGAAGGGCTTCGTTCTCGATTTGCGTAACAATCCGGGCGGACTGCTCGATCAGTCGATTCAGGTTTCCAATGCCTTTATCGATAAGGGCGAGATTGTTTCCACCCGTGGCCGCAATGCCGATGAAGCGCAGCGCTTTAACGCAACACATGCTGCGTGGACCGACAAGCCTTTGGTGGTTCTGGTCAATGGCGGTTCAGCCTCAGCGTCTGAAATTGTGGCGGGCGCATTGCAGGATCACAAGCGCGGCACAATTTTGGGTACGCGCTCGTTTGGTAAGGGGTCGGTGCAAACCATCATTCCTTTGCCGCAGAGCAATGGCGCGCTGCGGATGACCACCGCGCGGTATTACACCCCTTCGGGTCGTTCAATTCAGGCGAAGGGCATCGAGCCGGAAATCGTGGTGCTGCAAGATGTGCCGGATGAATTGAAGGGCAAGGATGATACTAAGGGCGAGGCTTCGCTCAAGGGCCATCTGATTAACGGGACGGACGAGAAGACCGGCTCGCAGGCTTATGTGCCGCCGGATGAGAAAGACGACAAACAGCTTCATGCGGCGATGGATATTTTGCACGGCACCTACAAGGCTGAAGTTGCGCCAAAAACCGACGCCCCTAAGGCTGATACAGCCAAGGTGGACGCTCCTAAAACTGACGCACCTAAAACTGATGCTCCGAAAGTAGATGCACCTAAAACGGAAGCGCCTGATGAGCCGGTTCCTGCCAAGTAAGGCTCTTGCCAAGTATGGTCTTTGCCAAGCGGGTCGCGCTTTATAATTTAACTCGACGGACAGCGCCTGCACATCCAGTATGTGCAGGCGCAGTGATTCGTGCGATGCGGGTCTTAAAAATATGTCCTTCGATGAATTGAACAAACCATTGGGTCTAGGCCTGCGCGCCCCGCAAAAAGTGCCGCGCGACATTCCTTATGGCGCGATTGCGGTCGGGGGCTGCGGGTTGTTGTTGGCCAGCCTGGTGACATTTTCTTATATTGTCGATGACAAGCGCGGCGGCGAGCCGTTTGCCCAAGCTATCATCGAGCCGTTGGTGGTTGCACCGGTTGCGCCTGTTCAGGTGACTCCGCCTGTTTCGCCTTCTGCCGCTTCCGGTGTGACGCAGGCGACAGAAGCCAATGGCATTTCCTTTGACGGGACAGCAAGCGTCAGCAAAGTGATCAAGTCGCAAAGTGCTGATCAGATTGAGCAAATGAGCGGCGTCAAAATTGTGCGCGGCGACAATGGCAAAGTGCCGGGCGCGATGATCATCGAAATTCCCGACCGTAGCGGCGTCCAGCTTACGCCAGCGCCGGATAGGCGCCTGATTGAGCCGGGCAAGCTCCCCAAAATCGGGGCTGATGGCGTCACGTCGCTTTCAGTCTACGCGCGGCCGGTGGTGACAGCCGCCAAGTTGAAAGCGGATGCGCCGCGCATTGCTCTGGTTTTTGGCGGCCTTGGCCTGTCGGACAGCGCGACCGCCGATGCGATTTCGATTTTGCCGGGTGAGATCAGCTTGGCGTTTGCGCCCTATGGCAAAGGTTTGGATCGGCAGGTTCGGCAAGCGCGCGACAATGGCCACGAGGTTTTGTTGCAGGTGCCGATGCAGAGTTTTGACTATCCGGCCAACAATCCCGGGCCGGAAACCCTGCTTACCGATGCGGATGCCGCAACCAACTTGCGCAACTTGCATGTTTTGATGACGAAATTCACCGGATATATCGGCGTTATGACTTATCAGGGCGGCAAATTTACCGCTGAAAGCGGCGCACTGTCTCCGGTTTTGCGCGAGATTTCGGCACGTGGATTGATGATTTTGGATGATGGCTCCTCGCCGCGCAGCCTGGTGAGCGCGCTGGCTCCCGAGGCGGCCACTCCGTTTGTGCATGGCGATGTTTTGCTTGATGCGCCGCCAAAACCGGAGGCGATTGCCGCCGCCCTCACCAAGCTTGAGGCGCAAGCGCGCAGTAGCGGCGGCGCAGTTGGCGTTGCCAATGGATATCCCGCTTCCATCGCGCAATTGGCCAACTGGGCCAAAGGGCTCGAGGCACGCGGAATCGCTCTGGTTCCGGTGTCCGCTTTTGCCGGGCACGCGGCCAAGCCGTTGGCGGAGCGTTAAAATGGCGGATTATCGGCAGTGCGTTGGCGTTATGATTTTTAATGCCGAGGGCAAGGTTTTTGTCGGGCGGCGCAAAAACAAGCGTCTCGCAGAGCATGTTGCGCCCGATCACGAATGGCAGATGCCGCAAGGCGGTATTGATGAAGGGGAAGCGCCTTACACAGCGGCCTTGCGTGAAATGTATGAGGAAACCAACATTTCATCGGTGAAGTTGCTGAGGGAAACCGAATCCTGGTATGCCTATGATCTTCCCGTTGATGTGTTGCGCAAAAGCTGGAAGGGGCGGTATCGCGGCCAAAACCAGCGCTGGTTTGCGTTTTTGTTCACCGGGTCGGAAGCGGAAATTGACATTCACAATCCTGCCAATGGCGCGCACAAGCCAGAGTTTGACGCCTTCCGTTGGGAGGATATCGAAAATCTCGCGGAAATGATCATCCCGTTCAAGCGGCATGTTTACGAGCAGGTCGTGGTGGAGTTTCGCACTTTGGTGGCGCAAATCAGGTCCTTGCCGGGTGCCGGGCCTGCCGCCTAAACAGGCAAAATTCGGCGTCACGGTTAATTTTGTCCTAACAGCCGCTTTGCTCCAAGAGCCTGCAAAATGTGCGGCATTTTGGCGCCGCAGTGCGTTGATACAGTATATCAAGCCCGCAATTTCGCCCGTTGCATTGAAGTGACAGGGCTTTTTGCGCTGCGTTGGTTTAAAATGATCTTGCCTGATAAGCGAAAAATTAATGAATTCCCGTTTACTTTCAGAGGTGAATTTAAATTTTCAGGTTTGGCTTTCATGAATAGAATTGGCGACCGTGCTGATACACTCAGCAGTTCAGTTGAAGAGCGTCGCAACCCTTTGCAGCCGGACCGGCGCGAAATAGGGCGGTTGGTGTCTTGCTCCGGCGGGCAGGGTGTTGTCTCGATCAATGTTTTTAACACCGAGCATGTCTCGCTGGATTTCTGGTCGATTGGCCGGTTGATATCCGTGGCCATGGATAAGCGCCGCATCATTGCCGTGGTGTATG
>JAYVYB010000259.1:0-4383 GCA_043784625.1 Methylovirgula sp.
GCTTCCGCCGTGGCGATCGTTCTTTTCGCTGTGATTGTCGTCGTTACGGGTGTGTTGCGCCTATTCGTTAGGGAAAGGGCTTAATCATGAAGTATATGCTGTCTAAAGCCTGGAATATGCGCCTCGGGAACATGACACTCGCCAATCTGCCGGTATGGGCGTTCGGGATGTTCATAGCGGGCGTCTGGTCTCTGCCCTTCGTCTGGATGGTGTCAACGTCATTCAAACTGCCACAGCATGTTATGACCAGAGATATCGAATGGCTCCCGCGTGTCTTCACGCTGGATAACTACGTCAAGATCTTCGAGTTCCCTATTCTTAGATGGGCCTTCAACAGCGTCGTCCAGGCTACAGTCTCAACCTCGCTCTGCATTTTCTTTGGGGCAATGGCGGGATATGCGCTTGCTAGGATGCGCTTCCCAGGAAACAGATTCCTTTTCGCACTGTTTGTTGCGTCGCTGATGATACCGGCAGAAGTAACCGTTGTACCGCTTCTTCTGGCATTTATTAAGATTGGCCTGGCGAGTACCTACTTGGCCTTAATTCTGCCGACAATAGCAAATGTGTTCAGCGTCTATATCTTCCGGCAATTCTTCCTTGGTTTTCCTCCAGAGCTGGAAGAGGCGGCCCGAATGGATGGCGCTGGGCCGTTCAGAATCTTCTGGCTCATAGCTTTGCCGCTGGCGCGAGCGCCCGCCATCGCAGCCATAGTGATTATCTTCACGTTGAATTGGAACAACTTTCTTTGGCCGCTTTTGATCACCTTCAACGAGAACATGAAGACTCTTCCAGTCGGTATTGCGCAGTTTGCACCTGTCGTCGGCAGCCACACGCAGCTCGAAGGCTTTTCGGTGGCCATGGCCGCAGTAACTGTGCTTTCGGTTCCGAGTCTGATCCTCTTCTTTGTATTGCAGAAGTATTTCATCCAGGGTCTAGCGCAGGGAAGCGTCAAGTCGTAGATAAAGGGAAGTTAAATGCGCGATATGAACGAATATAAGACCCAGCTATTCGTGAACAATGAATGGGTAGATGCCGCTGGTGGCACGTCTTTTCAGACGTTCAACCCGAGCACGGAAGAAGTGATTTGCACGGTGGCTCGTGGTCTTGAAGCAGATGTGGATGCGGCTTGCAAAGCGGCACATGCAGCGCTGGAGGGACCCTGGGGACAGATTAGCCCGTTCGAACGCGGCCGTCTGATGTTCGGGCTCGCCGATCTGATAGAGAAAAATCAGGACTACCTTGCCCATCTCGAATCCATTGACGTTGGCAAGCCGATTGGTGAAGCCTTGGGAGATATGAAAGGGGTCGCAAACTGCTTTCGCTACAATGCGGGCGCAGCCGACAAGATGGAAGGTGCGACGATTCCACTCGGGCGTAATTTCGTTGATTACACCTCGCTTGAGCCGCTTGGGGTCACCGCTCATATCGTTCCGTGGAACTTTCCGCTTGGAATGGCGGCGCGCTCGGTTGCTCCGGCATTGGCGGCTGGTTGTACGGCCGTTCTCAAGCCGGCGGAGCAATCTCCTCTGACCGCGCTGGCTTTTGCCGATCTGTGCAAGCAGGCTGGGATCCCTGCTGGTGTTGTCAACGTAGTGACCGGGTTCGGCGAAGAGGCCGGAGACGCTTTAGTCCGGCATCCTTTGGTGCGCGGCATCACCTTCACGGGCTCGATTGAGACGGGAAGAAAAGTTTATGGAGCCGCTGCTGCTGGAATTAAGTCGGTTGTGCTTGAACTTGGTGGCAAGAATCCGATGATCGTCTTCGAAGATGCCGATATTGACCGGGCCACAACCGATGCGCTTGATGCGAGCTTCGGCAATTCGGGCCAGGTCTGTTCTTCGTCATCAAGATACATCCTGCATAGGGATATCAAGGAAGATTTTCTGAATCGCCTCGAAGAAAAGGTCAAGCTGCTTACCATAGATGTGCCGGAAAAGGATCCCACACTCGGGCCACTCGTCTCGAAAGAACAATACGAGAAAGTTGTCGGATATATTGAACAGGGTAAGCGGGACGGCGCCGAGCTTCGGTTTGGCGGTGGAAGGCCCGCTGGCTTGCCCAAGGGTTACTTCGTCGAACCGACTGTGTTTGACAATATGGATCCAAAATTTTCCATAGCGCGGGAAGAAATTTTCGGACCGGTCTCCATCGTGCACACGTTCGAGACCGAGGCTGAGGCGCTGGAGCTTGCGAACGGGCTCGAAACCGGACTCGTTTCCGGCCTTTATACGCGTGACATTGGCAGGGCGCATGCGCTAGCGCGCAAGCTCGACTTCGGATCGGTCTGGATCAACGGGTGGTTCATTGGTGGTCTGCAAGCCCCAACCGGGGGCGAGAAGCTGAGCGGGATCGGGCGTGAGCGCGGCTTACTCGGAATCTTGAACTATCTCCGGACAAAAAACATCGGAATCCGTCTTTAACTGGCCGAGAAGCTCAACCCAAGACTTAAAAAACAGATATACATGAAAGGAACTGTTATCCTATGAGCCCGATTAAAGAAATTACTCATCATATTATGGTCAAAGACCCTGCGCATTGCGTCAATCAGACGATGACACGGGTTTTGAAAAGCGGCGACCTCGTGGCAGTCTATAATGAGGAACGCTATCCATATCATCACGATAGCGGCCGCACGATGATGGTGCGCTCGAAAGACGGCGGCCAGACTTGGAGCCAGCCCAAGATCGTGATTGATTGGACCGAGACCACGGGTAACTGGGATGCTGGCATTTGCGAGCTCGACAACGGCACGCTTCTTATCAACTTTACCATCACAGGTTTTTTCAAGCGTGGCCAGAAGCCGTCGCAGCCATCCTGGTCGGCAGCCCCGAACACCAAGGAATGGGGGGATTGGACTTGGGCTTTCAAGATGCAGAGTTGGCTTGGAACTTTCGTGGTCAAGTCGAAGGATGATGGCGAAACATGGTGTTCGCCAATTCCGGTCAACGTTCGTCCGATGAAACATGGCGGCTGCCGTTCGGGCTGCTGGCAGTTGCCTGACGGTGGTATCCTGATGGGCCTCTACGGCCGTATTCATGGGTACGGAGAGGAAGGCGAGGGCGAGACAACGCGTTCAGCGCTGATGCGTTCTGACGACGGCGGAGACAATTGGGAATATTATTCCACGCTCGCTTACGATTCTGCGAATATTATCGATTATGAAGAACCCGACATTCTTCGACTCAAGGACGGGCGCTTGGTGTGCTTCCTGCGCACGCATGTCAATCCATCGGGCGACTCGAAGAACATGGTAATGATCGTCTCGGAGGACGACGGCTTCTCGTGGACCCCGCCAAAATGGACGAACATCTGGGGCTATCCAGCCGAATTGATCGCGTTGCAGGACGGGCGCTATCTTATGGTTTACGGATACCGTCGCCCCCCCTATGGCGTGCGCGGCATCATTTCTGAAGACGGCGTCACTTGGGATGTGAAGAACGAATTCGTCATCCGCGAAGGTGGCGTCCCTGAAAAGTCGATAAATAGCAAGCCGACATCGAGTCTCGGCGGCGACCATGATACCGAAGGCTATGGTGCAGGGCAGATTAACTTCCAGTATCCGGGCATTTACCAGCACATTGGTTATCCGAGCGTGGTTCAAAATCGGGATGGGTCAATAGCCTGCTCGTACCACGAATGGACCAAAGATTTGATTCCGCTGCAGCACCTGCGGACGACCAGATTCATGGTCAAATAATGGCGTAGCGACAATTGGCCGCCGAGATTGGCGAAACAGTGCTGCATTCCACAGCCAGTTCAGAAACTAATATTTCGTTTTATTGAGGAGATTTTATGGCCTACCTTGAACTGTGCGGCGTCAAGAAGCGGTTCGCAAGCTTAGAGGTGATCCATGGTTTGGATCTTGAAATCAATGAAGGTGAATTTATTGCCATTGTCGGCCCGTCGGGTTGCGGAAAGTCCACGGCGCTTCGCATGATCTGCGGCCTCGAGACGATGAGCGAAGGCGACATTCGGATTGGCGGGGTATCTGTCAAGAATGTGACACCATCAAAACGTGGCGTAGCCATGGTATTTCAGTCATATGCCTTATATCCCCACATGACGGTCGAAGAAAACATGGGTTTTTCCTTGAGAATGGAGGGCCTACCAAGGCGCCAGCAGCACGAAAAAGTGCTGGAGGCCGCGAAGACATTGCGGCTGGAAGCGCTGCTTCAGCGCAAACCCAAAGAATTGTCGGGCGGACAGCGTCAGCGTGTTGCAATCGGTCGGGCGATCGTGCGGAAGCCAAAGATCTTCCTATTTGATGAGCCCTTATCGAATCTCGACTCGGAGTTGCGGGTGCAGATGCGCGTCGAGTTGGCTCGGTTGCACCGTGAAATTGGCTCTACGATGGTTTATGTCACCCACGACCAGGTGGAAGCC
>JAYVYB010000260.1:0-15623 GCA_043784625.1 Methylovirgula sp.
CCTGCAGCCGCACCACTTCCCCTTTTTTTGCTATCCAAGGTCAAACTTGACACCCTGTGCCAGTGGCAGAGTTTTGCCATAGTTGATGGTGTTGGTGGCGCGGCGCATGTAAGCCTTCCATGCGTCTGAACCGGATTCGCGTCCGCCGCCGGTTTCTTTCTCGCCGCCGAACGCGCCGCCGATTTCAGCACCCGAAGGCCCGATGTTGACGTTGGCTATGCCGCAATCCGAACCCCGGCTCGACAGGAAAGCTTCTGCCTCGCGCAGGTCATTGGTGAATATGGACGACGACAAGCCCTGCGGCACTGCGTTGTGCAGGTCCAGCGCCGCGTCAAATTCTGAATATCGCATCACATATAAAATCGGCGCGAAAGTCTCGTTAATCACCGGCCCGGTTTGTTGCGGCATTTCCACCAGCGCCGGACGCACATAGTAGCCGCCCTGCGCTTCGCTCACGCGTTCGCCACCGCTTACCGTGCCGCCAGCGGCCTTGGCTGCGCTCAACGCCTTCTGCATCCCCTCAAAGGCGTGCGCGTCGATCAGCGGCCCGACAAGAGTGCCGTCGACCAGCGGATTACCGATAGTCACCGAGGCATAGGCCTTCTTCAAGCTTGGCACCAAGGCGTCGTAGATGGAGTCGTGCACAAACAGTCGCCGCAAGCTTGTGCAACGCTGCCCTGCAGTGCCCATGGCCGCAAATGCTACACCACGCAACGTCAAATCCAGATCTGCTGACGGGCAGATGATCGCTGCGTTGTTACCGCCAAGTTCCAGAATGGCGCGGGCAAAGCGCTTGGCCAGGCGTGGCCCGACAGCGCGGCCCATATGCGTGGAGCCGGTGGCCGATACCAGCGGAACCTTGGCGTGATCAACCAGAACCTCGCCAATATCGCGATTGCCGATCAACAGCGTGTTCAAATGCGCGGGCGCGTTGCCGCCTTCCGCGTTAAAACGCGCGACGGCTTTTTCAAACAAAGCCTGTGTGGCGAGCGCGGTTAGCGGTGTCTTTTCAGACGGCTTCCAGACACAGGCGTTGCCGCATATGAGTGCCAAAGCCGCATTCCACGACCAAACAGCGACCGGAAAGTTAAACGCCGAAATAATACCCACCACGCCAATCGGATGCCAGGTTTCCATCATCCGGTGCTCGGAGCGTTCCGTGGCGATGGTCAGGCCGTAAAGTTGGCGCGACAGCCCGACGGCAAAGTCGCAAATATCAATCATCTCTTGCACTTCGCCGAGCCCCTCCGAGGTGACCTTGCCAACCTCGATGGATACCAACCGCCCCAATGCCGCCTTGTGGGTGCGCAGCTCCTCACCCAACAGCCGCACCAATTCCCCGCGCTTGGGGGCTGGCACATTGCGCCAAAGCTTGAACGCGGCATCTGCGCGCTCGACCGCCTCAGCAGCCTGCTCCGGCGTGGATTGCTTCAAGGACCCAATCTGCGAACCATCAATCGGCGACGTCACGATTAAACTGCCGCCGAAGGCACCGTCATGCGAAACACCCAGATCACTCAGGATTTTTGCAACCCCTGATGCCAGCGACGAAGCGGTTGAAGTCATGACTATATTCCTTGCAGGGTAAGTTGAACCGGGGAAATGAGAGAAGCCGGTCGGAAGACGTGGGGTGAAGTGGAGAACATGGGGTGAATGTGCGTAAACATGCCAAAAAGTGTTTAGCGCGCCGCAATGCCCGCCGCACACTAAAATCCGACATATTTTTGAAAATTTGGTCGGAGTGATAGGATTCGAACCTACGACCCCTGGACCCCGAGACCAGTGCGCTACCGGGCTGCGCTACACTCCGACCGAAATCCATCTCTAACCAATTCAACGCGAGACCGCAAGTTGAGAGATGTCGCAGCTGGACATATTCACGCTTCTTCCGCCCATGGGGATTTGCGCATGAATGGTAGCGCCAAAAAGTACACGCCGACCAAAATCAACCCGCCTCGCGACCAGAACCCGCCGGACAGGCCGTCCCACACCGCATATCCGGCGCAAATAAACCACAACACCGTCATCGAAATGGTGGGCACCCGCAGCTTTTCCACCCGCAACGGGTGCACAAACACGATTGGCGCGAACATCAACGCCACAAAGCCCAATATAGCAGCAGCTGTAAGCCAAGCCGGAAGCTTAAACACAAACAAATACACGATAAAGACGTTCCAGAGCGCCGGAAAACCGCGAAACCAGTTGTCTTTGGTTTTCATGCGCGTATCGGCAAAATACATTGCAGAGCCAATGACCACCACAAGCCCGATCCAGAACGACCAAGGCTCCGGCATCAGATCCGACCGCCACAGCGCAATCACCGGCACCAGCACATAGGTGAGAAAATCAATCACCAGATCAAGAATCGCGCCATCAATGATCGGTGCGAACTCCTCAACTTTGGCAGCGCGCGCCAAGGTCCCGTCAATGCCGTCAATAAACAACGCCAGCGCCAGCCAGCCGAACATCACGGCAAATTTCTGATCGATAGCGGCGTAAAGCGCCAATACAGCCACCGCGCCACCCGAAGCGGTGAATAAATGCACCGAGTAGCCCGCCGTTTGCCGCACCTGTTTGCGTGCTTTTTGCTCACGCGTAAGCGGCAATTCGTCTTGTTCATCTGCGCGCATTGATGCGATTCCAACCCCGGTCGTTGGCGCGAGATAAGCACGGCCTAGGCGTTTTCGCAAACGGCGCAAAAGCCTGCGCTAATCTGCCAACTGGCCAAACCCGCAATAATCGCGTCAATATGGGTTCAATACAGCGAAACACGCATGGGCACGCCGAAAATGTCTGAACTAAATGCAGTTCCAATCGCAATCGCCGGAGCAGGCGCAACCGGCCTGACATTGGCGCTGTGCCTCGCCAAAATGGGCCACGCCGTTACGCTCATCGGCAAGCCGGATGTGCGCGTAACTGGCCGCGCTGTGTCCATGTTTGAAGGCACCAAGCGTCTGCTAAAGAACATCAGCGCATGGGAATTGCTGGAAGCGCACACCGCACCTCTGGCAACGTTGCGTATTATTGACGACACCGGTTCGTTGTTTCGCGCCCCACCCGCCAGCTTTCAGGCCCGCGAATTGGGTCTGGAGGCGTTTGGCTCAAACATCGAAAACTGGAAATTAGTGAAAATACTCAGCGAGGCGGCAAAGGCCTCCCCGATGATTCATTTTATTGAAGACCACGTCCAAAGCTATGATTTCAAAACAGATTACGTTGAGATTCACCTCGAAAACGGCGGCGAATTGCGCTCAAAACTGGTTGTAGCCGCCGACGGGTTTAAATCCGCCGCGCGCGAGGCGGGGCAAATCGCACTGAAGCAATGGACATATCCGCAAACCGCGCTCACCGCTTTGCTCACCCACGCCTTGCCGCACAACGATATTTCCACCGAATTTCATACCCGCCAAGGTCCGTTTACAACCGTTGCAATGGCTCCAAGCCACACCGCGCCGCACCGCTCAAGCCTCGTTTGGATGATGCAACCCGACCGCGCGCAACAGCTTGCCAGGCTGACGCCCGAGGCATTGGCGCGCGAAATTGAGCGACAGGGCCAGTCCTGTCTTGGCAAAATCGCGCTGGAAACGCCGCCCCACCTTGTGCCCATGCGCGGCTTCACCGCCGAGCGGCTGACAGCGCCGCGTCTTGCGCTGATTGGAGAAGCGGCTCATGTGTTTCCGCCGATTGGCGCGCAGGGCTTGAACCTTGGCATGCGCGACGTGGCGCATCTGGCAGACTGTATCGATACGGCACTAAATACGAATCGGGACCCCGGCGCGGAAGCGCTCCTCAAAGCCTATGATCACAGCCGCAAAGCCGACATCAAGCTCCGCACCAATGGTGTTGATCTGCTCAATCGCTCCTTGCTCAGCGAATTCCTCGCTGTTGACGTTTTGCGCGGTGCCGGCATGTTGGCCCTCACCAACCTTGCACCGCTCCGGCGTTTGGTAATGTCATCCGGCGTTATGCCGCGCGGCACCCCGCCCCGGCTGATGCGCGAGCCTGCACAGGTTCACGCCTAGCCTTCAGGTTTTTAGCCTCTTGGAAAAATATGGCGCGCCGCCTATGCTGCCGCAAAAGGATTTTCTATGCGCATTGCCACCTGGAACGTGAACTCCGTTCGCCAACGCATCAACCATCTGTGCGACTACCTGCGCGAAACCTCGCCCGATGTGCTGTGCTTGCAGGAAATCAAATGTTTGGATGATGCCTTCCCGCGTCTCGAAGTTGAGGCGATGGGTTATAATGTTGAGACCCACGGTCAGAAAACCTTTAACGGCGTCGCCCTCATTTCAAAATTTCCCCTCGAAGATGTCCGGCGCGGCCTGCCGGGCGATGATGCCGACGAACAATCCCGCTATATTGAGGCTGTTATCTCAACGCCCACCGGCGCTCTGCGCGTCGCGAGCATCTATCTTCCCAACGGCAATCCGGTCGATACCGAAAAATATCCCTACAAACTGCGCTGGATGGAACGTTTGCGCCTCCACGCCATAGAGCTGCTCAAGCTGGAAGAGCCGCTCGTTTTGGCGGGAGACTACAATGTTATTCCGCATGGACGCGACGCAACAGACCCCACGGTCTGGCTGGGGGATGCGCTGTTTTTGCCGCAAACCCGCTTCGCATTTCAAGGCCTGATCAATCTTGGACTAACTGAAGCGCTCCGCGCTTGCTCGGACGCGGGCAACATCTACACCTTTTGGGACTATCAGGCCGGAGCGTGGCAAAAAAACAACGGTATCCGCATCGATCATCTGCTGCTTTCGCCGCAAGCGGCTGACAGATTGCAAAGCGTCACCATCGATAAAGAGATGCGCGCCCGAGAAAAGCCGTCCGACCATGTGCCAATTCGCTTGGATCTGGCGCTTTAGCTCTCTTAAGGCGCAACAGCCTTCTGCTTACATCCTGAATGCTTTGGCGCCGCGCTTTGTGCAAGCGGCACATTCACCATTTCGCCAAGACACATCCGTGAAATAAGATTGTTCATCACGAAACCGTGACACCTGTAACTTTTGCCGTTTGCGCCCGTATAGTAGTTGTGAGGCAAATAACTGCTCTCCAAAACAACTTCTAAGTACTGCAAAGGAACATCACATGAAACGCTCAATCATTTCTACACTTATTCTTGCATCTGCTGTTGTGCTCGGCGCAAGCGCTGCCAATGCTCGCGTCTATGAAGGTCACGGCTCTGCCCCCTCCATTTATGACACAGACAGCGCCCTCGGCCAGTTTAACCCGGTTGGCCAGTCGATTGCAGATTGCGGCCACGCCGGTCAGGCAGCTTGCGATGTTGGCAACGTTCCACAAAGCGTGTTTTCGCGCGGCGGCATGAACTCTGACAACTCTGTCGGCTCAATGTAATCGCAACCAATATTCATTAAGTTGCTTGCAAACTAAAATCGCCCGGATCACGAACCTTTGGCAACAAGTTGTCAAATGCCATCGTATCCGGGTGTTTTCTTGAACTGCGTAGCACAGGTCAGCGCTTGTTCCCTGCGGCATCAAACTGCTTCAGATACAAAATAATGCTTTCAATCTCTGACTGTTTTTGCAGTCCGGCAAACGACATTTTCGTGCCCGGCACTTTGGCTTGCGGGCTCACCAGATAGGCCCGCAGGGTGTCTTCATCCCAGATCAAGCCCGAGTTTTTATTGGCTGCGGAATAGGCGTAGCCTTCGTAGCTCCCCGCAGCGCGCCCGACCACGCCATTTAACACCGGCCCGACCTTGTTCACCGCGCCTTCGCCAATCGCGTGGCACGCCGCGCATTTGCGAAACACCGCCTCGCCCTGCTCGACGCTCTGCGCCCAAACGCTGCCGCAGCAAAACCCCATAATCAGCCCGGCAAAAATTGCGCGCCTAAACATTGAATCCATCTTCCCCACTGCGCTGCTCACGTTGGACTACCGGAACCGATATTCCATTTTGTGACTGTAGCGCTCCCCCTTGCGCAGGATGGAGTTGGGAAAATGCCGCTTGTTGGGCGCGTCCGGAAAATTTTGCGGCTCAAAGCACAAACCGGCATGAGCGCCATATTTTGCACCATTCAGACCGGTCACCGGAACATTCACCTTGGCACCGTCATAAAACTGCACACCCGGCTGGTCAGAGTGAACCTCCATGCTCAGGCCGTTTTTGTGCGAATGCAACGTCGCCTGGTGCGCCATGCCGCTGTGCATATCTATCGGCGTGCTCACCACAAAGTTGCTGTCGTAAACAACCCCGCCTGCATTGCGCACCGCGCGGGTGCGGGTAAAATCATAAGCGCCGCCCGCCACAGGCCGCACCTCTCCGGTGGGGATTAAATCGTCATCGGTCGGCGTATAAAACGGCGCGTTCATCATCACGTGATGGTCGCGCGCATCGGCAGAACCATCAAGATTGAAATAGGAATGATGGGTAAGGTTTACTGGCGTTGGCGCATCGGTTTCCGCAAACAGCTCAATTTGCAGCGTCATCGGCGGCAACAGGCGATAAATACAGGTGATTTTGGCATGGCCGGGAAATCCCATATCGCCATCTGCCGAATCGAGATGCAGCGCAACAGAGCTGGATGTCATCTCGCCCGCGCTCCACACCCGCTTGCCAAATCCCATGGGCCCGCCATGCAAACAATGCTTGGAGTTTTTGTTGGGCGTGACATGAAACGTTTTGCCATCAATCTCAAAGCTGGCATTGCCGATCCGGTTAGCAAAGCGCCCTGGAGTTGCGCCAAAGCTCGGGCTATGTGCCAGATAATCTTCCAGCGAATTCAAGCCCAACACCACAGTTTGAGCCTTGCCCATCACCGGCACCACCAAGTCCCGCAACACAGCGCCCCAAGTCAGCACTTTGGCGCTAAAACCGGAGGGCAAGGCCAGCGTCACCTCAAACACGTCCTGTCCGTCGATTTGCCCGAATTTTTCGATACCCATGTGCGTTTCCGATCCTCAAAATAGTTGGCAAAATTCGGCGTCAAAGCTCCCACCCTGTCAAGCAAATTCGCGCCCTTGGCAACGTTTTCTTTGCCCCTGTGAGAAACGGGGAAACCTGTTGTTTCATTACACTTTGTTAACATTCACCCCAGTCGCCATGCCATAAGCAGCGCTTTGCAAGATGCTATAATAGTGTCGAATCAGGTTGAACCATGGCTGCTATTGAACTTTTCTCGTCCCGCGCGGTCGCCACCCAAGAGGCTGCGCAGCGCGTCTTGCCGCAAAATGTTGAGGCGGAACAAGCGCTGCTGGGCGCAATCATCATCAATAATGACGCCTATGACCGCGTATCGGATTTCTTGAAGCCGGAACATTTTCACGAGCCGGTCCATCAGCGCATCTATGAGAACATGGCGCAATTGATCCGCTCTGGTAAAATCGCGACGCCCATCACACTCAAAACCTTTTTGAGCGATCTGGATTTGGGCGGCGTCAGCATCGCGCAATATCTGGCCCGCCTTGCGTCGGAAGCCACAACCATCATCAATGCCGGGCAATATGGCCGCGCCATCTATGAGTTGGCCACCCGGCGCGGCCTCATCACCATCGGCGAGGATTTGGTCAACACCGCCTATCACGCCACAGTCGATCTGTCTCCAAGCGCCCAGATTGAGGAAGCCGAGCGTAAGCTTTACGAGATTGCCGAAAGCGGCGCTTATGCCGGTGGCTTTCAGCGCTTTTCTGATGCGCTCACCACCGCTGTGGATATGGCGGCCAAAGCCTTTGAGCGCAGCGGCTCGCTGTCCGGTATTTCCACCGGTTTGATCGATCTTGATAGGCTGATGGGCGGCCTGCAAAGTTCGGATTTGGTGATCATAGCCGGACGTCCCGCCATGGGCAAAACCGCGCTGGCGACCAACATCGCGTTCAACATTGCCAAAGCCTATAATTATAAAATCCGCCCGGATGGCACCCACGAAACCACCAATGGCGGCATTGTCGGCTTTTTCTCGCTGGAAATGTCGTCGGAACAGCTTGCCACCCGTATTATCGCCGAACAATCCGGCGTCTCCTCGTCGCGCATCCGCCGCGGTGATATCAAAGACAACGAATTTCAGCGTATTTCAGATGCCGCGCGCGACATGCAAACCGTGCCGTTTTACATCGACCAAACCGGCGGCATCTCCATTGCGCAGCTCACCGCGCGCGCCCGCCGCCTCAAGCGCCAGCGCGGTCTGGATATTTTGATCGTCGACTATCTCCAACTGCTATCGGGCTCCAAATCAAAGGGCGATAACCGCGTGCAGGAGCTAACTGAAATCACCACCGGCCTGAAGGCGCTGGCCAAAGAGCTGTCTGTGCCGATTGTAGCGCTGTCGCAGCTGTCGCGTCAGGTTGAATCGCGCGATGACAAGCACCCGCAACTCTCCGATCTGCGCGAATCCGGCTCGATTGAGCAAGACGCCGACGTGGTGATGTTCGTCTATCGTGAGGAATATTACCTCAAAAACAAAGAGCCGCGCCCCGGCACCGAGGAACATCTCAAATGGATGTCCGAGATGGAAATCGTTCACGGCAAGGCGGAAGTCATCATTGCCAAGCAGCGTCACGGCCCCACAGGAACCGTGCAGTTGCAGTTTGAGGCGGAAATGACCCGCTTCGGCAATTTGGCCGATGAAGATAAGCTGCCTGAGAGGATGGAAGATTGAGCCACGGCGCTCTGCTCACCATTGATCTGGCTGCGCTCCAACATAACTGGAAGCTTCTCGCCGCCCGCGCCCACCCTGCCGAATGTGCCGCCTGTGTCAAAGCCGACGCCTATGGCATCGGCCTTGAACCTGCGGTGGCCGCACTCGCCAGGGCCGGATGCAAGACGTTTTTTGTCGCGCATGACAACGAAGCGCGCCAGATGCCCACAGTCCAAGACAAAGTGCGGACATTTGTCCTCAATGGCATAGCCAGCTCATCTAGTTCCCATTCTGCGCCGAAGGGGTCCATCGCCGTCATCGGCTCGTTTGGTGACATAATACGCCTCAACCGCTACGCCAACAGCAGTTCAAGCTCCGTTAAAGTCGCGCTGCATTTTAACATCGGTATGAACCGGCTGGGGTTTGAGGCACATGAAATAGATGCCGTTAAGGCGGCGCTTGGCGTGCTGCGGCCCGTCCTCATTATGGGGCACTTTTCTTCGTCCGAAGACATTGTTTCCCCCTCCACGGAGCGCGAACTTGAAATCTTTGCCAGAATTCGCGCCGCTTTCCCGGATATTCCCGCCAGCCTAGCCAATTCCTCCGGGCATTTTCTCGATCCGGTGCCAAAATATGATCTCACCCGACCGGGCTATGCGCTTTATGGCGGCAACCCGACGCCGCATTTGCCAAATCCGATGAAACCGGTGGTGGCGCTTTCCACGCCTATTCTCCTGCTTCGCGCCATAGCGGCGGGAGAAACCGTCGGCTATAATAATCTCTGGACCGCAAAACGCCCCACCATTCTTGCCACCTGCTCCATTGGCTATGCTGATGGCCTGCCCCGTTCAGCCCGCGGAACCGATGTGGCGCAGGGCGGCGCTGGCTTTATCAACGGCATCCGCTGCCCCATTGTTGGCGGCATATCAATGGACCTCACCGTCTTCGACGTCACCGACGTGCCGCCCCCCTTACGTTTCGAAGGCGCAATGGTCGAAATCCTCGGGCCGCACCAGAGCATTGATGATTTGGCGGCCTCCGCGAACACCATCGGCTACGAAATCCTGACGCGGCTTGGGCACCGCTACAAAAGAACCTATTTGGACGCCGACCAAAAAGAACGTACATAGAACGAATGGCTAAATCTCCTCTCCGATTCGTCTGTCAAAACTGCGGTGCGGTTACCAACCGCTGGCAGGGCAAATGTGACTCCTGCGGCGAATGGAACTCCATTCTCGAGGAAACCGACTCCGGCATCGGCGCTCAAGCGGCGCGCGGTATGAAAAAGGGGCGCATTTTTCCGCTTGAAGGCCTGTCCGGCACCCACACCCCTGCCCCGCGCCTGATCAGCGGCATCAATGAATTTGACCGTGTAACCGGCGGCGGCTTTGTTCCCGGCTCGGTCATCCTCATCGGCGGCGAACCCGGCATCGGCAAGTCCACCCTGCTCATCCAGGCCAGCGCGTCATTGGCGCGGCGCGGCGAGCGGGTGGCCTATATCTCCGGCGAGGAGGCCATTGCTCAGGTGCGTTTGCGCGCCGAACGCCTCGGTCTCAAAGACGCTCCGGTGGAGCTGGCCGCCGAAACCGGCGTTGAGGACATCATCGCCACACTCTCTGAAGGTAAAAAGCCGGGGTTGGTCATTATTGACTCCATCCAGACCATGTTCACCGACACAGTTGAATCCAGCCCCGGCACAGTCACACAGGTGCGCGGCTCGGCGCAGGCGCTCATCCGCTACGCCAAACGTTCGGGCGCCAGCGTCATTCTGGTCGGGCATGTCACCAAAGATGGTCAAATCGCCGGCCCCCGCGTGGTTGAGCATATGGTGGATGCAGTCATCTCTTTTGAAGGCGATGGCTCGCATCATTTCCGGATTTTACGCGCCAACAAAAACCGTTTCGGTCCCACAGACGAAATTGGTGTCTTTGAAATGACAGGCGATGGCCTGCGTGAGGTGGCAAACCCAAGCGCGCTGTTTCTCTCCAGCCGCGACGCCGCCGCTTCCGGCACCGCCGTCTTTGCCGGCATGGAAGGCACGCGCCCCATGTTGGTGGAATTTCAGGCGCTGGTCGCGCCTTCCGCTTTAGGCACGCCGCGCCGGGCTGTGGTTGGCTGGGACTCAAACCGTCTCGCCATGGTGATTGCGGTTCTGGAAGCTCACGCGGGCGTGCGCCTCGCTCAACATGATGTGTACCTGAATGTGGCGGGTGGCTTGAAAATCTCCGAACCTGCGGCGGATATCGCCGTTGCGGCGGCTTTGGTTTCCTCGCTCACCGGGGCGCATTTGCCCAGCGAGGCGGTTTATTTTGGCGAGCTCGGCCTTTCCGGCGCCATCCGGCCAGTGGTTCACGCTGGTTTGCGGCTGAAAGAGGCGGCAAAGCTCGGCTTTTCAACCGCATATGGCCCGCTCAAACAGTTGGATTCGGGAGACGCACCGCTGAAAACCCACGCTTTGAGCCATATTTCGGCTCTGGTAGCACAAATTGCCCAACAATCCACATCGAACTCTAAAACTCGCTAGACTCTCTCGTGCAAAGGGGTGACGGAACCAAACTCCTTCGCTATAAAGCAAACGTTCAGATCGCGCCAAGTTCAACAAGAACAAGCCCGCAGGTCTTATTTTGGGTGCTGAGGCTTTGATATGCCATCTTATTTAGATCTTGGTGTTATTGCGATTGTTCTGGTTTCGGCATTGCTGTCGATGGTGCGCGGTTTTACGCGCGAAGTGTTGGCCATTGGATCTTGGGTGGCGGCAGGCTTCGCCGCGCTCTATGGCTATTCTCTGGTGTTGCCTTACGTGACCCCTTACGTGGCCAAGCCCGCCATCGCCACGCCGGTTGCAGCGGCCATCGTGTTTTTTGTCACGCTCATTCTCGTCTCGATCATCACCATCAAAATGTCCGACATGATCCTCGATTCCAAAATCGGTGCGCTCGATCGCACTTTGGGTCTGGTTTTTGGCGCGGCTCGCGGCTTTTTGCTTTGCGTGGTCGCCATGGTGTTCTTCAACTGGCTCGTGGCTGAGAAGCAGCAGCCGGAATGGGTGAAAACCGCAAAAATTCGCCCCTATCTCGAATCATCCGGTTTGAGTTTGCAGGCATTGTTGCCGGACGATATTGAATCGCGGCTGAAAGCGCTTAAGTTACCAAAGGGTGATGGCGCAACCGAAACAACCACGCCACCGGCAAATGTGCCAGCCTCTCCGGCGACTGCCCCCGCAGCAACCGCGCCAACAGCAGCCGACCAGCAAAAGCTTAACCAACTCGCAGCACCGCCTAAAAAACCCTGAGCGAGACCCCTGACTAACCCTGAGGATCAAAATCCTGAACGCCTCCCAGCCCAGCCACGACCTTGAAGACCAATCTGTTTTTGATCCGGACGCGGATCGCCTCAAGGAAGAGTGCGGTGTTTTTGGCATCTTTGGCCATCCGCAAGCAGCCGCCATCACCGCGCTAGGCCTCCACGCCTTGCAACATCGCGGGCAGGAAGCCGCCGGCATTGTCACCTTTGACGGGCAGCGTTTCAGCTCCGAGCGGCGCAACGGCTTGGTTGGAGATCATTTTTCTTCGGCGGCAACCATCGCCCGCCTTCCAGGCTCCATGGCCGTTGGCCATGTGCGCTACGCCACCACGGGCGGCACAATTCTGCGCAATGTTCAGCCGCTTTTTGCCGAAATCAACACCGGCGGCTTTGCCGTCGCGCACAATGGCAACCTCACCAATGGCCTCACGCTGCGCCGCGCGCTCATTCAGGACGGTGCAATCTGCCAATCCACCTCCGACACTGAGGTTTTGCTGCATCTGGTCGCCCGCAGCCGCAAGCCTCGCTTTATGGATCGCTATATCGAAGGGTTGCGCCAGCTTGAAGGTGCCTATTCTCTCGTCAGCCTCACCAATAAAAAACTCATCGGCGCGCGCGACCCCATCGGTATCCGCCCGTTGGTTTTGGGTGAGCTAGATGGTTGTTACATTCTTGCCTCCGAAACCTGCGCGCTGGACATTATCGGCGCAAAGTTCATTCGCGACGTCGAAAATGGCGAAGTCATCGTCATCGATGAATCCGGAATTCAAAGCCTGAAACCATTTCCGCCCCGCGTCATGCGCCCCTGCATTTTCGAATATGTCTATTTTGCCCGGCCGGATTCCATTGTTCACGGCCGCTCCGTCTATGACATCCGCAAAAACATGGGCGCGGAACTGGCGCGTGAAAGCCATATCGAGGCCGATGTGGTTGTTCCGGTGCCGGATTCCGGCGTGCCGGCCGCCATCGGCTATGCGCGCGCCTCCGGCATCCCGTTTGAGCTTGGCATCATCCGCAATCATTATGTCGGCCGCACCTTTATTCAACCAACGCAGAGCATCCGTGAAATGGGCGTCCGCCTCAAGCACAGTGCCAACCGCGCCGCAATTGAAGGCAAGCGCGTCATTTTGCTCGATGATTCCATCGTGCGCGGCACCACATCTGTCAAAATCGTTCGCATGATTCGTGAGGCCGGTGCCAAGCAAGTTCACTTCCGCATTTCCTCCCCGCCGATCAAGCATCCGGATTTTTATGGGATCGACACGCCGGAACGGGACAATCTGCTCGCCGCAAACCACAGCCTGGACCAAATCCGCGATTATATCGGCTGCGATTCCATCGCTTTCCTCTCGGTTGACGGCCTGTACCGCGCCGTGGGCGAAAAGGCGCGTAACGACCTTGCGCCGCAGTTTACCGATCACTGCTTCACCGGGGACTATCCAACCCCCCTCACCGACATTGCTGGAGAAGCAAACCACGGCCAGATGTCGCTTTTGGCAGAGGCCAGATGATCGCCTGCCTGGCAAAAGTGTGAAGCGGTATTGCGTTAAAGGCACGCGATAAAGGACTTGGACTTGCGGATAGCAAACAGGAAACTCCGATAATGGAACAGCGTATTGCCCTCATTACCGGCGCGTCGCGCGGAATTGGCCGCGCTGTGGCGCTGGAGCTGGCGAAATCCGGCGTGCATATCATCGCGCTCGCCCGCACCCAAAGCGCGCTCGAGACGCTCGATGATGAAATCAAAGCGCTCGGCGGCGAAGCCACCTTGGTTCCGTGCAACTTGACCGACTTTCCCGCGTTGGATCGGCTTGGTCTTGCAATTCACCAGCGCTGGGGCAAGCTTGATATTTTCGTTGCCAATGGCGCAATCCTGGGGCCCATCTCGCCGCTGGCCCATGTCGAGCCCAAAGACTTCGAAACGGTGCTCGCCACCAATGTCACCGCAAATTTCCGCCTGTTGCGCTCGCTGGACCTGCCGCTGCGCCAATCCAGCGCCGGGCGGGTGGTTATGATGAGTTCTGCCGCTGGAAACCGTGCTGAATTCAACCCGTTTTGGGGCCCTTATGCCGCCTCGAAAGCTGCGCTAGATGCCTTGATGCGCACCTATGCCGCGGAAACCAAAACCACTAATGTCCGCGTTATGGCGGTTGATCCGGGCCGTATGCGCACCCGTATGCGCGCCGCCGCCATGCCGGGGGAAGACCCCAGCACCTTGCGCCCGCCGCAAGACATCGCGCCGCTTATCGCCAAACTCTGTGCGCCGGAGTGGCAGGACACCGGGAAGATTTATAACTTCCCCAAAGACAAAATACAGAGCTTTCAAGGGCCGTTGTAGGGGCCGCATGCGCGGGGCACGTGCCCCTGAAGAGCAAAATCCCCTTCGAGGTATGTTTTCACCCTTCGTCAAGCTCGCTGGGAAAATCATCAAACAATGGCCCGTCGAGCGGCTCTTCATCGTCTCTCAGCGCGTGGTCGTCGCCCGGAACCGGGATTGAAAGTCCGCGCGGCAAATTGGCGTTGAGCAGCCCCGCACCCTTGAGCTCGTCCATGCCGGGCAAATCGCCAATCGCCTCCAACCCGAAATGATCGAGAAATTGCGATGTGGTGCCGTAAGTGACCGGTCGCCCGGGCGAGCGGCGCCTCCCGCGCAAGCGAATCCAACCGGATTCCAGCAGCACATCGATGGTGCCGCGCGCCACCTGTACGCCGCGAATATCCTCAATTTCTGAACGGGTTACAGGCTGGTGATAAGCTATAATGGCAAGAGTTTCGAGCGCAGGGCGCCCCAGCTTTTTTGCCTCCTGCGCACCTTCCACCAGCAGCCACGACAGGTCTTTGGCAGTACGGAAGGCCCATTTATCGCCGATGCGCGCCAGCTCCACGCCTCGTCCCTGATAATGCGCCCGCAACGCCACCAAAATGGCGCGCATGTCATGCGGGTCTTTAATCCGCGCTGAAAGTTCCGCCTCGGACAGCGGTTCAGCCGAGGCAAACAACATCGCCTCAACGATGCGCGCCGCGAGGCGTTCCGGGTCCGGCTCCTCATCAAACAAGCTAAACGGTTGGATTTTCATGCGATTTCCAGCCTCAGTCTTGGCCGCATCCAGAGCGGAGCAAAGGCTGTGTCTTGCCGCAAGTCACATTTGCCCTCTTTCACCAGTTCCAGCGCCGCCGAAAAGCTTGAGGCCCTCAGCGTGCGCTGTTGCTCGACACCAAGCCCGAATTCCAGCAAAAAAGGTTCCAGTTGCAACCAATCCTGGCTGCGGCCAATCATCCGCTCAAGCGCCTCGCGCGCCTGCGCCAAAGACCAGACAAAGCGCTGCTTCAGGGTGACGCGCGATAAGGCCTGCTTTTGCCGCTGCGACGCATAGGCGCTTAATAAATCGAATAAATTAGCTTCATAAAGCGGTCGGGTTTGCGCGTTCATCTCCTCTGGCGCGCCCCGCGCAAAAAAGTCCCGCCCCAGCCGGGGCCGGTTCACCAGCCGCTCCGCCGCGCGCCGCATAGCCTCCAGCCGCCGCAAGCGGTGCGCCAAGGCCAGCGCCAGCTCCGCCGCTTCCGGCTCCTCACCCTTGGCCGGCTCCGGCAGCAACAGCCGCGATTTGAGATAGGCCAGCCACGCCGCCATCACCAGATAATCTGCGGCCAGTTCCAGCCGGATTTTCCGCGCCGCCTCTATAAATTGCAGATATTGCTCGGCGAGCGCCAGAATAGAA
>JAYVYB010000261.1:0-3209 GCA_043784625.1 Methylovirgula sp.
ACCGACCACGCGCAAAATCAGTTGGGCGACGTGGTGTTTGTCGAGCTGCCTAAAATCGGACAGCATGTTGTGGCTGGCGAGGCCATTTCGGTGGTTGAATCCGTAAAGGCCGCATCCGATGTCTACGCTCCTGTTTCAGGCGAGATTATCGCCGTAAATCAGGCTCTTACCACGCAAACCGACCTGGTAAACTCGGACGCGGGCGGTGCTGGCTGGTTCTTCAAAATCAAACTTTCCGATCCAAAACAGCTTGAAGAGATGATGGACGAAGCTGCCTACACAGCCCTCATCGGTTAAGGAAAAATGATGAAATCCGAACCAGCTTCCCCATTCGAGCGCCGGCATATCGGCCCCTCTTCGCGCGACATTGCCGAAATGCTACGCGCAGTCAACGCTTCGAGCCTCGACGAACTGATGTCGCAAACGCTCCCTACCGACATTCGCCCGAAATTTCCGCTCGCGCTTGGCGTGGGACTAAGCGAAGTTGAAACGCTGGCAAAACTCCGAAACATAGCAGCCAAAAATCAGGTTTTTACATCGCTGATCGGCCAAGGCTACCACGGAACCATCACGCCGGGTGTTATTCAGCGCAATATTCTCGAAAACCCTGCTTGGTACACAGCCTACACACCTTACCAGCCCGAGATCAGTCAAGGTCGCCTTGAAGCGCTTTTCTTCTTTCAAACGCTGATTTGTGACCTCACCGGCTTGGATATGTCGAACGCATCTTTGCTTGACGAAGCCACTGCCGCCGCTGAAGCAATGGCACTGGCGCAACGCACTTGCAAAAACGGCTCCAACGTCTTTTTCGTGGATGAAAACGCCCATCCACAGACGATTGCGGTTCTCAAAACCCGCGCAGAGCCGCTCGGCTGGCAGATTATAATCGGAAATCCGCTGGAGCAACTGACTGAAGCCAAGGTTTTTGGCGCTCTATTACAATATCCAGGGACGCGGGGTGGTTTGGTCAACCCCCGTGAAACCATTGAATTGATACATAATAACGGCGGTCTGGCGATTATTGCCGCAGATCCGCTTGCGCTAACGCTGCTAATAAGCCCCGGCGAGCTTGGAGCTGACATCGCCATTGGGTCGATGCAACGTTTTGGAGTACCTATGGGCTTCGGCGGTCCTCATGCGGCCTATATGGCGGTCAAGGACGCGCTCAAGCGCGCAATTCCCGGTCGCATTGTCGGCCTTTCGATCGATGCGCGCGGCAATCCCGCCTATCGGCTCACACTCCAAACGCGCGAACAACATATCCGCCGTGAAAAGGCCACTTCAAATATCTGCACAGCGCAAGTTCTGCTCGCCGTTATGGCAACCATGTATGCCATTTACCATGGCCCCGAAGGCCTGAGGCGCATAGCGAGCACCGTTCACGCCCTTGCCTGCCACCTTGCGGAGGCTCTGCGTAAGAACGGCTTTAAAGTCCATCAAACCGCGTTTTTTGACACGGTAAGCGTCGATGCCGCTGGAAAGCGCGCAGATATTCTCAAACGCGCTAAACAGGCGCGAATTAACTTCCGGCTATTCCCGAACGAAGAGACACTCGGAATTACGCTCGATGAGACGACAACGACGCAAACTCTTCGGAATATTCTCGCTGTTTTTGGCATTGGCGATCAAAACCATGATTTTTCAACGCTTTCGGTTGCGATCCCTGCAGAATTAGCGCGCAAAAGCCCATTTCTGACGCACCCGACTTTCCACAAATATCACTCAGAGACCGAAATGCTGCGGTACATCCGCCGCCTCTCTGATCGTGATCTGGCGCTTGACCGCGCGATGATCCCTCTAGGCTCATGCACGATGAAGCTTAACGCCACCACCGAGATGATTCCTGTTACGTGGCCGGAGTTTGGCGCGTTGCATCCCTATGCCCCACAAGCGCAAACCAAGGGTTATTCCGAGCTTTTTGCCGATCTTGAAGCGATGTTATGCGCAATCACAGGCTACGATGCCGTGTCGCTGCAACCAAACTCTGGCGCACAGGGCGAATATGCGGGTCTGCTCGCCATTAGGGCCTACTACCACGCCAAAGGTGATAAAAACCGCAATATATGTCTCATTCCGTCCTCTGCGCATGGAACAAACCCGGCATCGGCTGCCATGGCAGGCATGACGGTGGTTGTCGTCGGCTGCGATGCGCTCGGCAACATTGACGTTGCAGATCTCACAGCCAAGGCGGAAAAGCATAAGGCCGCCCTCGCAGCCGTTATGATCACATATCCATCAACTCACGGCGTTTTTGAGGAGAAAATCCGTGAAATTTGCGAGATTGTTCACAAAAACGGCGGACAAGTCTATCTTGACGGCGCAAATCTGAACGCACAGGTCGGTTTGGCGCGTCCGGGGGAATATGGGGCCGATGTCAGTCATCTGAACCTGCACAAAACCTTTTGTATTCCGCACGGCGGCGGCGGTCCGGGCGTGGGGCCCATTGGCGTTCGCGCCCATCTCGCGCCTTTTCTGCCCGGCCACATTGGCAAATCCGGCGCAAAAGTTGGCCCGGTTTCAGCGGCACCGCACGGGTCATCATCAATCTTGCCGATATCCTATGCTTACATACTGCTCATGGGGGCGGAGGGCCTGAAAAAAGCCAGTGAAGTCGCCATATTGTCGGCAAATTACATCGCAACTCGGCTCGATCCGCACTTTCCCGTGCTTTATAAAAATCAACGCGGCCGTGTCGCGCATGAGTGCATCCTTGACCCGCGCAGCCTGAAAGATAAATGCGGCGTCACCGTGGATGATATCGCCAAACGCCTGATTGACTTTGGCTTTCACGCGCCGACCATGAGCTTTCCGGTGCCGGGCACATTGATGATAGAGCCGACAGAGTCTGAGTCTAAAACCGAAATTGATCGCTTTATCAATGCTATGATCGCGATCCGGACTGAAATCACCGCAATTGAAAACGGCAAAATTGCCTTGGATACTTCGCCGCTGCGCCACGCGCCGCACACAATTCAGGATCTCGCGGCGGATGATTGGAACCGCGCTTACAGCCGCGCCCAGGGTTGCTACCCCACAGGCACGCCGCAACAGGACAAGTATTTTGCAAGTGTCGGCCGCGTTGACAATGTTTATGGCGACCGGAATTTGGTATGTTCCTGCCCGCCAATGGACAGCTATTCCGAGGCGGCGGAATAACCTAGAGTTGCATTTAGCAATCTAAGGTTGCTAAATTTACACCACAACCTGGG
>JAYVYB010000262.1:0-3098 GCA_043784625.1 Methylovirgula sp.
CTTAAATCTTCTTCCGATATAACGCCGGCGTCGATCTTTTTTTTATACCACCCTCTCGGCATGGTGAGTGAAACGCCTGCTACGCGCGCCAGTCGCGCCCCCGCAGTCAGAAAGCTCTCGCCCGCTTGCCCGAGAAAAGGATTTACCGCGACGCTTGACGCCAAAGGCCATAACGGTGGGATAGCCCGGCCGGCGCGCTCAACTATTGCTTCGAACGAGTTTAGATCGGCGAGTGCCGAAGAAAATTGGTGAGACATGTCTGAAGCTCCAGCTTAATCAAGATGAACTGCGGGTGGACCAGTTGCCGACGATGCGGTTGAAAACAGCATTTGCGTAAAAGCCGTTTGAGAGATGGACGCGCAGCCCAGCGGCTGCCGGGTGATACGCCCAAAGTGGAAACATCGCCTGCACTATAGCGACGAGACCGAAGCTGATAACAGCGAACACCATTAGCACCCACTCCAAGGTTCTTGGCGGCGGGGGCGCCGGCAAAACGCCATCAGTCAGGAAAGTCGCTGCCCGTTGCAGTGCGAAGTAGCCGATCGATGTCGCCGCGGCGTATGCGGCGGTGCGTCGCGTAAGTGCCTGTGGCGCGGCATCGGCTAATCCCTGCGCCAGCATATACGCTACGCCGAAAATTAGTATGGCACCGACCGCGATGGCTTGGGGCGATTTGTGAAGTAAGCCGAAACCAAGCCCGGCTAGCACGTATATCGCAAGGGCCAAGCCAAATGCCCGACCAACCGTGCCGGAGCTGGGGATCGCGACCGGACCGGGCCTGCGGAGAGAAGCGACACGCTCCACTGCGCCGCCTGAAGCCAGAAAAGAATGGGCTTTATATAGCGAGTGCGCCACAATGTGCAGCAATGCCAGTGAAAACAGAGCCAACCCGCATTCAAATATCATGAAGCCCATCTGGGCTACAGTTGACCAAGCGAGCGACGTCTTCACCGCCGGTTGTGTCAGCATGACTAAGCTGCCGAACAGCGCAGTGAAGCCACCGACTATTACTAAGGCAGCCAGCACACCAGGTGCTAGCAGCATGATGTCGGCAAAGCGAATGAGCAAGAAGCCGCCAGCGTTGATCACCCCCGCGTGGAGAAGCGCCGACACCGGCGTGGGTGTCTCCATTACTTCCGTCAGCCAGCCATGGGTTGGAAACTGGGCAGACTTTAGGACCGCCGCGAGAGCCAGCAAGCTTGCTGCCCAGGTTGTAAGGTTTCCGCCTGCTCCCGAATGGGCGGCTTGCAAGATCGAGCCAATGTCGGCAGTCCCGTAAGCCACCGCAAGCAAACCCGCAGCGCCGATAAGGGCGATATCTGCGAGGCGGGCCGTGACAAACTTCTTACGCGCCGCCCGGCGCGCTCCGACACGATCGGGATAAAACAATAAGAGACGGTGCAGAAACGTGCTCGTCGCGATCCAAGCCAGAACCAACTGAACGAGGTTGCCTGCTGTGATTAACAGCAAGACTGAAGCGAGTGTCATGCATAGCCAACCGGTGAATGCACCCTGCCGCGCTTCGCCATCAAGATAGGTTGCAGAATAACGCACCACAACCCAGCCGATGAAGCTCGCCAGAACCAACATAACGGCGCTGACAGCGTCCAGACGTGCCGACAGTCCCAAGCCCTCAATTCCGATGGTTTGACTGACGCCAGGACCGATAGAGCCGAGACCGACAGCCGACGCTATGGCTATTCCGAGCGCAAGGAGCGTGGCGGCCTCGGTCAATTTTAGAGTAAGTCGGGGCCTGCGTCCGGCATTTAAAAAATTGAGAGCAGCACTGGCCAAGATCGGAACGGGTGCCATAAACGCCAGCGCAAATATTGTCACAGTGTTTCCTCGCTAAACTTTTCTATTTCAAGTCTACTTTTACCGGGAAGATCGATTAGATTAAAATTCATTGTTCTAATCGTATCGTTCGTTTAAATAGAACAATATGAAAAATCTTAACTTCAATCATCTGCACTATTTTTGGGCAGTAGCGCGTGAAGGCAATCTCACCAGAGCCGCAGCGCATTTGAACCTTTCGCAGTCATCTCTTTCGGTCCAGATTCAAAAGCTGGAACACCAGATGGGGCATTCGCTCTTTGAACGCGCAGGAAAGAGACTGCTCCTGACTGAGGCAGGTAGGATTGCGTTAGACTACGCCGACACTGTGTTCAAAGCTGGTGATGAACTGATGAGTACAATGAAAGGACGGCCGTTTGCCAGCCAGCAGGTGCTTAGAGTCGGGGCGCTTACGACCCTGTCGCGCAACTTTCAACTAGAATTTCTGAGGCCTCTGGTTGGTAGAAAAGACGTAGAACTCATCGTACGTTCTGGGAACATCCGCGACTTACTCTCGCAGCTGGAGGCTCATGCTTTGGACGTTATTTTGGCGAACAGTGCCGCACCGCGGGACGCCCGCTCTTTGCTGCGCAGTTATCTTCTTGCTGAGCAGCCTGTAAGTCTGGTCGGTCGCCCAAGGTTTGAAAAAGCAAATTTCCGGTTTCCCGAAGACTTACACGCGGAGCCACTCCTCCTTCCCAGTCTGGACAGCGATGTCCGAGTAGCGTTTGACAGAATTCTCGAACTGGCTGGAATAAGGCCGACCATCCTCGCAGAAGTTGACGATATGGCTATGTTGCGACTTCTGGCGAGAGAGCGCGAAGGGGTCACATTAGTGCCCCCGATTGTGGTGCGCGATGAATTGTTGGCTGGCACACTGGTTGAATATTGCAGCGTTCCTGAGGTCACAGAGCGGTTCTACGCAATAGTAAAAAAGCGACGTTTTCCAAATCAACTTCTAATAGATTTGCTTCCCAATTCGTCTTCGACAAAGGCACCGCAATGAGGCGCCCGCGAGCAAAGAACGCATAGTACAATTTGACACAAATAGAGGCGGCTGGCCTCGGTTGCTCAGGTTAGAAACTTAGTTCATGAAGGGGGCTGCTCAAGCTAATCTCGCACTATGATGCAGCCTGTCTCGGTCTTGTCGAATAGCCTAGAGTTTTCTAGGTTCTGTTGACAAAGAGGATTCCCAAATCGGTTGAAACGTGATTCAAGCTCCCTTTCTGAGGGGAGGCTGATTTGGTTCGTGGTTTGATGAGCGA
>JAYVYB010000263.1:0-6391 GCA_043784625.1 Methylovirgula sp.
CGGGCAGATGTAGCCGGACAGGATCAGGCCGTCGCGTTCCCCGGCGATTTCGATCAGGGCGGCATTTTCCCCGAGCATCGTGGCAATCCGACTGCGGCGATCTTGTGCTGGCAGGTCGAACACCAATGCATCAACACGCCGGAGGGCGCATCCATACGGTGGGCCACCATATCAAACCAGCCCTGACCGTTCATCCAGTCACGCACCTCGACCATTTTCATGGCATCATCGGTATCGATATAGGCTCCGGTGGTCCAGACAGTGACCAGCGTATCCCAGTTTAGGGCGAACCAGATCAGCATCGCGCCAGCCAGAATCGGCACCAGCGAATTTGCCCGTCCCGCCAAAATTGGCGTCTTTGCTTTTGGCCGGGCAAGAGAGAGATCTAAAGACATGAGTGCTTCTTCCTGAAAGGCGCGCACAGAGCGCTAGCTTCTTCATCAGGTATCAACCTTTGTCGGTAATCATTGAAATTCAGTTAGCGTATCGGGTTCTCTCAAGGGTTTTTTGCCGCCATGTCCTCCAAACCGACCATCAAGCGTAAATCTGCGTCAAAAAGCCTCGCCAAGCCTGCATCCGCGAAGTGGCAGGCTCAAGCCGCCGCAACGGACCTCGCGCAGGCGCTCAAAGCCAGCTCGCCACTGGCGGCAGGTTTGGTGGAGACAGCCCGGCGTCAACAAGCACCTGCGGCGGTTCAGGTGGCGGTGATCCTGCCGTGCTACAACGAAGCCTTGGCAATTGCCGACGTGGTTAAGAGTTTTCAACTGTCATTGCCGGACGCCAAAATCTTCGTGTTCGACAATCGCTCAACCGACAACACTGCGGAAGTGGCGCGCGCTGCGGGCGCGCAGGTGTTTTTGGAGCGCCGCGCCGGTAAGGGCAATGTCGTGCGCCGGATGTTTGCCGAGGTTGATGCCGACGTCTATTTGATGTGTGATGGCGATGGCACCTATGACGCTGCCAGCGCACCGCAACTGATTAAAGCCGTCACCGATGACCATATGGATATGGTGATTGGCGCGCGTGCCAACATTCATCAAGAGGCGCACCGCGCCGGCCACGCGTTTGGCAATAAGCTGTTCAACGGCATTTACCGGACGCTGTTTGGCAATGAATATGGCGATATTTTCTCAGGTTACCGGGCGTTCTCGCGGCGCTTTGTCAAAAGCTTCCCGGCGCTGTCATCTGGCTTTGAAATTGAGACGGAACTCTCGGTTCATGCCAGCCAGCTTAAGTTGCCGACCTGCGAAATCAGCTTGCCCTATGGCAAACGGCAGGAGGGCTCAAAGTCCAAGCTCAATTCGGTGCGGGACGGTTTGAAGATTTTGAAAACCTTCATCATGCTGGCAAAAGAAACCCGCCCCGCGATGTTTTTTGGAACTCTGTCCGGCGCATTGGTGATTTTGGCCGCGCTGTTGGCCGTGCCGCTGGTGACCACATTTGTCGAGACCGGACTTGTGCCGCGCCTGCCAACAGCCATCCTGTGCACGGGGCTTATTCTGGTGGCCAGTGTCTTTGCAGTGGCGGGGTTGATTTTGGATAGCCTCACCCGATTCAGGATTGAGAACAAACGGATTCTCTATCTCGCGATCAAAAAAGGCGGGATTTAACTGCCCTTAACCCAGCGAAAGCCGCGCGGTTCTATGTGCTCAGAAGCGGCAGACGCTAAAATCCCCTCGCCCTGATAGGGGTTTGGCACAGCATCCGGCCCGAAATTAAACAGGCAAATTATTGTCTCGGCGCCATGGCTACGCCGCAATACCAGCAGGTTTTGTTTGGCTTGCACAATTTCGATACTTCCCAGCCGCAACACAGCGCTGGCCTGGCGCAAAGCGATGGCCTTCTTGTAAAACCCCAATACCGAATGCGGATCCGCCGCCTGCTGCTTGATAGAGCGTGGCAAATGCGCGGGGGAAACCGGCAACCACGGCTTGCCGTTGCCAAATCCGGCATTGGGTAAGGCGTCGTCCCACGGCAGCGGCGTCCGGCAACCATCGCGGCCCTTATAATCCGGCCAGAAGGTTTTTCCGGCGGGGTCCTGTAAATCCTCGAAGGCAATATCGGCTTCGGGCAGGCCAAGTTCCTCGCCTTGATAGAGGCAAATAGACCCGCGCAAACTCAAGATTAGCGCCGCTGAAAAACGCGCGGTTTGGGCCAGATCACCACCCTCCGGCGTCCAGCGCGTGGCGTGGCGGATGCAATCATGGTTGGAAAAGGCCCAGCACGGCCAACTGCCGCCCGCGTGCTTTTCATAGCGTTCAACAGTGTGACGCACAAATTCCGGCGTGAAGCGCGGGCCCAGAAAATCAAACCCGTAGCACATATGTACACGCTCCTGCGTGGCATAGTCCGCCATCAGTTGCAGGGTTTTGTCAGAATCATCGCCCACTTCGGCAAGGCTGGTGGTGGCACCAAACTCATCCAGCAGCGCCCGCAGCTTTTGCAGGATAGGCAGGATTTCCGGCTGGCTCTTGTCAAACTGATGCGCCTGATAGGCATAGGGGTTGGCCAGCGGCTGCTCGGATTTTGACGGGTCTGGCGCGGGCGGATTATCGCGCAGCAGCTTGTCATGAACCGAGAAATTCAGCGCATCCAGGCGAAAGCCATCGACGCCGCGCTCCAGCCAGAAGCGCATTTCGCCCAAAACAGCGGCCTGAACGTCCGGGTTGTGAAAATTCAAATCCGGCTGGCTGGTGAGAAAATTATGCAGATAATATTGCCGCCGCCCGGAGTCCCAAGCCCAGGAGGAGCCGCCAAACACCGAAAGCCAATTGTTGGGCGGCGAGCCCTCCGGCTTCATATCTGCCCAGACATACCAATCAGATTTGGCATTGTCGCGCGACGTGCGGCTCTCAACAAACCACGGATGCTCATTCGAGGTGTGGCTGATGACATAGTCAATGATGACCTTCAGACCCAAGCCATGCGCCTTGGCCAGCAGCGCGTCAAAATCCGCGAGCGTTCCGAAGGACGGGTCAATGGCGCGATAATCGGCGACATCATAGCCGAAATCCCGCATCGGGGATTTGAAAAACGGCGTAATCCAAATGGCATCGACGCCGAGCGAAGCCACATAGCCGAGATTTGTGGTAATGCCGACAAGATCGCCAATGCCATCATTATTGGCGTCTTTGAACGAGCGCGGGTAAATTTCGTAGATAATGCCGCCGCGCCACCAATCTTTGTTGTTTGACGGCATCGCAAGTCCCTCGCTAAATTCTCACTCCTCGCCGCCGGTGCCCTGCGCCTTCAGCGTGTCAGGATGCGGCATCGAGATGACATTATAGCCCGAATCGACGAAATGCACTTCGCCGGTCACACCATTTGACAGGTGCGAGAGCAAATACAGCGCCGAACCGCCAACGTCTTCAATGGTGATGCTTTTACGCAGTGGCGAATGCGCCAGCTGGAAATTATACATAAACCGCGCGTCATTAATGCCCGCGCCAGCCAAAGTGCGCACCGGCCCCGCCGAAATGGCGTTGACACGGATGCCTTCGGGGCCAAGGTCCGCAGCAAGATAGCGCACGGAGGCTTCCAGCCCGGCCTTGGCAACGCCCATGACATTGTAATTTGGCATGACGCGGGTGGCGCCGCCATAGGTCAGGGTCAGCAAAGAGCCGCCATTTGGCATGATTTTGGCGGCGCGCTGCGCCAATTCGGTGAAAGAGAAGCAGGAAATCACCATGGTGCGGGTGAAATTCTCGCGCGTCGTGGCATCGACATAGCGACCCTTCAGCTCATTCTTGTCAGAAAAGCCGATGGCATGCACCAGAAAATCAATGCTGCCCCATTTTTCTTGCAGCGCTGCAAACACCGCATCCACAGAGGCAATGTCTTCCACGTCGCAGGGCAGCAGAAAATCTGAGCCAACCGAAGCAGCCAACGGTTTTACCCGCTTGCCCAAGGCTTCGCCCTGATAGGTGAAAGCCAGTTCCGCGCCCTCATTATGCAGCGCCTGAGCGATGCCCCACGCAATGGAATGACCATTGGCCACGCCCATGATCAGGCCGCGTTTGCCCTTCATCAGGCCTGCCGCGCTTTTAACCGGGCCTGTGCCGTTTGTGTTCACACCTGTGCTCATCGGGCTCACGCGTCGATATGTTTGAAAAACAGCGTGGCATTGGTGCCGCCAAAACCGAACGAATTCGACAGGACAGTGCCAAGTTTCACATTATCAATGCGCTTTTGCACAATGTTCATATCGGCAAAAGCCGGATCAAGCTCATCAATATGGGCGCTGGCAGCAATGAAATTATGTTTCATCATCAGCAGGGAGTAAATGGCTTCCTGCACGCCCGTTGCCCCCAGCGAATGGCCGGTGAGGCTCTTGGTGGCCGAAATTGGCGGGCATTTGTCCTCATTGCCAAACACCGTGCGGATGGCCTCAATTTCCTTGGCGTCGCCAACGGGGGTCGAGGTGGCATGCGGGTTGATGTAATCAACCTTGCCATTAAAGCCGCCGAGCGCCATTTTCATGCAGCGGATAGCGCCCTCGCCTGACGGCGCAACCATGTCATAGCCATCCGACGTTGCGCCATAACCGATGATTTCGCCATAAATTTTGGCTCCGCGCGCTTTGGCATGCTCATATTCTTCCAGAACCAGAACGCCAGCGCCACCGGCGATAACAAAACCGTCACGATTTTTGTCATACGCGCGGGAGGCAACCGCAGGGGTTTCGTTAAAGTTCGAGGACATTGCAGTCATCGCATCAAACAAAACCGACATAGTCCAGTCCAGCTCTTCGCAGCCGCCAGCAAACATCACATCCTGCTTGCCGTATTGGATCATTTCAGCGGCATTGCCGATGCAATGGTTTGAGGTAGCGCAGGCCGACGAGATCGAATAATTGACGCCCTTGATCTTGAACCATGTGGCCAGCGTTGCTGAAGCGGTGGACGACATGGCTTTTGGCACCGCAAACGGGCCAACCCGCTTGGGGCCGGATTTGCGGGCAATATCAGCGGAATCCACCAGTGTCTTAGCAGATGGGCCGCCCGAACCCATGATGATACCGGTGCGTTCGTTGGAGATTTCAGCCTCGGTCAGACCCGCATCGGCGATGGCCTGATCCATTGCCACATGGTTCCAGGCGGTTCCGGTAGCGTGAAAGCGCATTGCACGGCGATCGAGCATTGTTGAGGGGTCGAGTGTGGGCGCGCCCTGCACTTGCGAGCGAAAGCCCATTTCGGCGTATTTTTCGGCGCGGGAAATGCCGGATTTACCGTTTTGGAGTGAATCCAGCACCGCAGCTACATCATTGCCGATGGAGGACACAATCCCCATTCCGGTGACGACAACACGTCTCATATCAATCTCCTCAGAAAGCGGCGGGGCAATGCTTGCCGACCCGCAAAATTTTGAACCCTAAAGATTTATGCGGCAGGCTTAAACAGGCACACGCGCATATCCTTGGTTTCGTAGATGCGAACGCCATCCGCCTCCAGCCAACCGTCGGCGATGGCCAGAATAACCTTGCCCTTGAACACCCGCTTGATTTCCACCCCGTAGACCACTTTTTTGACGTTCGGAGTGACCTGATCGGTGAACTTGACCTCGCCCACGCCAAGCGCGCGGCCTTTGCCCTCAAGGCCCAACCAGCCAAGATAAAATCCGGTCATTTGCCACAGCGCGTCAAGGCCCAGGCAGCCCGGCATCACCGGATCACCAATGAAATGGCAGCCGAAGAACCACAAATTGGGGTTCACATCGAGTTCGGCCCGCATAAAGCCTTTGCCATTGGCGCCGCCGGTTTCCGACAGTTCAGTGATGCGGTCAAACATCAGCATCGGCGGAGCTGGCAATTGGGCATTGCCGCCGCCAAAAAGCTCGCCGCGCCCGCAAGCCAACAGGTCTGCATAGTCGAAAGAAGAGCGACGTTCGCTCATGCGCTGGCCATCCCGATTTAGAGTGAGCTCAAAAATTGAGCTTTACGAACCATGTCCTATCACAGGCGCGCTAGCGCCGAAAGCACTCTTGATCAGGAAAAATAAACTCATCCGGCAAACCTATCTTACCCAGACATTGCACAAAGCCTATGCAATCGCCTATATAGAGGGTTCACGGATTTGAAAGTAAAGTTATGTCGTTGCCCCCGTCCCTGACCACGCGTCCGCCCATCGCGCCAAAATCGCATCTGGCAGGCGCGCAACCGCGCGATTCGATGCTGGGTTGCCCCGTGCATGAACTGCGCGGCAAATTGCGCAAAGCGGGCCTTCGCCCGACACGGCAGCGCGTTGCGCTGGGCTGGCTCTTGTTTGCCAAAGGCGCGCGGCACTTGACCGCCGAAAACCTTTATGAAGAGGCGTCCACCTCACGCGTGGCGATTTCTCTGGCCACGGTCTATAACACGCTGCACCAGTTCACCGAGGCTGGCTTGCTGCGCGAA
>JAYVYB010000264.1:0-6679 GCA_043784625.1 Methylovirgula sp.
ATTGAAAAGTGCGAAGGGCGGCTGATACAGTCGCCCTTCATGCCATCAAGAGCATGGTCAATACCAAGATTACGATCATTCCAAAGTCTGGTTGGGGGAACAACATGAACGATCCTGGACAACCCACCAAGGTGGTGTCAGATTTCGAAAGTACGCTGGACAAAGCCGATGCCAAGGTTGCATCGTTTGATACGGCCAAGCCGGGCGCAATTCAAATTTTGCGCGGTATTTTACATTCAAATGCAACGGTTATTCCAGTCGCAGTGCTTATTTTAAGCATTCTGATTTTTGGTGTGGCTGCGGGCGGGCGCTTCTTCACGCCCGGCAACCTGTCACTGGTTCTTCAGCAGGTGACCGTCACCGGAATTATCGCGATCGCGCAGACGATTATCATTCTGACCGCCGGTATCGATCTGTCGGTGGGCGCTATCATGGTGTTGGCCTCCATCGTCATGGGTAAGTTGGCGGTTCAAACCGGCGTTCCGGAGTATCTTGCCGTTGTCATCGGTCTGGTTGCCGGTGGTGCCATGGGGTATTTCAACGGCATGCTCGTTACCTATATGCGGCTGCCGCCGTTCATCGTGACTTTGGGCACCTTGAACATTTTTTCGGCGCTGAAGCTTTGGTATTCCCACTCTGAGTCCATCCGCGCCGTCGATGTTGAAAAAACCGCGCCTTTGCTGCTTTGGTTTGGTAACACTTTTGAAATTCTCGGCGCGAGCATAACCTACGGCGGTATTGCGCTTGTCCTGCTGGCTTTCTTGACTTGGTACGCGCTTAATTGGACCGCTTGGGGCCGCTATGTTCACGCGGTGGGGGATGACCCCGATGCGGCGATGCTTGCCGGTATCCAAACCGATAAAACCTTGCGTTCGGTTTACATGGTTGCAGGCGTCATCTGCGCATTTGGTGCGTGGGTGCTCATTGGCCGCGTAGGCTCGGTGACGCCGCTTGCAGGCGAAACCGCAAACCTTGACTCCATCACCGCTGTGGTGATCGGCGGCACCTCGCTCTTTGGTGGTCGCGGGTCGATTGTCGGCTCGGTTTTGGGTGCGCTCATCGTTGGTGTATTCCGTAACGGTTTGTCTCTGGCGGGCGTGGATGTGCTCTGGCAGGATTTCACGGTTGGTATCTTAATTATTGTCGCAGTTGCGATTGACCAATGGCTGCGGAGGAGTTCGAAATGAGTGATTTGAAACCTGTACTCTCCGGGCGCGGCCTGTCCAAGCGCTATGGTCAAGTTGTGGCTCTGAACAATTCGGATTTCGATCTTTATCCGGGTGAAGTTCTGGCGGTTATCGGCGATAACGGCGCGGGCAAAACCAGCCTGATCAAGGCGCTCACCGGTGCGGCTCCGCCAGATTCGGGTGAAATCCGCCTTGATGGCGAGCTGATTCATTTCCGCTCACCGCAAGAGGCGCGTTCCGCCGGTATCGAAACTGTCTACCAAAACCTTGCTTTGTCACCGGCGCTCTCAATCAGTGACAACATGTTTTTGGGCCGTGAGCGGCGCAAACCTGGTTTCCTGGGTTCGGTGTTCCGGATGCTTGATCGTAGCGGCATGGAGAAAATGGCGCGCGACAAGCTCTCGGAGCTTGGCTTGCTGACCATTCAGAACATCTCGCAGCCGGTTGAAACGCTCTCAGGCGGGCAACGTCAGGGTGTGGCTGTGGCGCGCGCTGCCGCATTTGGCTCGCGCGTGGTGATCATGGATGAGCCGACAGCAGCACTCGGCGTCAAGGAATCGCGCCGTGTTCTTGATCTTATCAATGACGTTAAAAAGCGCGGCATGCCGATTGTGCTGATCAGCCATAATATGCCGCATGTGTTCGAGGTTGCCGACCGTGTCCATATTCACCGTCTTGGCCGCCGTCTCGCGGTGGTGAATCCGAAGCAGATTTCTATGTCTGATGCGGTGGCGATGATGACCGGCGCGATGGCCCCTCCGGCTGGCACAACCTAGTCTTTTGCGCTCACAAAATCTGAACCCGCGCTATAATTGGCGCGGGTTTTTTCGTTTCTATGTACTGACATGCCAGCTCTGCATAAGCAGTGGTTGATTTTTGCCGTGAGCAGGTTTAGCCAAGTTGTCCAAACTTTTGTCATAGGGGCACTTCATGCCACATTATCGTTCCAGAACTTCCACTCACGGTCGCAACATGGCCGGTGCGCGCGGCCTTTGGCGTGCCACAGGCATGAAGGATGGCGATTTTGGCAAGCCGATCATCGCCGTGGTCAACTCCTTTACCCAGTTTGTCCCGGGCCACGTGCACTTGAAAGATCTCGGCCAGATGGTGGCGCGGGAAATTGAGGCCGCCGGTGGCGTCGCCAAGGAATTTAACACCATCGCCGTGGATGACGGCATCGCCATGGGCCATGATGGTATGCTCTACAGTCTGCCGTCGCGCGAGATCATCGCCGATAGCGTTGAGTATATGTGCAACGCTCACTGCGTCGATGCGATGGTTTGCATTTCCAATTGCGATAAAATCACCCCCGGCATGTTGATGGCCAGCTTGCGCCTGAATATCCCGACCGTGTTTGTGTCGGGCGGGCCGATGGAGGCCGGCAAGATCGTGCATCGCGGCAAGACCATGGCGGTTGACCTTGTGGACGCCATGGTTGCTGCTGCCGACCCGAGCTTCACCGATGAAGAAACTGCTGTGATGGAGCGCTCGGCTTGCCCCACATGCGGCTCCTGTTCCGGTATGTTTACGGCTAACTCGATGAACTGCCTTACCGAGGCGCTTGGTTTGGCCTTGCCCGGCAACGGCTCGGTTTTGGCAACCCATGCCGACCGCAAAGAGCTGTTTCTGGAAGCGGCCCGCGTGATTGTTTCGCTCACCAAGCGTTACTATGAAGGCAATGACGAAACTGCTTTGCCCCGCACCATTGCCAGCTTTAAAGCGTTTCAGAACGCCATGACGTTAGACATCGCCATGGGCGGCTCCACTAACACTGTGCTGCATTTGCTGGCCGCGGCCTACGAGGCCGAGCTGGATTTCACCATGACCGATATTGACGCGCTGTCACGCAAGGTGCCCGTGGTGTGTAAGGTTGCTCCGTCCAAAGCGGATGTGCATATGGAAGACGTGCATCGCGCCGGGGGCATCATGTCGATTTTGGGCGAACTCAATCGCGGCGGTCTTATTCATAACGAATTGCCAACGGTGCATAGCAAGACGTTAGGGGCTGCCATTGCCAAGTGGGATATCGCCACAACGCGCGATCCGGACGTGCACCGCTTTTTCTCGGCGGCTCCGGGCGGCGTCCCCACGCAGGTGGCTTTCAGCCAAAACCGCCGCTATGAGAGCGTCGACATCGACCGCAAGGGGGGTGTTATCCGCTCTGTGGAGCACGCGTTCAGCAAAGATGGCGGCTTGGCAGTGCTGAGCGGCAATCTGGCTGTGGATGGTTGTATCGTCAAAACGGCGGGTGTTGATGCCAGTATTTTGAAATTTACCGGCCCGGCCCGGGTGTTCGAAAGTCAGGATAGCGCCGTCGTCGCTATTCTGGAAAATAAGATCGTCGCTGGTGACATTGTCGTTATTCGTTATGAAGGGCCACGCGGCGGGCCGGGCATGCAGGAAATGTTGTATCCAACGAGCTACATCAAATCCAAAGGCTTGGGCAAGGCCTGCGCGCTTATCACTGACGGGCGTTTTTCCGGTGGCACGTCAGGATTGTCGATCGGTCACGTCTCGCCAGAAGCTGCCGAGGGCGGCATGATCGGTTTGGTCGAAGAAGGCGATACCATCGTCATCGATATTCCAAACCGCAGCATCACACTGGCTGTGCCGGATGATGTGCTCGCCGCGCGCCGCGCCGCCATGGACGCCAAGCCCAATGGCTGGCACCCTGGCCCAAGGCCGCGCAAAGTTACGTCCGCGTTGAAGGCTTACGCCATGATGACAACCAGTGCCGCGCGCGGCGCGGTGCGCGATGTCAACACGGCGCGCAAGCTGACCTGATATTTGCGCTGTTTGAATGATTGAAGGAGCCGCTGTTGCGGCTCTTTTGATTTTTGGGCTATTCCGCTGCAGCTTGGTCAATGGCGCTGAGCATCGCCTCAACAGGCTGGGCACCCGAGACGCCATACTTGCCCGCCAGAATGAAAAACGGAACGCCGCTCACGCCCATGGCCTGAGCTTGTTCTATTTCAGTCTGAACTGCGATGACGTCTGTGCCGTCGTCAAGCATCCGCGCAACGGCTGCGCGCTCAAGACCGTGGGCTTCGGCCACATCAAGCAGCACGTCGCGGTCACCCACGTCTGCGCCATGCTCAAAATAAAGCGACATCAACCGTTCTTTGACCTCGGGCTGCTTGCCCACAGAGGCAGCCCAGCGGATAAGCCTGTGCGCGTCCAGAGTGTTGGGGGAGCGCTTAATTGCGGCAAAATCGAAGTGGATATTGCGCTCGCTGCCCATATCTTCCAGCCGCTGATGGGCATCCTTAAGGCGATCGAGCGAACCAAATTTGCGAACCATATATTGGGTGCGATCCATACCTTCGGCCGGAATTGTCGCATCAAGCTGGAACGGGCGGTAGCGCACGTCCACCTTCAAATCAGGACGTAAGGCAAGGGCTGCCTCCAGATTGCGTTTGCCGACGTAGCACCACGGGCACACCACGTCTGACACCACATCAATGGTGAGGTCGGCTATTTTGGTCTCTGTCATGGTCTTTTGCTCCACCAGCTTGCCAGAGTGGTAAACGGGTCTGGCGTTATGCCAAACTTGGGAATTTTGGCTGGCTTTTCAAGGCGGCTTGTATAGGCAAACCACTGATCAGGCTTGTAATACAGTGGCACAATGTAAAAACCCGAGAGCAGAACTCTGTCCAGCGCCCGAACTGCGTCGTGAAATTCAACTTCGGTCGTGGCGCCCACAACAGCCTCAATCATGGCATCAATGGCGATGGAGGATGCGCCGGTCAGGTTAAACGTGCCTTCATTTTTGGCTGCGGCAGAGCCCCATCGTCCGCGTTGCTCGTTGCCGGGGGAGGGCGATGCCGCCCAAGAGCCGATCATCATATCAAAGTCATATTGTTGCCGGCGACGCTGATATTGCACCTCGTCTACAAATCTGATGGTGGTGGTGATGCCGACGCGGCGCAGGCTTTCAGAATAGAGCAACGCCAAGCGCTCTTTCTCGCGCGATTCAACCATGAATTCGAACGCCACTGCGGAGCCGTTTGGCGCGTAGAGCTTACCCTCGCGGGTTTGATATCCGGCTTTGGTCAAAATCGCCATGGCGGCTTGCGGCAAGGCACGATCCCGCCCCGACCCATCGGATTTGAGCGGGGCCCATGTCCCGGCCAAAATATCCGCGCGCACCGCATCAGGATAGGGCTTGAGCAGCGCCATCTCCCCCTCGGACGCGTTGCGCCCATGCGAGGACAACACAGAATCGTCGAAAAAGGACAGGGACCGCTTGTACAGTCCGCCGTAAAACTTGGCGTTCACCCACTCAAAATCAAACAGCAGCCCCATCGCTTCGCGCAGTCGAATATCGGCAAACAGCGGTTTGCGGGTGTTAAATGCAAATCCGTCCATGCCTTTTGGCAGGCCAAGCGGTTGCGAGGCTTTGATCACGCGTCCGTCTTGGATGGCCGGAAAATCGTAGGAATTTAACCAGCGTGTCGCATCGGATTCCGTAATAAAATCCAAAGTGCCGGCCTTGAATGCCTCAAAAACCACATTCGGATCGCGCATGTAAGTCACATGCATGGAGTCGAAATTGTACAACCCCTTGAGGTTCGGCACATCGACGCCCCAATATTTAGGGTCGCGTTTAAACGTGACTTCGGTTCCTGCAACGATGCTGTCGATTGTATAGGGGCCGGATCCTACCGGAATTTTCAGCGACGATTCAGCAAAGTGCTCCACATCCGTCGCGTGTTTGGGCAAAATCGGCATAAGGGCTAGTGTGAGCGGCATTTCGCGGTCCGCCAATCCGCTCAGGTCAAAACGGATATCGGTGGGAGAGAGCACATCGACGCGCTTCACCTGTCCATAGGCACCGCGCTGTTGCGGACGCCCCTTGGTTTTCAGCAGGTCAAAGCTGAACGTCACATCCTCGGCGGTTAACGGGTGCCCGTCCGAAAAATGCGCATTGGGATTAAGATGAAACGTCACAAAGCTGCGCGCGGCGTCGGTTTCGAGGCTTTCGGCCAGCAGGCCATAAAATGTAAACGGCTCGTCTTGCGAGCGAATCATCAGGGTTTGAAACACATTTCCCATCAGTCCTTGCGCGGTTGAACCGGCTTTGAGATTAAACGGGTTCAAGCTGTCAAAGGTACCTTGCAGGCCGAGTTCAAGCTTTCCGCCTTTGGGCGCAAGCGGATTGACGTAGGAAAACGGCTCCAGGCCGGATTGGGCGGGCGTGCCGTGCATGGAGATGGCGCGCAAAGGTTCGGCAGAGGCGCTGGAGTGCGGCGCAGCCCAAGCGGCAAAAAATGCACAGATGAGGCGAATCGAAATCGTTTTCATTTGGCAAAGGTAATCTATCGCGCCGAAACCGTCACCTTTTGGCCTCACCCGTGCCGATAATGCATTTCACACTAAAAAATGCGCAGGGACTGTCGCAGTACCTCTAGAAAAGGCGGTGCTAACAAGATAAGAGCGAGCAAGACAAGTTATCGCCTTATTGTGGCTCCATAGGCTTTTAAGTTTTTAAA
>JAYVYB010000265.1:0-3107 GCA_043784625.1 Methylovirgula sp.
CGGATTTTCAGCCCAAATATTCTCCATGCTGCTGTTTTCGCAGTTATTTTTTCTGGCTCTAGCCTATATTTTTATGCCGGGACTGGTTTATTTATTGGCCAGCGGTTACGCGGAAGAAACGAGTAAGTTTGTTCTGACAACGGCTTTGTCGCGCATCACGTTTCCCTATCTGCTGTGCATGACCCTGGTGACATATTATTCGGCGCTGCTGAATGTGCATCGCCAATTTGCGGTTGCGGCCTTTGCGCCGGTTTTGATGAATGTGGCCATAGTCGCATTTTTGCTGGCGGCCCATCTCTTCCCAAACGCGGCTTACGCTGCAAGCTGGGGCATCTTGGTGTCTGGCGTGGCGCAATTGGCACTGCTGGCTTGGTCGGTTGGGCGGTTGGGATTGTTAACCCGCATCGTAAGACCGAAACTCACCCGCGATGTTGGTCATTTTTTCCGCGCCTTGGGCCCCGCAGTAATAGGCTCCGCAGGCGTCCAGATTGCTATTTTGGCGGATACCCAAATGGCATCGTTTTTGGGGACAGGGGCGCTGTCATCGATTTCAAACGCAGACCGCCTCTACCAGCTTCCTATCGGCGTTATCGGCATTGCCGCAGGAACTGTATTGCTGCCACAAATGAGCCGAATGCGCGCGGCGGGGCAACAGGCGGCGGCTTTCGCGGCCCAAAACAGGGTTATGGCGGTTTCTTTGGCGCTCGGAATGCCGTTTTGCGTCGCCTTCCTCACCATTCCGGACGTTATCATGCAGGGCGCATTTATGCGCGGCAAGTTTGATGCGGCTGCGGCACATGCTTCCGCTGAGGTGCTTGCCGCCTATGCCGTGGGCCTGTTGGCAATCGTGCTTATTCGGTCTGTCGTGGCAAGCTTTCTGTCGATCGGTGATACGCGGACACCGATGTTGATTTCCTTGTTTGCACTTGCGATTAATATTGGTTTGAAGTTTGTGCTTTCGCGCACGATGGGCGCCTCAGGTTTGGCTTTAGCAACAGCGATCGGGGCATTTATAAACGTTGGCCTGCTGTTTTATTTTGCGGTGAAGTGGAATTTGATGCGGGTGGACGATACGCTGGTCAAGGCCGGATTTTGCACGGCGGCAGGCGCCTTTGGTCTTAATGTGCTGGCATTGATGGGCAGCGCGATACTGCAGAACAGCACTCGATTTGGCCCGGAGGTCAAGCTGGTCATAGCTGGCTGCGCCGGTGGGCTTGTATACGGAGCGATTTTTATTGTTGCGGCGCGCGCGCTAAAACTGAGACTCAATTTGCGATAGGAACCGATGACCAGGATATATGTTTTTGATGCCTATGGGACCTTGCTCGACGTTCACTCGGCGGTAAGCGCTTTGCGTGACGAGGTGGGACCGCACGCCGACCGGCTTTCCGAGCTTTGGCGCAGCAAGCAGCTTGAATATACTTGGGTGCTGACTTTGGCGCAGCAGTATAGGCCTTTTGATGAACTCACTCGCGAAGCCTTGGATTTTGCCGCCGCGCGTATTGGCGGGTTAACCGAGCAACTCAAAGCCAAACTGCTTGAGTCGTATCGCTGTTTGAGCGCTTACCCGGATGTGGAACAGACTATGAGGGCGTTAAAAGCGCGCGGTGACGTAACAGCGATTTTTTCGAACGGAACGCCAAAAATGCTGACCGACGCTTTGGCAGCGGCAAAACTGACCGAATTGGTTGATGTAACCATCAGCGTCGACACATTGCGGCAGTATAAGACTCACCCACTGGCTTACAGATTGGTGACAAATCATTTCCAGTGCGCGGCGGAGGAGATTATTTTCCAGTCGTCTAACCGCTGGGACATTGCCGGAGCCCGTGCATTTGGCTTTACTTGCAACTGGGTTAATCGAACTGGAATGCCTGAAGAATATGCGGAACTACCCCCTGCATGGGTGATCGCAAGCTTAAGTGAATTGATTTGATGCCAAAGCTTTTGCCAACCATATCTGAGTTGCGCTCGCAGGCGAGTGCTTGGCGCACGCGTGGCGAGACCATTGCCCTTGTGCCTACCATGGGGGCACTGCATGACGGTCATATTTCCCTCGTGATGCAAGCGCAAACGTTGGCGCGGCGCGTGGTGGTTTCAATTTTTGTCAATCCGACGCAATTTGCCGCAAATGAAGACCTATCAAAATATCCGCGCCCCTTTGCAGCGGATATGGCGCGGCTGAAACTCGCCGGAGCCGACGCGGTGTTTAACCCTACCGTGGCCGAGATGTATGGCAGCGGCTTTTGCACGACGATCAGCCTTGAAGGACCGGCAAAAGTCGGGCTGGAAGATGCGTTTCGGCCAACGCATTTTTCTGGTGTGGCAACGGTTGTCACCAAGCTGCTGTTGCAGGCTCAGCCGGATTTTGCGCTGTTTGGTGAGAAGGACTACCAGCAATTAGCGGTAGTTCGGCAGCTGGTAAGAGATTTGAACATTCCTGCGCAAATTATAGGCGGGCCGACTTTACGCGAGCCGGATGGCCTCGCCATGTCATCGCGCAATGTTTTTCTCAACGACGCAGACCGCAAAATTGCGCCACAAATTTTCAACGTGATGAATTGGTGCGCGTCTGAGTTCAAACATCGTGAAAGTGTGGCAGTCCTGGCTGAGGGGCGCGCCAAGCTGGAGGCTGCCGGGTTCAAGTTGGACTACCTCGAATTGCGCGATGCGGCGTCTTTGGCAAAAGTCGAAAAAATCTCGGCCCCGTGCCGATTACTGTTTGCGGGCAGGCTCAGCAACACTAGGTTGATTGATAACATCGCAATTTAAACTTTACGCCCTTTGTAAAACCGAGAAATAGCTAGTTCAGCGTCGGTTTGTTATATTTGGGGGCAAAATCGGTATTAGTAGTGAGGTATTGGTTAAATGCACAGGAAATTTGTTACCCTATTCGTGATTTGTTCGGTATTTTCGTCGGTAGTGGCGGACGCAACGGCGTCAGACATTGTTGCTCCGCCAGACAACACACTTATACTTCAGGCTCGTTCGGAAATTACCTGCATAGACAGGCGCACGCGGCACGTGCTGTTTAGAGGCCCCTGCAAAGCCTATGAAAAATGGCTTCGTGGCCGTAAGCACCGCCGCCAGAACCGTAAAACTTTGGA
>JAYVYB010000266.1:0-5085 GCA_043784625.1 Methylovirgula sp.
ACAAGGCCACGCGCAGTGTTGGGCTTCCAAACGCCAGAGGAAGTCTTTATGGAAGAGCTATCAAAACTTGGTGGTGCACTTCAGATTTGAGACCGCCAAGATAAAAATAATGCTTCCTATTAAAGGCGCAGATCACTATTTTATTTCTGAAAGTCAAAATTTTACTTATAATGATCGCGATACTGATCTTGTAGAAATAGACAAGAAATCATTTTTCGACGAAAAGACCGTTTACAACGTTGTAATTGGAAAAGGCGTTTTTGGAGAGACCGCTTTTTTCGTCGACAGTGGTGGATATATTGAGAACTATTATTTTAGAGAGAGAAATATTGTATTCGGACTATGGATATTTTTATTGATGACAATTTACACCATCTGGATCGGATTTAGGGTCAGAAGCCATTAATTAGCTTGCGGGGTCTTTTCTAGTCTGATCCGCTCGTTCCGGAAGCGTTTGCTGACCCTTCGAGACGCTTCGCTCCTCAGGGTGAAGAAAACGTGGATACGCGGGTCAAGCCCGCGCAGGACGGCGTCGCCCGCCCATCAAAGCTCAACTTGCGCGGCCTCTGCGCCAGCGCTCACCCGCGCCACGCCGCTTTGCCGCGCCAAGGCCGCGTGGTCTTGCGGGCTCAAGATAACAATAGGGCAGTGCTTGTCATACAGCGCGGCGGCAACCATCGCGCCGACGGTTAGGATTGAATCAGCCTCGCTCATTACAATCGCTGCCGGGGCCGTGCCAAGCCGGATGGCTTCGGCCAGAACCGAACTTGCCGAAGATGAGCCGCGCCCGGCGCTCATCACCAGCACTTTGCCCGCCAGACTTTTTCCGTGAGCCGCGTGGGACACGTCGGTAACGACGCCAAGTTTGGCATTAAAGCCGCCCCAAAACGACAGCGGCGGGCAGGCAAAAACCTCGCCTGAGGCAACGCCCGCAATGATGGCTGTACCGTGGAAAATCATCGCCGCACCCGCATCACATACCCCGACGCGGCGGAAGCGATACAATCCCGCAGCGCGCCGAAAGCCACATCAACGCCAAGATTGTTTGGAGCATAATGCGCCCATTTGCCGGAATTGGTCATCACCGCGCCGTTAATTTCGCGCATCACAGCAGTGATATAGGTGCAGGTGTCCACCACCAGCGTGAAGCCTGCCGCCTCCAGCTTTGCGCGCCAGCCGTTTGCCTGCAACTGCGCATAGGTTTCGCGCGCGGTGTTGATATAGAGGTCAACACCTTTGGCGCAGGTGAACCCCTCCAGCAGCGGCATCAGGGCGGTAAATTCAGCCAGAGAAAAATGCGGGGTGCCGAGAGCCACCGCGCCAAGCTTGGCGCCGGTTTTGGCGGTTGAGAGATTTGCCAGCGCCTGTTCCAGTTGCGCCAGCGAAACCGCATGGCTCGTATAGGTTTCACCCAGAGCCGCGGCTTTGGTGGGCGCTTCCGGCGTGAGGCCAACGGCATGAAACATCGCCACCGCACCGGAGGAGGCCGCCACCGCGCCCAGCGCCTTCAAATCATCCTCGGTGGTGGTTTGCGGCAGGCCGTCAATCGCCGCGATGCTGGAGCCAGCCTCTTTGCCAATGATGTAACCAATCGCCACGCACAGCGCATCGCCCGGCCAACCTGCCACCTCTGGCGGCAAGGTGAACAGCATTTGTCCAAGCCGGTTTTTGCTGACATGCAAGCCGGCATAAGGCACCCGGCCGCATATGGCAGCGGCAAGATCGATAAAATCGCCATAACGCGCCGTGCGCGCGCCAATCACCGAATTGGCAAACACAATGGCGTTTGATTCGGCCCAAGCGATCTGGTCGCCGAACTTGGGCCGGAACAGGGTTTGATAGGGCGCGCAGGTGAAGCTCGGGACGCAGCCAAGCGCCTCATGCAACTCCATCAGCAGGCGCGCATCGCGGGCAAAATCGGGGGTGCCTAAAAACAGCTCGGGGTGGATCAGGTCCATCGAGCCGACATTCAGCGTGGTGAGCACCTTCACCCGCGCCTGTCTTTGGGTGAAATAGCGGACAAAATCGAGGCTGGCTTCGCCGTGATAGGAGCAGCCGTCGATATGAGCGGCAGAAATGTCGATCAGCTCCTTTGCGCCAACCGCCGTGCCATATTGCACGATCAAGCGCAGCGCGAACGCGGCCCCCTCGCCATGCTCCCCCGCCAAAACCGATTTGTCATGCTGGGAGAGGTTCATGTTTAGAGTCCGGCGCGGCGGCGCGGGCTTTCGCGGCGCAAAATATCCCGCAAAGACGATTGCGCCAAATCAGGGCGCAGGGTGTCGCGTGGCGCGCGGCGCGGCAGTTCCGGCTTTTCCGGCCCGGCGCTGCTCTGCGCCATTTCCTCGCGAATCATCCGCCGCACCAGATTCAAAAAGTGCTCGCCTTCGCGCGACAACAAAAATCCTGTCATGTCGCGCATAGAAATTGCTGAGGGCTCCGGCATATAACCATCGTCTTGGCCGTCATTTTGGCCGTCATTCTGGTCGTCAAAATCACTGTGCTGATAGGCATTGCGCGATTGGGCTTGAGACGGGCGCGCCGCAGCATGCGGTTTGGCGCGGTGGTTGAGGGGCGCAGCGGCGGTGTGGTCTTGGCGATCCAGCCGCGCTTCCATGTCGGCGCAGGCGTGGCGCAACGACCGGCACAGGTCCAGAAGCTCCGCTTCAATCGAACCCGATTGGCGGTTTTGGGCGTCAAATTCGTCAAAAAGCGGCGAATTTGAGCCCAATGGCTGGCGCAGAGGTTCGTTGTGCGGGGCTGCAGCCGCCCCGTCCGCCCAAGCGTTTCTCTTGCCACGATAAAAAGCCATTATATCCTCACGCTCGCGCCATGTTTGTAACTTAGGAGAATCGCTAAACCTCGCCGCTCCTTTTCGAAACGGAGTGTTAACCAAGAAGCTTAACAGAACTTAAACTTTTGCAGCTTTTTGGCCCGGTGAAACGCACTGCAATAAAAATGAGCAAGTGACAAAATACCCCCTTCACAAGCGTGTCACAGGGGATAGATTAGTATGACAAGAGGAAAAGCGAAGTGTATTGCCACGCAATCCTGCGTTGACGATCATTTCATAGATGAGGTTGCACCGTGACGGTCCACTTCCATCAGAATATTTCGCCTCAGGCCTGCCCCGCATTGGTGCTCAATGCGGACTTTCGCCCTTTGAGCTATTATCCGCTTTCGCTCTGGGGCTGGCAGGACACGGTGAAAGCGGTGTTTCTGGACCGCGTCAACATTGTCCAGCATTATGACCGCACCATCCGCAGCCCGACTTCGGAAATCCGCCTGCCCTCGGTGGTCTCCCTCAAAACTTACGTCAAGCCGTCGCGCTTTCCCGCTTTTACGCGCTTTAACGTGTTTCTGCGTGACCGCTTCACCTGCCAATATTGCGGCGGGCGCGATGATCTGACCTTTGACCATGTGATTCCGCGCTGCAAAGGCGGCACCACCGTTTGGGAAAACATCGTTGCCGCCTGCTCGTGCTGCAATTTGGCCAAGGCCGACAAGCTGCCCAAGCAGGCGCACATGTGGCCGGCGCGCAAACCGTTTCAGCCAACCGTCAACGATTTGCACCAGAACGGCCGCCTGTTTCCGCCAAACTACCTGCATGAAAGCTGGATGGATTATCTGTATTGGGATTCGATTCTCGATCCGTGAGCCATTTTTGCGGCACGCGCCGTCCTTAAAAGGGGGCGGGTGCTATGCGCGCTTGAACAAGCTCAAGGTCTGCCGTGCGCCGGCAACAGCCGCCAGCGCCAGCCCTGCACAGATGAGCGCATTCCAGCCCGCCAGCGACAGCCCCAAAATCCGGGTTGCCACAGCATCGCAGCGCACAACCTTGGTGGTTTCCAGCTGCTTTAAAAAGTCCGTCACCGCGCCGGCCTTTTGCACCACGCCGGTGCATTCAGTTGGCCCCGGCCACCAGCCCCATTCAACGCCCGAATGATAAACGCCAAAGCCGCTGTTAAAGGCAAACAACAGCGCCAACGCGATAAAACCGGCACTGACAATGGAGCGATAACGCGTGCCCTGTGCCATAAAAAACGTCAGAGCTGCCAGCGGAATTCCGTAATAATAGGCGATGCGCTGCTTCAGGCAAAGCTCGCAAGGGGCAATGCCATAGGCTTGAAAAATCCACGCGCCGACAATGGTCGCCAAAGCAACGCCGCCAATTAAAAGCGCTAAATGAGCCGGATTAAGGGTCTTAAACCAGGACAGCATTTGACCCCTCACAACATATGCGCTGCAGCCCAGAAGCCGCCGATAATGATCACCACCAGTAAAATCATAAATGTGGCGAAATGGCGCTCCAGCAAAGCTTTGATCGGCTCACCGAATTTCGTCAGCAAACCGGCCAGAATGAAAAACCGCGCGCCGCGGGTGATGAGGGCCAGCAGCACAAACAGCGGGAAATTATACCCCAACGCGCCCGAAACGATGGTTACCAGCTTGAACGGAATTGGTGTCAGACCTTTGACCAGAATGAAGGCCCAGCCCCATTGAGCATAAAATGCCTTCAGCGCTTCCATCTTGGTATCATAGCCATACAGATGGATCAGCCACTGCCCCACCGTGTCATAAAGCCCGGCACCGATATAATAGCCGAGCATCCCGCCCAGAACCGAGGCCACAGTGCAGATGAAGGCGTAATGTAGCGCCTTTTTCGGGCGTGCCAAAGACATCGGCACCAGAATAACATCTGGCGGAATCGGGAAGAACGAACTTTCCGCAAAGGCGATAATCGCCAGCGCATAAGTGGCGCGCGGGCTCTCGGCCAAGCGGAGGGTCCATTGATACAGGCGTTTGAACATCGAGGGCTCCAATTTAGGCTCATCTGGTGCAGCAATTCACCAACAATGTCCACAGTGACCAACTGACGCCATAACCGCTGGAGCTAAATATTTTGATAAATTGAAGGCACAACACTTGACCATTGAAGTTCCGTGCGTATTATCCCGCCAAGTTTCACCCCCTATCCGTGTTCAGGCGGGGGTTTGCCCCCGTGGCGGAATTGGTAGACGCGTCCGACTCAAAATCGGATTCTTCACGGAGTGCTGGTTCGATTCCGGCCGGGGGCACCAAATC
>JAYVYB010000267.1:0-2416 GCA_043784625.1 Methylovirgula sp.
CTGATACCCTCATCATTAAAGCGGAGGCGGCCAAAACCCACGTCGATGCGCCCGTCCCGCAACGCAGCGGCCTGCTCGAGCGTTGACATTTCAAGCAGCTGGACATCGACGCCGGGGATTATGATGCGAAACCGTCGAATAAGTTCCGGCAAAGAATCATAAAGCGTTGACGCAACAAAGCCGATCGAAAATTGTTGCACCGTGCCTTTGCCAATGCGGCGGGTCATCGCCTGAATTTCATGCAGCCGCGCCATCACCTGCCGTGATTGCTCATAAAGGTAGACGCCCGCGTCGGTCAGCGGCAGGGGCCGGCCGCGATCCAGCAGGCGAACGCCGAGTTCGTCTTCGAGTTGTTGAATTTGGCGGCTGAGCGGCGGCTGCGCCATATTTAGCTTTTCGGCCGCACGGCTGAAGCTGCGCTCTGACGCGACCATAGAAAAATATTTCAGGTGCCGAAAATCCATGCTCCATACCTCTGGGGTATGAAGATAGATGCAATCGGTCTTATTCGCCAGCCCAATTCACGCCGGTTTTTAGGGCTCACTTAAAAAGCCTCGCTGAAACCAATCAGCGAGGCTCTGCCTTGAATAGTGCCAAATTTTAGTGGCCAGACACCAAGCTTGGCTCACCCAATTTTGCGTCTTTGCTTTCTGGGAAAACAAAGAATTTGACCACCAAAGCCGCTGTTGCAATCAAGGCTGGAATTGCCACGATGGAGAAAATATCGCTGAAGCCCAATTTCCAGATTTGCAGCTGCGCCACCAGAAATGGCCCGGCAACGCCGCCAAAGCGGCCAATGCCCAACATCGAAGCGACGCCTGTGGCACGCCCTTGCGTCGGGTAAAACTCCGCAGCCAAGGCTGGCAGACAGGTCTGCGCCGAGGTGAGAATAATGCCAGCGACCAGAACCACAACCATCAGAACGCCAAGGTTTCCGACTGATTGACCAATCGCCCAGACGCCAATTGCGCCAAACAGATAGGCCGCAGCAACAATTTTGTTCGGATTGAACTTATCCATCAAAAAGCCAAAGAAAATCGCGCCCACACCACCAAGCGGGAACAGCGCCGAGATCATCGTCGCGGTTTTCTGATCCATGCCGGCATCCTTGAACAGGATGGTCATCCAGCTCACCAGCGAATAGAACACCACCAGCCCCATGAAATAGGCTGTCCACATTGCGAGTGTGCCGATAATATACGACCGCGACAGAATCAGGCCGATGCCGCTTTTAGACGTGGTGACCGGTGCTTTTTCGGTCAAGACGAAGCTGGAAGCAGAATTCGCTGAAGGCGATATATTGGCCAGAACCTTGCGGATTTTTTCAACAGCCTGCCCCTTGGTCACCATATAGCGCACAGATTCCGGCAACAGCAGCAGCATTGCCACCAGCAGCACAATCGGCGCGATGCCGCCAAGCTGCAAAACACTGCGCCAACAGGAAAGCCGCAGAACATGGCATTGGTGAGCGTAGCGCGGCGTCCGTCCGGGCAATATTCGCTCATCAAGGTCACTGCATTTGGCATGGCAGCGCCAAGGCCAAGGCCGGTTACGGCGCGCCAAATCACCAGCTCACTCAGGCTTCCAGAATAGGCCGAAGCCATGCAAGCCACGCCAAAGATCACGACGGAAGCTATGAGCACCGCCTTGCGGCCAAACCAGTCAGCCAAGGGGCCGGAGGCCAATGCGCCAAAAGCCAACCCAAATAAAGCCGCGCTCAAAACCGGTGCCAGAGCAGCGCGGTCTACTTTCCATTCGGTGATCAAGGATGGCGCAAGATAGCCGATCGCAGCAGTATCAAAACCATCAAGCATGACGATAATGAAGCAGATGGCAAAAACCGTCCATTGAAACGCCGAGAATTTATTTTCGTTGAGGAACGTTTGCACGTTCACCGTTGTTTTATCTGTCATTTTTTTACTCCCTCTTTTAAATTTTCTAGAGCGTAGATTCCCTGCCTTTTTCGGTTGGCAGGTTTGGCAAAAGGGCAGCGTCTGCGCCGCCCTTCAGATTAAGGTGCTGCAACGAAATCATGTTTTTCGAGCAGCAATGAAATCAAAACGCCAGCGATCAGCCCCCAAAACGCCGCGCCGACATCAAACAGGCTGATATCGGCAACGGTGACCAGAAAGCTCACCAGCGCGCCAAGCGTGAAGCGCTGCTTGAACGCGGCAGAAAAAGCACCTTGCAAAACGCGAAGCATCGCCAACCCCGCCAAAACCATGATCAAAGCCTTGGGCGCATGCAGCATGAAGCGGGTGAAAGGCGGCGACAAAATGCCAAAAACAATCGACAAAGCGCCAGTGACCATGCCTGCGATATATTGCCGGTTCCGCTCACCGGATGAGACCAAGATGGCATTTGTTGGCCCGGCAAGGCAGCTGCAAACGCCGCCAACCGTGGCGCTGAGCAAGGT
>JAYVYB010000268.1:0-8184 GCA_043784625.1 Methylovirgula sp.
ATATCCACGCCCCTTCGATCCGACCGGCTGTAAAGGGCTGCCGTGGCGGATTGTAAGCTCGTCTTCGGACGATAAGGGGTTCGCCCCGCCAGAAACTGCCTGTAAAGGCTATAAAGGAAGAGCAAAATGCCCAAGTTGAAGACCAAGTCTGGCGCTAAAAAGCGCTTTAAAATCACTGGCACCGGCAAAGTTGTCTACGCGCAAGCAGGCAAACGCCATGGCATGATCAAACGCACGAAGAAGCAGATCCGCAACAAGCGCGGCACCGCCATCATGTTTAAAACTGACGGCGATAATATCAAAAGATATTTCCTGCCCAACGCTTAATACCCCTGTTTTTAGATACGGAGATCAATCATGGCACGCGTCAAACGGGGCGTTACGTCCCACGCCAAGCACAAAAAAGTTTACAAGGCCGCTAAAGGTTTTTACGGCCGCCGCAAGAATACCATCCGCGCCGCTAAGGCCGCTGTCGACAAGGCGATGCAATATGCAACGCGCGATCGCAAGGTCAAGAAGCGCACCATCCGCTCGCTGTGGATTGTTCGTCTCAATGCTGCGGTGCGTGAATTCGGCATCAACTATTCGACCTTCATCAATGGTCTTGACCTTTCCGGCATCACCATCGACCGCAAGGTTTTGTCCGACCTGGCCATTTCCGAGCCTGCGACTTTCGCAGCGATTGTGGAAAAAGCCAAAGCGGCATTGCCAAAAGCCGCTTAAACTCTGGCGCTTTAGCAAACCAATTCAGCCCGCCCTCACCGGCGGGCTTTTTTGTTGTTATGTTCGACTTTTTCGGTTTTTCTCGACTTTCGATTTGGCGCATGGCAAAAGCGCGTCACATTCATTTTGTGAGCTCGCATGTCTGATCTATCCACTTTAGAAGTCGAAACCCTGGCGCACATTGCTGCCGCCACCGATGAAGCCGCGCTGGAAAATGTTCGCCTTAACGCGCTTGGCAAAAAGGGCGCTATTTCGGCGCTGCTCTCGACTCTTGGCAAAATGGCTCCCGATGAGCGCAGAGATCGCGGCGCCGCGATCAATGTTTTGAAAGACAAGGTTTCGGACGCGCTGGCGCAACGCAAAGCTATTTTGAAAAAGGCTGCTTTGGAGGCTCGCCTGAAAAGCGAGACCGTGGATGTTTCGTTGCCCGTGAGGGAAACCGGCGTCGATATTGGCCGCGTTCACCCGATTTCTCAGGTGATGGACGAACTGACGGCTATTTTTGGCGATATGGGGTTTTCCATTGCCGAGGGGCCGGATGTTGAAACTGACGATTACAACTTCACCAAGCTGAACTTCCCGCTGGGTCATCCGGCGCGTGAAATGCACGACACCTTCTTCTTTAATCCTGCTGAGGACGGCACACGCAAGCTGCTGCGCACGCACACCAGCCCGGTTCAAGTGCGCACGATGCTCAGCCAGAAGCCGCCGATCCGGGTGATTTGCCCGGGCCGCACCTATCGCTGTGACTCTGACCAGACCCATACGCCGATGTTCCATCAGGTTGAGGGCTTGGTGATCGAAAAGGGTGCGCATATGGGCCACCTGAAGTGGATTTTGGAAGAATTCTGCAAGGCATTTTTTGAGGTTCCCTCGGTCAAGATGCAGTTCCGCCCGAGCTTCTTCCCGTTCACCGAACCTTCGATGGAAGTGGACATTCAATGTTCGCGCAAGGGTGGCGAAATCCGCTTTGGTGAAGGCACAGACTGGCTGGAGATTTTGGGCTGCGGCATGGTTCACCCGAATGTCATCCGCAATTGCGGCCTCGACCCCGATGAATATACCGGCTTTGCCTGGGGCATGGGCATCGACCGTCTCGCTATGCTGAAATATGGCATTTCGGATTTGCGCCAGATGTTTGAGGGTGATGTGCGCTGGCTGAGCCATTACGGCTTCAAAGCGCTCGACGTGCCGACCCTGGCAGGGGGATTGAGCGGGTAAAGCTGCAATGTTGGAGGGATAGATGACAGTTCATAATTACACGAGTGAAAAGCTCAAGGCACTCAATTCCAAGGAACTATCGCAACTTCGCGAGAACGCCCTCACACGAACCGTGATGGAGCTTGTCATCTCGTGTGACGCCGAGATCCTTGAAAGAACGTCCAAAAATCCAGTGCAAGCAATCAGCAAAGAAGGCCAAAAACTCAAAGGTTTCGTCACTGAGTACCATTTTGTATGCCACAGCAACGAGGGCGTAAAGTGCAATTCGGATGGCACATTTTTCAGTCGCTCTTGGGCTGTTTCGGAACGCATATTAAAGCGAAGCATAAAGCATGGAACTCGGCTTTATCTTCACAGTGCCAGAGCTGAGCCGTCCTATCGTCAAGGAAAAGTAGTGGCTTATAAAAACGTACAAGCTTTAGGCGCAGGCAAGGTGCGCGATAGAATTGAATTTTGCGTTGAGTCGGACGACCAAACAGGTGAATGGTTTGGAAATGCTACGGGCGAAAGAGGCTATCGCTGGAACGATTAAACGTATGCTCCTGTCCTAGGCAATTCAAAACATAAAACTTAGCCTCTCCCTCGTAGATTTTATTAAGCAGATCTAACATGCCCACACTTCTGCGCTGGAACGGTTATCGATTTTTCTTCTATTCAGCTGACGGATGGGAGCCTGCGCTATTCATATAGAGAAGAATGGGTGCCAAGCCAAAATCTGGCTGAACAACCTCGCAGTTGCCGTAAAATTGGGCTATTCTGCGAAAGAATTGAACGAAATCATCCGCAAGACTCGCGAGAACCGCGATGTTTTTCAGGAGGCTTGGAATGACTATTTTGCAAATTGAAATCGAAGATAGTCGCCCTGTGGCAGCGCATTGCGACGCTCAACATGTGTTTGTGACGCTCGCCGATGGCCGCCGCTTGCAAACGCCGTTGTGGTGGTATCCGCGCCTGCTCAATGCGTCCGAACACGCGCGGCAGATCGTCGAGTTTTCGCCAATGGGAATTCACTGGCCTGAAATTGATGAAGACCTCAGCATCGCCAGCATGTTACGCGGGGCGAAAGCTCCGGGCGCGCGAGCGCCCTCTTAACCCCTACCCCAACCCTCGCCCTCCTTCGAGACGCGCTTCTCAAGCGCTCCTCAGGATGATGGGAGAGGGAATATCTACAAAATCTTTTAAAGTCACATGAATAGAAACGACCAATGAAACTCACCCTCTCCTGGCTCAAGACCCACCTCGAAACCTCGGCCACCTTGGCCGAAATCACCAATGCGCTGACCAAAATCGGCCTTGAAGTGGAGGGCATCGAAGACCCTGCCCTCAAGGTCAAGGGTTTTGGCATCGCCTATGTCATTTCGGCGGAAAAGCACCCCAACGCCGACAAGTTGCGTGTCTGCATGGTTGATGATGGCTCCGGCAAACCGGTTCAGGTGGTGTGCGGCGCGCCAAATGCGCGGGCGGGCATGAAGAGCGTGTTCTCGCCCGCCGGCACATTCATCCCCGGCAAGGGCATCACGCTGGCCAAGGGCGTCATTCGCGGCGTTGAGTCGAACGGCATGTTGTGCTCGGCGGCAGAGCTTGAACTTTCCGAAGACCACGACGGCATTATCGATCTACCAGCTGACGCACCTGTCGGCATGGCTTATGGCGAGTATCTTGGCCTCAATGATCCGGTGATCGACATCAACCTCACACCAAACCGTCCGGATGCGGCGGGCATTTACGGCATTGCCCGCGATTTGGCTGCGGCGGGTATCGGCACTTTGAAAGAGCAAAATATTGCGCCGGTGTCGGATGCCTTCCCCTGCCCGACTGGCGTCCATCTCGATGTTTTGCCGCATCTTGCCCCCGCTTTTGCGCTGCGTCTGGTAAGCGGCGTCAAGAACGGCGCCTCGCCGGACTGGATGCAGAAACAGCTGCGCGCGATTGGTCTGCGGCCGATTTCGGCGCTGGTCGATATCACTAATTTTATGACCTTTGATCAGGGCCGCCCGCTGCATGTGTTTGATGCCAAAAAGGTGCACGGCAATCTGCAGGTGCGCCATGCCAAGGCTGGCGAAGAGATCGTTGCGCTTGATGGCAAGACCTACAAGCTTGACGAGAGCATGGTGGTGATTGCCGATGACAGGGGCGTGGAAAGCATTGCCGGCATCATGGGCGGCGAAGCCTCCGGCTGTGACGAACACACCACCGACGTGCTGATTGAATCGGCGCTGTGGGATCCGGCCAATATTGCGCAAACGGGCCGCAAACTCGGGATTATTTCCGATGCCCGCTATCGGTTTGAACGCGGTGTCGACCCAAGTTTTTGTATTCCGGGCGCCGATATGGCCACACATCTGGTGATGCAGCTATGTGGCGGCACGCCGTCCGAGCTAATTGTTGCGGGCAAGGTGCCAACGGAAACTAAAACGATCACCTTCCCCTTTGCTGAAACCAAACGTCTCACCGGGCTGGATATTGGCTCATCTGAAGCCTACGAAACCCTGAAGAGCCTAGGCTTTATCGTGGTTTCGGGCGGCGACAGCGCGCAGGTGACAGTTCCCAGCTGGCGGCCCGATGTTGAAGGCAAAGCTGATATTGTTGAAGAAATTGTCCGCAACGCCGGGCTCGACCGCGTGGCCTCGACACCGCTGCCGCGGCTGGAGACATCTGTGCCCAAGCCGGTGTTGACTCTGCTACAAAAGCGCACCCGCCTCGCCAAGCGCACTTTGGCGGCGCGGGGACTGGTGGAGGCGGTGACATGGTCATTCATTTCGAAGGCAAGCGCGGTGGTGTTTGGCGGCGGTATGCCGAGCTTAAGCTTGGCCAACCCGATTGCAGCCGACCTCTCCGACATGCGCCCGTCGTTGCTCCCCGGCTTGCTTCTGGCGGCGCAACGCAATGCTGATCGCGGCACGAGCGATGTGGCACTGTTCGAAGTTGGGCAGATTTTTAAGGGCGATGGTGAGAACGATCAACGCATTGCTGCCGCAAGTCTCCGGCGCGGGACGGCCAAACCAACCGGCGCGGGCCGTCATTGGAGCAACGCGGCGAGCACTGTTGATGTGTTTGACGCCAAGGCGGATTCGCTTGCCCTGCTCGCCTCGCTAGGCGTGGCGCTGGCGGGAGTGCAGGTTTCCAACGACAAGCTGCCGGAGTGGTTTCACCCCGGACGTGCGGGTAAGTTGCAATTTGGACCGAATGTTATTGGCTATTTCGGTGAGTTCCATCCGGATGTTTTGGAAGCGCTGGATGTGTCCGGTCCGCTGTGTGGCTTCGAGATCATTCTGGACGCTATTCCTGCACCCAAGGCCAAGCCGACCAAGGCAAAGTCCAAACTGGTGTTGGCTGAATTGATGCCGTTGGAGCGCGACTTTGCCTTTGTGGTTGATAAAAGCATAAAGGGCGCGGATGTGCTCAAGGCTGCGCTTGGCGCTGATCGAAATCTTATTGTCGATGGCACTATTTTCGATGTTTACGCCGGTGTTGGCATTCCTGACGGCAAAAAGTCGGTGGCGATTGCGCTTACATTGCAACCCAAAGACAAGACTTTGACGGACGTTGAACTGGAAGCGGTGATGGCAAAGGTTTCCGCCGAAGTTACGAAGAAGGTTGGCGGAGTTTTGCGCGGATGAGTGACATCAATCGTCCGAGCGCAGACGCGCAAATAGCGTCACCCTCTTATCGCCTCGCCGCCCTCGACAGCGATTTTCTGCTGGGCGACTCTCAGCGCGGGGTGCGGTTTCAGCTTGAATATGAAAAAACCGAGGAAGCTCTACGGGCGTGGGGGGTCAACTCGACCATCGTGGTTTTTGGCTCGGCGCGTGTGCGTGAAGATGGCGCGGAGCGACAAGCATTCTGGTATGCGCAAGCGCGCAAATTTGCACATTTGGCATCGCTGCGCGGCGGCGCGCTCGATGGACATGGCGGCCAGCGCGAAAATGTTATTTGCACAGGCGGCGGCCCCGGCATCATGGAAGCGGCAAACCGCGGCGCGCAAGACGCCGGAGCTCCCTCAATTGGCCTCAACATCACCTTGCCGCATGAGCAGATGCCAAACCCCTATTCGACGCCGGAACTTACGTTCCGCTTTCACTATTTTGCTATGCGCAAGATGCATTTTGCCATGCGCGCCAAGGCCTTGGTGGCTTTCCCCGGTGGATTTGGCACATTTGATGAACTGTTCGAAATCCTAACTCTGGTGCAAACGCGTAAGGCCCCGATGGTGCCGGTTGTGCTATTCGATAGTGGCTACTGGAAAAAGGCAGTTGGCTTTGAGGCCATGGTGGAGGCCGGTGTAATCGCAGCCAGCGATCTCAATTTGTTTCGTTTTGCCGACACCGCCGAAGAAGCTTGGCAGCATCTGTTCGATGTTCAAAACGCCGCAGCCTCGTAGAGGCCTCTTCAACCCTTGCGAATACGGCTGGCGGCGGCCATTAAAGGTGCAAAGGCGCTCATATGATTTCCGATGCAATTGCAGCTTTCCACCAAGTTTTAACACCAGCCTTTCGGGCTGTGTTTTGGAAGGTGCTGGGGCTGACGCTGGTTCTGCTGGCTGTAACCGGCGTGGTGGCATTTTGTCTTCTGGAAGGCTATGCCCTGCCGTCAAATGCGTTGGCGGCTTGGCTGGTATCGATTTTAAGCGGCTTTGGGATGCTGATCGGATCGGTTTTTCTGATCCCGCCCGTTTCGCTGATGGTTGCCGGACTTTTTCTTGACGATTTGGCAGAGTTAAGCGAACGCGACATCTATCCGCAAAACCAAACCGGAACGGCGTTGCCAACCGGACAGGCGATGGGCTTGGCTGTGCGTTTCACGCTGCTATCTGTGCTGGTCAATATCACAGCACTCATTTTGTTGCTGGTTCCGGGCATTAACATCAGCGTATTTTTATTTGCCAATGCCTATTTGTTCGGCCGGGAATATTTTGAGCTTGCAGCCCTGCGTTTTATGTCTCTTTCGCAGGCGAAAGCTCTGCGACAAACCCATTCCCTACAGATTTATGCCGCGGGATTTTTGATTGCGCTGTTTGTCGCGGTTCCAATTTTGAACTTAGTGACGCCGCTGTTCGGCGCCGCCTTCATGGTGCGGCGCGTGAAGCGCTTGCGCAAGGCCGAAACCGGGCAGATTGCCCAAGCCTAGTACCTCTGTGGGGCCTAAACCGGTTCGGCGCGGGTATGGTCAAATTCGCCAGTTTTGCGATACCGCTGTAAATAGCCTGCGGCGACGGCCTCGTATGACGTGGCATTTATGCCCAAGCCGCTCAATGTGCGCCCGTCTTTGATGGCCGCATCTGACACCACATTGTCACTGCGAAGCCGCTCCACCTGATCGCGCGTGGTGAGAAATTCATCCGGCAAAAGGCCGAGCGTGAGCATCTTACCTATTTCGGTGCCAAGCGCCATGATGCGCGCGCCGGCAAATGGTACGGGCACCAACAGGCGCTTACGGTTAGTTTGAGCGCAGACATATTGCATTAACTTCTTGAAGCTGGCGATTTCCGGCCCGCCAAATTCATAAGTGGTGGCAACCGATCCCTTGCCATTTGCCAAGGCGACAAAAGCCTCTGCTATGTCACCGGCGAAAACCGGCTGAAATTTTGTTTCGCCTCCCCCGATCAACGGCAAAGCGGGCAGCACCCGGGCCAGCGAGGCGAAGCGATTAAAGAACGTGTCTTCCGGCCCGAAAATCACCGAGGCGCGGGTGATGATGACTTCGGGAAAAGCTTCCCGAACGGCGGCTTCTCCGCGTGCGCGTGTCTGATCTGCGGTCGATTTTGAGGTTTCATCGGCGCCTATTGCGGACATGTGTATAAGCGAAGCAACACCTGCCTCTTTGGCGGCTCTCGCAATGGCGCGCGCGCCAAAAACATCAATAGCTTCAAAGGTTTGGCGGCCGGACTGTGTCAAAATTCCTACAAGATTGATGACCAAGTCAGCGTTTTGTACTGCGCGGGCAACGGAAGCCGGAAAGCGAACATTCGCCTGAACAGCTTGAATCTGACCGACGCCGCCTAAGGGCTGCAGATGAAAGGCCAGATCGGGGCGGCGTACGGCCACCCGCACACGCCAACCAGCTTTGACAAAGGCCCGCACGGCGTGACGCCCGAGGAAGCCTGACCCGCCGAAAATCGTGACCAACCGGGGCGTATCATTCAAGCGGGCGGAATCCATGCAAACATCCTTTTATGCTGATAGCGCCATAAATAACCAAACTGCCGGACTTTGTATAGGCGGCAAAGTGTCTGGACGTGCG
>JAYVYB010000269.1:0-2052 GCA_043784625.1 Methylovirgula sp.
AGACAAGCAGCGCAGCGCCACTCTCCACCTAAACTTGACGGATATAAACTATTTACCCCGCGCTTCCGGCATGTTGGACAGCACCGCCGCCAAATCTTCCGCACTTTTCGCGGCCAGAGCATTGGAAACCTCCAGGCTTAGCAGGGCCATCGGTTCTGGAGCCGCGCCTTGCACAATCACAGCATCAGACACTCTTTGCCGTAAATGCTGGGAGGCATCAAAAACATCCCAGACATAAATAAATCGCGTTGCCGCACCCACGGTAAATGCGCTGATATAGCCCTGCGCCAGATATTTGGCCTTTTTGCCCTCCGCAAAAGCAACCTGCCGCCCGGACGCCTGCTTTTGCAATTCCGCCACAAATGCTGCGGTCTGCTCGGGCGATAGTCCCTCAAGCCGCTCTATGCTCAGCGGTGCCGCCGCAATATTTGTGCCCGGCATTGCAACAACTTTAACCGCTTCCACGGCGGCATTTGGATCAACCTCCAGCTTACCGGCAGTGTCAACACAGCCCCCAAGCAGCACGGGCACAAGCAGCACGGACACAAGCAAAACAGCACGATATACCCGCATCAGCGCACCACCAGCGTCAAATCGGGCGCGTTCAGCGCCATCGATCCCGACGCTGTCGTTACGCTGGTTCGCCCCAGACACATCGCGGTTTCGGTGGAAGAATCCATCAAAATCATATGCGCGAAAAACACCTGATTTTCTGCCAACACAAAATCGTTGCCCTCATAAAACATTGGCGCATCCATCCAGCTTGGCGTGAATTTCGCCCCTAATGCATAGCCGCAGGCGTTGAGCCGGTGTGCATTCAGGCCGTGCCGGTCAAAAACCTTGGCATGCGCTGCAAACACATCGCCCGCTGTGCGGCCCGGCCTGATTTCTGCTTCACAAGCGAGAAGTGCCTCCTGCGCCGCTGCGTGGTAAGACAAGTGCAAGGGTCGCGGTTTACCCACAATATGCGTTCGCATCAGTGCGGCATGATAGTGGCGGTAGACCCCGGCAAATTCCAGCGTGATTTGATCTTCTTCGCTCAATTGGCGCCGCCCGGATTTGTAGCGGCACAGCAGCGCGTCGCGGCCGGACCCGATGATAAATTCGTTGGCTGGATAGTCGCCGCCATTGGCAAAAATAGCCGTGTGTTGAGCCGCCAAAATTTCGCCCTCGTCAACACCGGCGCGCAGCACCTCAATTGCAGCCATATCAGCCAAATCTGACAATCGTGCGGCTTCACCCACAAAAGCCAATTCCTGAGCCGATTTTGTTACCCGCAGCTGCGATACCAAACGCGAAGCATCCACAAGTTTAAAGCCTGCTAGCGCGGCCTCCACACGTTTGCCGTTGAAATGGGTTAAACCGTAAGCGTCGGCTTCAAGACCTAGGCGGCCTTTCGCGCCCAAATTTTCCAGCATTGCGCACAAATCCACCGCCGGATTTGCCTCCGCCGCGTCTTTCCAAATCCTGATATCTGTCAAATTGGAAGTGTGTTGCGCCTGACGTAAATCGGCTGAACGCGTTAAAAGCGCCATGTCCCCGCCGGAACTCACGTAAAGGCATTGGAAGAAACAAAAGCCAAAGCTGTCATAGCCGGTTAGCCAATACATGCTTTCCTGATTGAACATCAGCAAGCCATCGAGCCGTTGCGCCTGCATTTCTAGCAGCAACCGCGCCTTTCGCGCTGCCATTTCACTTTCTGAAAAATGCACACTCACAAGCAAACCTCGCAACGCGTTCCAATACGTGCTACAATAGCCAATCGCGCTTTCCGGGCAAGTCAGGGTTAATTTAGGGTTAACGGCTGTTCTCGCGTTTGAGCGCAGGGGATTTATGACGCCGCCTTGACAAAGACCTTGGGCTGCCCGTATAGAACCCACATCTGGCGCGGCCCTTTAGCCGCGCTTTTCGTTATGCGCGGTTTTGTTCGCACATATGAAAAGCGCATTGAACCAAGCCTCAGATATTCCCGCTGGTTTCAGCTGCCAAGAAGCCGTCTGCCGCTGTGTTTAACAAGACACGGGTAAGACGGTTTGAACACGAGGACAAAAA
>JAYVYB010000270.1:0-9337 GCA_043784625.1 Methylovirgula sp.
GTTGCCCTTGCAATGAAGCACTTATTTTTTGATCGACAGCGCAAACATTTGTATTTACAATAAATCAATTGTTGTGCTTACTTTTATTTTTATGTTCTATGTGAAGCGTCATATTTGAACCCCGGAACTGGAGCACGAACATGAAATACGACTATTCCTCTATCGGCTTCTATACTTTTGATTGTCTGGGGTGGCCTGTCACGGACATACCCAAGGCCGGTGGCACAATTTTTATTGATGAATTGGCGATGGCCGTCTCTGGGGCTGCAGGCACAGCCGCAATTGCCGCTGCCAAAATGGGCCTAATCACGCAGGCGGTCGGCGGGCTTGGCACAGATATGATGGGTGACTGGGTTCTGGGACGGCTCCAGCATTTTGGTATTGATACTTCAGCACTTCCCAAGATTGCCGGCATGCGGACATCCTCTTCCATTGTGCTCACCCGGCCCGATGGGTCGCGTCCGGCTCTCCATATGAAGGGTGCTACCGGAGATTTCTATGTCGATGATGATCTTATGGTTCAAGCCATAAATGCTCGGGTTGTTCATTTGGGCGGGGTGGGCCTGATGGATAAAATGGATAAGGGACGCAATGCATTTCTCGCAAAAAGTGCCCAGGCCACCGGTGCAATCACCACAGTTGATATCTTTGCCGGCTCAAAGGACGATCTTCCGGCGGTAGACAGTGTCCTGCCTTATACAGACTATTTCATGCCCTCTATTGAAGAGGCTCACGCTTTGACTGGACGCTCCGATCTTGAAGGGACGACACAGTTCTTTCTCGACAGGGGGGTCAAATGCTGTGTCTTTACCCTTGGCCCGGACGGCGCGTATTATCACCATCAAGACGGCACAAAATTTATTGTTCCCGCTTTTGCAATCGATGTGCATTGCACATGCGGCTGTGGCGACGCTTTTGACGCGGGTTTTGCCGTAGCGCTGTGTAAAGGGTTCGACCCCGAAACGTCCGTCCGTTTCGCACAGGCAACCTCAGCTCTGAACGCCACAGGATTGGGCTCGCAAGCCGGCGTTGAAAGTTTTCAAAAAACTTGGGAGTTTATGAAAAAAACCCCATCCAAACCCTCGCACCATACAGTGAAGGCCGCTTAAAGGGCCTCGATTAAACTTGGAATAAAACCATGTCTTACGAAGAAATTGCTCAAACTGCGCGTCAACAAGCTCTTGAACTCTATAAATCCGCCCCAGAAACCATGCGGGCCTTTCAGAGCTTGATGAAATCAGTCAGCACCGATGGCGCCCTATCCGCCAAAACCAAGGAATTGATGGCTGTTGTTGTAGGCATCGTCACCAAATGCGAGGGCTGTATCGTCTTTCATATTCAGAATGCTTTAAAACATGGTGCCAGCCGCGAGGAGGTTGTCGAAACCATCTGCGTTGCAATCGAAATGGGTGGCGGCCCTGCAACGGTTTATGGTGGCAAAGCGCTCGCTGTATTCGACAGTTTAAAGGCGGCATAAGCCGCAAGCCAAGTCCTGTCCCGCCCGACGACGCCGACCGCACAAATTGAAGCTTCTGCCCCAACATAGGCCGACCAGGTAAAACCTTCCAGCAACCTGTTGTTCGTTGTGCTTCGCTCGCTACTCGAAACTGAGCATAAATCTCGATGGGGAGATCATCATAAGAGCCAATCATAGGTCAGATTAAATTTAATTGACATATTTATTGAACAAATGTATCATATAATACCAAAATGTTCAAGAATTTGTGGGAGTGTGGGCTTTGGTCGAAATCTACGATCACAACGGTGTGGCCGTGAAGCACGGTCGCGCAAGGGTCAACGGCATCCGTATGCACTATGTCACTGCCGGTAAAGGGCAGCCACTCCTGCTACTTCACGGTACGCCAAAAACTCATTATTATTGGTATAAGCTAATTCCTCTTTTAACGGCGCATTTCAGAGTTGTCGCCCCAGACCTTCGAGGATTTGGCGATACAGATAAGCCACCGGCAGAAGAAGGTTACGACTCGCTTACATCCGCTAAAGATGTCTCCGAGCTAATGACACAGCTTGGCCACCAGCAATTTCACTTGCATGGTGAAGATCGGGGAGCAGAGTTCGCCTATGCGTTGGCCGCATCTGAACCAGATCGCGTTTTGTCGTTATCATTCTGTGAGATGCTTTTGTCAGGGCAAGGTCTCGAGGAATGGTCAAATTTTAGCGCCGAAAAGGTATCGTCTCAGTTTCGGATGGACGGCGTATGGCTTTGGCATATTCCGTTTTTTTGGATTCCACATATACCTGAGATGCTGATCGCGGGGCGGGAAAGGGCTTTTTGGGAATTTTGGATCAAAGCTGAAACTTGGAATCCTAATGCCATTTCAAACGAGGCTATTGACGAATGGATCGCGCGCCTTTCCGCTCCGGGAGGGCTTCGGGGCTGTCTGGAAACATATCGCGCGGGTCTCAAGAATGCGCGTATCAACAAAGAGCTTTGCAGTAAGAAACTTACGATGCCAGTGATGACGATAGGAGCTCCTGAATTTTTTGGCGCACTTGTGGAAAATCAAATGCAGAGTGTTGCGAAAAAAGTCAGCCGATCAGAAATATATGAAGAATGCGGCCACAGTCTTGCGCTGGAGGCGCCTGAGCGACTGGCAGACTCTCTCATTAAATTTATGTTGCACCATCAATACAACGTCGTTTGATTAGGCGTCCGAAAACGCTTTGCTTTCGGGTCCGACTGATGCGCGCAGGACTCTTAAACAATGTTGCGCCCGCCGATAGTGGCCTCATTCTGGTTATAGTTAAAGACCAGGGTGGTGCACATAAACCCGTGCGGTGCGCAAAGATTGCTCTGTGGAGCGCCGATGGCGCGGGCACAAACACGATCACGAGCCATACACACACATGAAGATAGCATATGCCCTTGAGAGTTTCTTCGCTACGCTGACAAAGCGACGGCTGACTCGAGGCGGGGCGTGATTAATCTTTGATCTGCGGGGATCAGTGAGCCGCTTAGTCAATGGGCACAACACACAATCTAAACCTCTCGTCTTAACCGTCCATCTCGACAGCTTCATCGCCCGGTGAGGCGAGGATGCACCGCTCAATAGCGTTTAAGAAAATCACGTCTCTTAAAGACAAATGTTCATCAATTTATGCCGATTACCACAAATTTTACTCGCGGCGCTACTTTATAAAACTCATAATATTAGGTTATTTTATCCATTAAAGTGTTGATATAAAACAAGTATTATGGGCGAAGAGTCGAGTGTTCGCGGCACAACGCACGTGTATTATTTTCTTACAATTGTATTTTGTACTTGACACATGTATAGAGAACTTCCTATCTTAGCACACGGGTCGCGTATCGACCTGACTGAGAAACGAGAGCGTGGACGGAAAGTTCTACGCCACGCAATTATCGTTATATTTCGTCAATGGGAAGGAAGCGAAATGAACTATTTTAATAAAGCGCGACGCCATTTTATGTTGCTTGCTGGTCTAAGCTTAATTGGCGCATATGCTGGAAACGCCAGTGCAGAAGGCGTTACCTTCAAAGCAGTCTATGACCCCACTCCTGAAGCGATCCTCAAGGATCCGCATTACACGACAGTCGAGCAATTTACGGCAAAGGCTCGAGACGGAGAGAAAAAGGGCGTTTACGGAGCGGGTAAGCCCATCAAGCTTGCGTTCTCTCAGGTGGTTATGAACCATCCTGTGCGCATCAATATGGTCGAAACCTTCAAGTCAAACTGCAAAAAATATTCGAATGTGACTTGTATCGTCACAGAAGGCACCGGCGAAGTTGGTGTTGAGATTGCAAACATCGAGAGCCTGATTCAGAGAAAGCCTGACGTTTTGGTCTTGAGCAGTCTTTCGGGTACAGCAGTTTATCCGGCTTATGAAGAAGTAAACAAAGCCGGCATTCCACTGATCATCAACAACTCGGGTATTCCCGACGACGGTGCGAAGAACGTTAAATATACATCGTTCATCAGCCCTGACGATTGGCAGAATGGACGCCTTCTGGGTCAATATTTGGCTGACAACCTTCACGGCAAGGGAAATGTCATCGTGGTCGAGGGTGTTGCTGAGTCCTCAAATTATGAGCACCGTCTGGGTGGATTCATGGAGATCATCAACAAGTACCCGGACATCCATATCGTAGGCAAGCAGTCAGGAGCTTGGATCCGGATGCCGGCAATGAAAGCAGCCGTAGACTTACTGCAGGCGAACCCAAAAATCGACGGTATTTATGCAATGAATGACGAAATGGCAATGGGTGTACTTGCGGCTCTTCGAAGTGCGGGCAGGGAAAAAGGCGTGATTATGGTGAGTGTGGATGGCCAGAAAGACCTCGTGCAAGAGATTGCAAAGGGTTCGGCCGCCGGAGCCAGTGTTTTCTGGGAATCCGACATGACCCGAGTTGTAGATGCCGCTCTGGCCGTAGCTGAGGGGGCCGTGATCGACCCGCGGATTTGGTACAAAGAGCCGCTTATCACGAAAGAAAACGCCTCAGAAGTACTCGCTAAACGCTACAAATAGTCTGCGAGATACGTCTCGGGTCTCCAATATCTTGGGGGCTAGGAACCAAGCTTCTCGCATATAGAAGCTTGGTTCTGCTCCGCAATCGACAAATCCACTATGGCTATGGAAGAAAGTGATCTGCAGTATGGCTACCTCTCTCGACAAATTCGCGAACCGCGCACCCGGCTGGGACACCCCGCTGATCGTGGAATCGCATCTAAACGGCGAACGCACAAAAGAGATGAACCCCAATACGCCCCGCACCTATGACGAAGTCGTCGAAGATGCGCTGCGTTGCTGGGACGCTGGATCGTGCGCCATCCACACACACAACACCAATTTCGACTTGACCGGTCAAGCTGCGGTCGACGATTACATGCCCGCGTGGGATCGCATTTTGCGGGCGCGTCCCGACATGACATGGTATCCAACAACGTGCAACGTGCTGAAATGCACTGATGCTGAGCACGGGCTCGAGCATAGCGAGATACTGAACCGGGTAGCGAACGTAAACATCGCCTGTATCGACACCGGCATCAATTTATTCGCGTTCGACACCGACGCGAAGGGGCATATCATCGGGCGGGAGTACGGCTGGAATTATAAGCGCGTTGCCGGCCAAGTTGATTTGGCGCTTGCGCGCAAAATGAGCATCATCTGGGGCATTTATGAACCCGGCCAGCTCAAGCTCGCCATGCATTACGTCAATCAGGGTATGTATACGCCGGGCTCGTTCTACGATTTCTATTTGATCGGCGAGTATGCCCTTACATCGACGAAGCCGATTGGTACTTCGGGCATGATGCCGACGCTCGAAAGCCTGTATTACTATCTCGACATGATGGAAGAGCTTTCGAAGCATAAGCTTAACTGGTGCATCTCGATTTGGGGTGAAGGAGATCGTGACACGCGTAAAGTTATTAAGCGCGCCATCGAGCTTGGCGGACACGTCAAAACCGGCCTCGAATTGTTCTATGACCCCGCCCGAAACCCTACGAATCTCGAGCTTCTCAAAGAAGTGCAGGCGATTGCAAGGGAGGTTGGGCGTCCGCTCGCGACCCAGCAGGAAGCCCGTGAGATATATGGGATCTCAAAGCAGGCGGCCGGCGGTTATAAACCGGCATAAATACCAGAACGATACGCCTACACACTTATTGTTGTAGGCGTCCAATATGTGTAGGGCTTGTGCGTCGAGTGTGCCAATTTTCTTAGGCTTTAGCATCGGAATGTCCAGTAAAGACGACCCCGTTGTTATCTGACGGAGCCGCCTTTGCGACACATCGGGTAGAAAGGGCGTCGGTACTACCTGGTTGAAAGTTACCCGTTTTGATAGCTGGAGATGCAGCTGGGGTGGCTGCCGGGACAAATTGCGAAACCAAACGTATCTTCAAAAGATGGCGCTAAGTGCCGTCAGGACAGCACGACTTGTATGAACATGGACACATGATTTCGCTAGCTATGCCTTTGAACCATCGACGACAAACGCGGGAAATCTGATGGCCTTTTTGAGGCTGAGTATTAGAAAAGAGTTCCAGATGCAAAAAAGTAATGCTCAAACCATGTTCGCTAGCTGGCTGAATGAATATCGGTCAGAATTTACGCTGGTGCTGCTTATTGCCCTAACCTTTACGATTGGGCCGCTGCTCACAGAGTATTTTTTCACATTTGACAATCTTTTCAACTTAAGTCGCCAAGGCTCATATCTTGCTATCGTCACGACAGGCATGGCGCTTGTACTCATCATTGGTGGGATTGATCTTTCCGTCGGTGCAATTATGCAGCTAGTCGGTCTGTGTACCGTGTTAATTTTGGGATCCGGTGTCTCTGCATGGGTTGCGCTCGTCTTGGCCTTGTTATTAGGGGCGGGGTTGGGGGTGATTAACGGTGTTTTGACTGTTTACGCAAGAATGCAGCCTTTCATTGCAACCTTGGCGACAGGAGGCATCATGACCGGTGTTGTGATGACTTACACACAAGGTAACGCGGTGGCGCCCAAGGGCATCGACCCAACCTTTAGGGCTATTGGCGGTGGCACATTGGCAGGAATCCCAATTCCAGCAGTTACAATGATTCTTGTCGTATTGGTGTTCTGGTGGGTGATGTCGAAAACTGTTTACGGAAAAAATATCTACGCCTTAGGCTCCAATAAATTCGCAGCCCGCAACATTGGAGTTAACACCAAGCAAATCGAGTGTTCAGTCTATATCCTGAGTGGCATTTTAGCCGCGCTCGCCGGATATCTCACATTTGCTCGATCCGGCTCATTCCAACCTGCGACGGCAGCAACCGGCGGAACCTCGGTCGAAATGGTCATTATGGCTATTGCGGCTATCGTATTGGGCGGGGGTAGTCTTGTTGGCGGGAAAGGAACGATTGTAGGCGCGTTCTTGGGTGCGTTGGTGAGCGCTATAATGCTCAATTTCCTCGTCCTGCTAGGAATGGGGATCTGGTTTCAAAGGCTTATTCTCGCTGTAATAATTGTAATTGTGGTCGTATCGGCCCGGAAAACGGAGGGAACATGACCGTTGACACAAATGCACTTGAGATCAGAGGCATCTCCAAAAGCTTTGGAGCAAATAAAGTCCTTTTAGATCTCAACCTTACCTTGAAGAAGGGCGAAGTTCACGCATTGATGGGGGAAAACGGGGCAGGAAAGTCAACGCTGATTAAAATTATTTCCGGCGTGCATCACGCAGATTCGGGCGAAATGTTTTTGGACGGGAAGAGCGTAAAATTTCACAGCCCGTTCGAAGCTCAAGTCGGGGGCGTTGCCACTCTATTTCAGGAAATTCAGGAAATTCCTGACTTGACAGTTGCTGAAAACCTGTACGCCGGGATAGAGCCAACGAAGTATGGGCTTCTAATTGATTGGAAGTCTCTTCATAGCAATGCACAAATGCAGATCGATGAGCTTGGGTTAAACATTGATGCATTTCAAAAGATGCGGCAGCTAACCCCCTCGTCTCGAAAAATGGTAGAAATAATCCGCGCTGTTCATAAGCGCGCGGCGTCTGTTGTCATTATGGACGAACCTACAGCCAACCTAAACCAGGGGGAAATCGACGCGTTATTTACCCTGATTGACGAGTTGAAGCGTAAAGGTATCAGCATCATCTACGTTTCACATCGAATAAGGGAAATCTTCCAAATAGCTGACCGGATCTCAGTGCTCCGCGACGGACGCCTTGTTAAAACCGAGAGTGTTGGACGCATCAAAGAAGACGAGATTGTAAGGCTGATGGTCGGAAGGGACTTGCCTGAGTTTTACCCGCGACGAGCGCCGCCAGCAGAAACCGTATCTCTCAAAGTCACGAATCTTACCGTCGATGGCGAACTGGATGAAGTGACGTTTGATGTCAAAAGTAAGGAAATTGTTGGAATAGCCGGACTCGAGGGCTCTGGCGCGAGCTCGGTGATAAAGGCGTTGTTCGGTCTGAAGCACGTGAGCAGCGGAACTGTCGAAATCGATGGTGCAAAGTTAGTAATCACCAGTCCGAAGCGCAGTATTGAGCAGGGTTTAGCTTATGTTCCTGAGGATAGAAAAGCAGACGGACTGTTCTTAAATAAGACGGTCTCGTTCAATCTGACTGCAAGCGTTCTTAAGAGTCATTTTTCTTGGCGGGGCTTTATTGTCAAGAAACGTCTTGCACAAGCTGCCTCTGAAAATGTCATCAAGCGCTTAGGTATAAAACTGAGCGGACCCTTTGCCAAAATCGGAAGTTTAAGTGGTGGCAACCAGCAAAAAGCCTTGGTCGGAAGATGGCTAATCGGATCTTATAAGGTTCTTTTACTTGAGGAACCGACGCGCGGAGTAGACATCGGCGCGAAAGTTGAAATTTACGAAGAAATAAGCGCTCTCGCTAAAAGCGGCCTTCCGGTGCTCATGTATTCCTCAGAGCTTCTTGAGCTTATAGGAATGTGCGATCGGGTCATAGTCATGAAGAATGGCAAGGTCAGCGGAGTTCTCTCCGGCGAAGAATTGACCGAAGAAAATATTCTGGACAAGGCATTGATTAGAGACAACCGCGTGATTGAGCGCCAAGCCGTGGGACAGTCTGTGGCGTTATCGGTCTGATGGATGAATAACGGGCGATGGGCAAGATCAACCGTCAGGAATACGTCGTGCGGCAAGTTTGGCTATCGGCCAAATGGAAACGGGTCGCCGCAATGCAAGGGTCACTGTTCAGTGAGTGCCTCAATAGATCGCGCGGGAACAGACTGCCCAGCTAAAATACGCGCGTGCAAGGCGTTAGGGGAGAGATGAGATGCATACAATATTAAGCAATAAAGCGCCTGCATTGAGGGCAACCAAAAAATTTGCTTTTGCGGAATACGTGCCGTTATTGGTGGTTATGTTTTTGTTTTTAGTTGGATCTCTCAGCTCCGACAGATTTATACAAGTTAATAATATCCTCAATATTTTCCAGTACTCGGCAGAGCCGGCGATTATTGCCATTGGTATGATGTTTGTCGTACTTGGCCGTGGAATTGACCTTTCGGTTGGATCCGTAATGGGGATCGGAAATGTTACGGCAGCACTCCTGGTAGCTGCCGGATATCCGGTGTGGTTGTCGATTGTGGGCGCTATTTTGTTCGGTGCTGTGATCGGTTTGATCAACGGAATATTAATTACAAAAGGCAAAATGGAGCCGATAATAGCGACATTGGCCACCATGATTGGCGCGCGTTCGGTCATATACTTTATGACCAATGGAGCGCCGCTCTTTGAGGGTATACCTGAGGAATTCAAAGTCATCGCTCAGGGATATTTTTTCGGTTTGCCAAATGGCGTTTTATTTTTGATAATCGCTTTCGCGGGAGCTTTTACCGTTCTAGGTCATACGAG
>JAYVYB010000271.1:0-15008 GCA_043784625.1 Methylovirgula sp.
ACTTCAGCCTGCGCTTTTCCGCGCGCGCTCATCACGTTAAAATCCTGCGACGGCGCGGAAACATTCACCGCCGCCGCATCATCATCGCCGGAAAACGCCATCGGCACAAACGGCCGCACGGGGCGCACCGCGCCATTGATTTCCAGATCAAACCCCGCACCGTTGAGCAAAACCAAATGCCGGTCTAGCCCCGGCAAAACTGAAAACGCCCCGGCCTCAACCACATCCGCAACCGATATCCGATACAGCAGCGCGCCGTTGACCTCGCGCCGCGCCAATTCGCGCGTTTGGCCTTTGCCATTGACCCAAGGCACCAACTTTGCGTCACGAATGTGCGAAACCCGAAAGCTCATCTGGCGCTCTATTTTCCCAGCATCGGCAGGTTCAGCCCTTTTTCCCGCGCGCAATCAATGGCAATCTCATAGCCCGCGTCGGCATGGCGCATCACCCCCGTCGCCGGATCATTGGTCAACACCCGCTCCAGGCGCCGGTCGCAGTCCTCTGATCCGTCGCACACAATCACCATGCCGGAATGTTGCGAAAAGCCCATACCAACCCCGCCGCCGTGATGAAGGCTCACCCATGTCGCGCCCGAAGCGCAATTGAGCAGCGCGTTTAACAAGGGCCAATCCGACACCGCGTCCGAGCCATCGCGCATCGCCTCGGTCTCGCGGTTGGGGGACGCCACCGAGCCTGAATCGAGATGGTCCCGCCCGATAACGATTGGCGCGGAAAGCTCGCCGGAGCGCACCATCGCGTTAAACGCCAATCCCAGCTTGGCGCGGTCGCCCAAACCCACCCAGCGGATGCGGGCGGGCAACCCCTGAAAGCTGATGCGCTCGCGCGCCATATCCAGCCAGCGGTGCAAATGCGCATTATCCGGCAAAACCTCTTTCACCTTGGCATCGGTCTTGTAAATGTCCTGCGGGTCGCCCGAAAGTGCTGCCCAGCGAAACGGCCCGATGCCGCGGCAAAACAGCGGCCTGATATAGGCCGGCACAAATCCCGGAAAATCAAACGCATGTTGAACGCCCATATCCTGCGCCATCTGCCGGATATTATTGCCATAATCCAAGGTCGGCACGCCGCGCGCGTGAAACTCCAACATCGCCCGCACATGAATCGCCATCGATTCTTTCGCGGCCTTGGTTGTGCCCGCCTGGTCATGCTTCGAGCGTTCTTTATACTGCGCCCATGTCCAGCCAATCGGCAGATAGCCGTTCAGCGGATCATGCGCCGAGGTTTGGTCGGTCACCATATCGGGGCGCACATTGCGGCGCACCAGTTCCGGCAAAATCTCCGCCGCATTGCCCAGCAACGCCACAGAAACCGCCTTTTTCGCAGCGCAAGCCTCGTTAATCAGCCGCAGCGCATCGTCAAGGTCGCGCGCTTGCACATCGACATATTTCGTCCGCAGCCGGAAATCGATGCTTTGTTGCTGACATTCAATGTTGAGCGAAGACGCCCCGGCAAAGCTCGCCGCCAGCGGCTGCGCCCCGCCCATGCCGCCCAGTCCGGCGGTTAAAATCCAGCGCCCTGCCAAGTCGCCATTATAATGTTGCCGCCCGGCCTCAACAAAGGTTTCGTAAGTGCCCTGCACAATGCCCTGCGAGCCGATGTAAATCCACGAGCCAGCCGTCATCTGGCCATACATCATCAGCCCTTCGCGATCGAGCTTGTTGAAATGCTCCCAGTTGGCCCAATGCGGCACAAGGTTGGAATTGGCAATCAGCACGCGCGGCGCATCTTTGTGGGTGCGGAACACGCCCACCGGCTTGCCGCTTTGCACCAGCAGAGTTTCGTCATCGTTCAGCGTTTTCAAGGTGGCGACGATGGTGTCATAACTTTCCCAATCGCGCGCGGCGCGGCCAATACCGCCATAAACCACCAGCTCTTTCGGGTTTTCCGCCACATCGGGGTCAAGATTGTTCATCAACATCCGCAACGGGGCTTCAGTCATCCAGCTTTTGGTGTTCAGCGTGGTGCCGCGCGGCGCACGAATTTCAACGTCACGATAGCGGGTATTGCTGGTCATCACGGCCTCCTGTCAAGCTTGTATAGACAAGTTAGAATGCGGTTTTGCCGTTGTCAATACACCTGCCCGCCATGTCATCGCGAGCAAAGCAAAGCAATCCAGAATCAAAAATTCATCCGTCTGGATTGCTTCGCTTTGCTCGCAATGACGGTGCTTAAGCGCAGCAGCAAGGGCAACAGCCGATAATCCGTTAGTTGACATCTTGCTGTGCTCCCAAGGCGCTGCCATATGTTTCTGCTACTCTAAACCAGACGAAATTGTCGCCTTCATAAATTAAATCCCGAGAGCCAAAGCTGTCGGCGCAATACGGCGAGACACTGATAATCTCACCTTTTGCAGCATCGGTATTACCCTGCATTCCAGGCCGAAGCTTCATGATAAAGGGATCGTTACCAAAGCGAATGTCGCAAGGGGACTTGTCGTCCGGCGGGCGGGTCGCGCGCGAATAGCCCGGGCCAACGCAAAAAAGCATACCTTTTTTGAGGTCGTCTTGAGTTTCAAGCTTGTAATGAAAGTCGCCAAGTTCATAAAACGGCAGAGGCTTATCGCTGCCATCTTCGGAGAGACGAATCAGCGGGTAAAATGGCGGTGCAATGTATAAGTTTCTCCGGCGGGGATTATTTTCGAAGCCTTGACCAACATCCCAATTATCACCAGCGCTACCACCATCGGTTCGCGCAGGCACGCCTTGCAATATATAGTCAGTCCAGCTTCGTCCAGGCACCTCACTGCCGTTCCGAACCGTCGGACCGCCGTAAAGATGCGAATTTTTCATAATTTAAACTAAGTCAGCATATTCTTTTTCATCCCATGGCATCCAAAATCGCGGATGATCTTGCGGCCAATGCTTGCGCAGTTCGTCAACAACATCTGTGGGAACCGGCAGCTTGAAAAAGCCGTTGCAATAGACGCCAATTGCTGGCTTGTGATGCGGATTAAGCTTTTCGCTATCCGTTACAGTCCAAGGACTCTGGATATTTAGCGATCTTACCACATTCGGTTTTTGCACTTTGAGCAAGGCGGCTGCCTCGTCGGGAGAAACCTTGATAAGGCGCGCTTTGATTAGCTTCAGATCAGACTTGGGTCGTTCATAGGCATCATTTGAGACATAAGCATAGCCCGAGGCCAAAGTTTCCGCGTCGTCATAAACAACGACCAAAGGCATAAAGTCGGGTGGCATGCCGGAGTCTTGCCGCTTCGGGTCGCCGCAATAAGATCCCTTGGCGACTAAGGCCTTACCATCTGGTAATTTAACACCGTAAAGTTGTGGTCCAGCGAAAATATCTTCCGAATGGCTGTTGTCTTTATAAACCGTAAGTCTGCCGCCGCATGTATTGACAAAATCAAGCGCAACCGGCTCGCCCTTATAGGTATATTCTGCAACCAAGCGGACAAAATTACCCTTGGCCTGTCTGCTGTCTTTAATAAAGCTCCACGGTGCGAAGATGCGTTTGCCCGAGAGCGATGCGAGCAGGGATATGCCTGCAAAACCAAATAAAATGAAAAGCGCCAGTTTTTTCAAGTCACGTCGTCTTTCAGGTTTTTTGCGTCCGCGCGTTTTATGTCCACGCGCAAAAGTTACCTGACAGGCTTTAAGATTTTATCTTGAAATTACCGCACCCCGCGCAGTCTTTGCGAGGGAAGCGAAGCAATCCAGTTTGCCAAGTTCCGAACTCTGGATTGCTTCACTTTCGCTCGCAATGACAAGGCTGGATTGCTTCGCTTCGCTCGCAATGACGGTGCTTAAGCGCTGTCAGCCAAACGCACTTTGCCCCTCACCCGGCGCTGTGCCGCCCGGTCAGCTTATAGCGCCCGCCGGGAATTAAAATCCGCACCGCGGTGACAATCTCCGCGCCGCGCCATGTCTTGCGTTTCATCAAAAGGCAGGGGTCGCCCCGCCCGATAGACAGCAATTTGGCCTCCCAAGCCTCCGGCAAAACCGCCTCAACCTCATGCTCGGCACCGGAAAGTGGCACCGCATCGGTCAAAAAGCGGTTTGGCGTAATTTTGGTGAAATCCTGCTCAATATAGTCCGGCGCAATCGCGGCATTAACGTAGCGGTCCTCAAGCTGCACCGGCACATCATTTTCAAAATGCACCATCACCGAATGAAAAGCCGCAGCGCCCAGCGGCACATTCAAGCTCTCCGCCACTTCCGGCGAGGCCTTAACCGCATCAAGGCTGATCACTTGCGCCCGGTGCACATGGCCGCGCTCGGCAATTTCATCGGCAATATTGCGCACCTCAAAAATGCTCGATTGGCCCTTGCCTTCCGCCACAAAAGTGCCAATTCCCTGCATCCGCACCAGCTGTCCCGCCGCCGCCAGCTCCCGCAATGCCCGGTTAATGGTCATACGGCTAACCCCTAGCTGCGCCACCAGCGCGTTTTCAGACGGAATTTTATGGCGCGGCGGCCAGTCTCCGTTCAAAATATGCCCCATGATCAGCCGTTTAACCCCCTCAAACAGGGCAGGCTGAACCGCGGCAGCATTTGATGTTTCGCTCATCGTTTGATCGCTCTTAGGTTGATCGCTCATAGGGCTTGCGCCAAAATGGTTTTTGATTATCATACTTGTATAGGCAACCTAAGCAAGTCTCCTCCATATGCAAAAGCTTTTCGCCCAAACCGCACTTCTTTCCTCCGGCTGGGCGTCAGACGTTGCTCTCGATATCGACGCGCATGGCAAAATTTCCGCGCTGCAAACCAACGCGTCGCCCATTGGCCGCGAGCGCCTGCACGGCCCGCTCGTCCCGGCCATGGCAAATCTGCACAGCCATTCGTTTCAGCGCGCCTTTGCCGGGCTGGCCGAGGTCGCCTCCAATACAGCGGACAGTTTCTGGACGTGGCGCGACCAGATGTATCGCCTTGTCGGCCAGCTCACCCCCGACGATGTTGAAACCATCGCCGCAAAATTGTTCATCGAGACCCTGAAGGGCGGCTTCGGTTCCGTCGCCGAGTTTCACTATGTGCACCATGCCATCGGCGGGCAAGCCTATGCCGACCCTGCCGAACTTTCCCGCCGCATTATCTCCGCCGCCAAAACCACCGGCATCGGCCTCACCCTGCTCCCCGTTTTTTACGCCCATTCCGATTTTGGCGGCCAAGCACCCAATGCCGGACAAGCGCGGTTTATTCATGGCCCGGATGCGTTCCTCAAGCTTTTGCAAGCGTTGGAGAGCCCCCAGCAAGATTTTAATCTTGGGTTCGCGTTCCATTCGTTGCGCGCCGCCACCCCGGATGAGATGCGCATGATTCTCAGCCAGCAACCAACTGACGGCCCCATCCACATCCATGTGGCCGAACAGCCGCGTGAGGTCGAGGCGTGTCTGGCCTGGAGCGGCAAGCGCCCGGTTGAATTCTTACTGGAAAACTTCGATGTCGATGCAAATTGGTGCTTGATTCATGCCACCCACATGCTGGAGCGCGCGCGCGAAGCCTTGGCAAAATCCGGTGCCGTGGCAGGGCTTTGCCCCGCAACCGAGGCCAATCTGGGCGATGGCATTTTCCCCGCCGTCGCCTACCAAGCAGCAGGCGGACGCTTCGGCATAGGCACCGACAGCCACATTGCCACCGGCGTTGCCGAAGAGCTGAAAACCCTCGAATATGGCCAGCGCCTGCGTGATTTTGGCCGAAACCGCATGGCAGCCACAGGCGGCGCTTCCACAGGGCGCAGCCTGTTTGACGCCGCGCTCCAAGGCGGCGCACAGGCGCTTGGCCACGCCAGCCATGGCATCGCTGAAGGCAACCCGGCAGATTTAGTTGTGCTCGACGCAGCCGATCCGTTCATCGGCACAGCGCAAGGCGACCAAATCCTGGACCGCTGGATTTTTGCGCGCGGCGATGCTGTGGTTCGCGACGTGATGGTGCATGGCAAATGGCAAATCATCGAGCGCCGCCACGCCGAAGAGCAGCGCATAGACCGCGCATTTTTAACTGTGCTGAGACGGGTTGCGGCATGAAAGTCGATACCGTTTTCACCAACGCGCGCCTCGCCACCATGGACCCCGCGCTTCCCGGCTTGGGGCTTATCGAAAACGCGGTTCTGGCTGTGGAAAACGGCATTATCACCTATGCCGGCCCGGGAGCCGCAGCGCCTGCCTTTGCTGCAATCCGGACCGAAAATATCGAAGGCCGCTGGATTACGCCCGGCCTCATCGATTGCCACACCCATATTGTCCACGGCGGTGATCGCGCCCGCGAGTTTGAAATGCGGCTGGATGGCGCAACCTATGAGGACATTTCCCGCGCGGGCGGCGGCATAATGTCCACGGTGCGCGCCACGCGGGCGGCCAGTTTAGATCAGCTTGTGGAAAGTGCCCTGCCCCGTCTTGATGCGCTGATCGCTGAAGGCGTCACCACCATCGAGATCAAATCCGGCTATGGCCTGACGGCGGACTCGGAGCTGAAAATGCTACAGGCCGCCCGCGCACTTGCCGCCCGCCGCGGTATAAATATCAAAACCACGTTTCTGGGTGCGCATGCGCTGCCGCCCGAGTTTGCCGACAACCGCAGCGGCTACCTTGATCTGGTTTGCGGTCTCATCCCGCAGCTTGCGGCGCTGGGCCTTGCCGATGCGGTCGATGGTTTTTGCGAAGGCATTGCGTTTTCGCCCGCAGAAATCACCCGTGTTTTCACGGTCGCACAAAAGTGCGGATTGCGGGTCAAGCTTCATGCCGATCAGCTGTCAAACCTTGAAGGGGCGGCGCTGGCAGCTCACTTTAACGCGCTGTCCGCCGATCACCTTGAATACACTTCAGAGTCTGGCGCGGCGGCGATGGCGAAATCCGGGACAATTGCCACTATTTTGCCCGGCGCGTTCTATACGTTGAGAGAAGCCACCGCCCCGCCCATTGCGCTGTTTCGCAAACACGCTGTGCCAATGGCCATCGCCACCGATTGCAACCCCGGAACCGCGCCCATCACCAGCCTGCTCACCACGCTGAACATGGCGGCAACCTTGTTTCGCATGACTGTGGAAGAGTGCCTTTTAGGCGTCACCCGCAACGCAGCCCGCGCGCTTGCCTCCCCCGCCGGTGTGCTCAGCCCCGGCCGCCCCGCCGACCTTGCAATCTGGAATATCGAACGCCCGGCGGAGCTGGTCTATCGTATCGGCTTTAACCCGCTTCACCGCCGCATTATTGCCGGTGCCTCATGACGCAGACTCCCAACGCCAGTAACATCTCAAACGCCAGAATGTATTCGGTTACGCCCGCGCTCGAGGCCATCTGGCAAGATCTGCTCGCGCACATCGCCCAAGCGGCAGGCGTGCCTCTCACCTATATGCCCTATCCTGCGCCGCAACCTTTGGAAACGCTGTGGGCGCGGCCGGATTTGGGCTGCGTGTTCATGTGCGGTTATCCCGTCGCGCTCAACCTCGCCGATGTTATCCCCATCGCCGCCCCGATCCCGTCCGCCACATGGGCAGGCGGCAAGCCGCTCTATCGCTCAGACCTGATCGTGCGACGCAACTCTTCTTATCAAACGCTTGAGGACACTTTTGGCGGCACTGCAGGCTGGACCGTGGAACACTCACACTCCGGCTTTAACGCCTTCCGCCATCATCTCATGGCGTATCGCACACCCGCCCGCCCGAAGCTTTATCGCGAAATGCGCGGCAATCTGGTCACCGCCCGCAAAATTCTCGATAGCGTCCTCGACGGCTCAATTGATGTTGGCCCGCTGGATGGCTACTGGCATAGCCTCATCGCCAAACATCTGCCCGGCCTCACCAAAGACATTCGTGTTGTCGCCAGCACGGTCTTAGCCCCTATTCCGGCCTTTGTTGCATCGGCAAATATGCCGCCCGCGCAAATTCAACGGCTGCAAGATGCCTTCATCAACGCCAGCGCAGCAAGCTGGTTTGTCCCGATCGGGCAAGCGCTGTTGATCGACGGTTTCGCGCGCGTCTCGCAATCGAGCTTCACAAAAACACTGGATTGGGATGCGGAGGCAAAAGCCGCAGGCTATGCACTCCCCGCGTGACCGTTACCGCACACACCTGTTGACGGACACAACAGATGCTTGCCACCGATGGCCGAAATTCATATGTTATTTAAACGGTATTTCAGATTCGCTATTCATTTTTTCACATTTGGTTTTTTTTTATTTTTTTAAAACTCATAAATGTATTTCGGGCGCGTATTTTGACCGCACTTCGCTTGCTTTTTGGCGGCATATCGCATGGACTCCAGCTGGCAACAGCGGCGTTCGGCATTGTTGTCGGTATTTTCACCACTGCGCTGTTTGCGCAAACCTGCACCGTCGGCTCTGCAGTCGGCAGCTACGGCACTGTCGATGTTTTGCCGGGGCTGGCTGTTCCCGCCTCAACGAGCTTCACAGTTAACTGCACCGGGACGGCAGGTAATATCGTCCGCCTCTGCATTAATATCAGCTACGGCACCAGCGCAAACTTGAGCGTCTCGCCACGCATCATGACCTCGGGCGCCAATAACCTCAATCACGAGCTGTATATCGACTCCGGCCACGGAACCATTTTCGGCTCGCCGCTCAACCCCTATTTTCAAACCTATGCCGGCACCTTCGTCCAATATGATGTCACCATCGGCGCAGGCGGTTCAACCACAACGCCGCCCTTTAACGTTTATGGTCAGGTGTTAGGCTCCCAACAAACCGCCCTGCCCGGCACCTATAATTGGAATACCGGCACACCCGGTGTGCAATATGCCATCAAAACTGCAACCGCCTGCCCAACAGGCAACAAGAGTGTCATTGCCGGTGCCGGTTCCAGCATCTGGACTGCGACCATCGCCGCCAAATGCAACCTCTCTGCCACCGACATCAACTTTGGCTCGGTCGGTTTGCTCACCGCCAATGTGGACGCAACCGGCACGCTAAATGTGCAATGCACCAACACCACACCCTACACCGTTTCCATCAATGGCGGCCTCAGCGGCGCGACAAACCCAGCATTGCGCAAAATGACCCTCAGCACCAATTCTGTCACTTATGGCATTTATTCGGACAGCGCCCGCGCCACCGCTTGGGGTTCTCTGGCCGGGGCAACAATCGCCGGAACCGGCACAGGTCTCACCCAAAGCCTGACCATGTATGGCCGCGTGCCGCCGCAAAGCCCGACCCCGCCACCGGGAAACTATTCCGATACGCTGATCGCCACGATTACGTATTGAAGCTTAAGATGGTTTTGAGGGGCAAACCGCCCATTGCAACCGTGCGGTTGTAAATAAGTTGCGTTCCGGTTGTAGAAAATCGGCCAAAACTATGCCATTTGGCCGGAAATTTGGCCACTTGGCCAGCTTTTGGCCGACCACCCTCAACATTTGGCCACATTTTCCGGCCAGCATTCCCCTGCTAAGCCTTTGAAATCATTACATGCGGCGCAAGCTTTGGCCGGGTTTGGCCGGTTATTTTCCGCCCCAAAACCGCAAATTCAGGCCAACACTGGCTCAGTAACCGCCAGCGACTTTTCCAAAACCAGCTTGGTCACCGCGGCAAAATCCAGCTTGCCGGATCCTAATAATGGCAAAGCGTCCACCACCATCACCTCCGCCGGTGTCGCCAGGTCTGACAATCCCCTGCCCTTGGCAAAGCTGGCAAAAGCCGCTCTGGACGCGTCCTTTTTGTCGGTGACCAACGTCAAACGCTCACCCTTTTTGGCGTCCGGAAGGCTGGCAACGGCACTCAGAGCCCCGGGCCAGCACTCTGATGCAACGGCCTCGATTTGAGCCAGCGAAATCATCTCGCCACCAATTTTAGCAAAGCGCTTGGCCCTGCCTTTGATGGTTACAAATCCCTCCCTGTCGATCTGGACAATATCGCCGGTATCGTGCCAACCCATTGAAGGCGCTTCCAAATTTCCCGGATTTTCAGCCCGCAAATAGCCCAGCATCACGTTAGGCCCGCGCACATGCAGCCGCCCGCCTTCTTCAACGCCGGGCACACTTTCCAGCCGTGTTTCCATGCCCGGCATCACCCGGCCAACAGAGCCTGACCGATTAAACATCGGCGTGTTTATCGCCAAAACCGGAGCGGTTTCGGTCACTCCATAGCCTTCCAGAATACGAATGCCGAACTTCTCCATATAGACCCGGCGGGTAGCCTCTTTAACCGGTTCCGCACCGGCCAGAATGTAGCGCAAGCTCCTGAAATCATACGGATGCGCCACGCGCGCGTAGCCGCTCAGAAATGTGTCCGTGCCAAACAGAATTGTGGCATTTGTGCCATAGACCAGCTCCGGCACAATCCGGTAATGCAGCGGAGACGGGTACATATACACCGGAACACCGGAGGCCAGCGGCAAAATCAACCCCACGGTGAGGCCGAAGGAGTGGAATACCGGCAAGACGTTAAAAACTTTGTCCTGCCTGCCAAAATCAATCCGCGCTGCTGCTTGCGCAGTGTTTGCCAGCAAGTTTGTGTGGGACAGCACCACACCTTTCGGCGTTCCCTCGGAGCCGGATGTAAACAAAATTGCGGCCCTGTCGCTTCCCTTGGCCGGGACCAAAGCTTTGTTATAGTTGAACAAAGCAAAAATCTTGTCCGACGTGGAAACGGTGGCCCGCACGTCCTCCAGATAAACAAACGAAACACTCTGCGCCAGTTGGTCGACAAGCGGCTGCAACTTAGCCTTGTCGATGAAAGCCCGCGCTGTAATAATGGTTTTAACTTCAGCGCCCTTGCAAGCGGCTAGGATACTCGCCAATCCGGCTGAAAAATTGATCATCGCCGGAACACGGTTGGCGGACATCAAGCCCATGAGCGTCACCGCTACACCATTCGAATTTGGCAACATCACGCCGACAGCTTTTCCCGGGTCTGCGGTAACTGCCAGGTTCGATCCTAAAATACGCGCCCCAATCAGCAATCGCTTGTAAGTCATTGTTCCGGCGAGCGGATCTTCAACACAAATACGGTCTTTACCGTGAATTTTCGCCGCTTCAACCACCGCGTCAAAAACACTGCGGTCAATGTCGGTAGTCTTAAAAATCATGTCAGACATGATTTGGTAAAGCGCAGCGCCCGCCGCTTGCCGCCGTGCTTTGCCTTTAAGGTTGGGGTCGACCTTCATGTCCACTGGTTCCAAAACAGTAACCTTGACCTTTGGAAACCATCGCCGCCGGACTTGTAAACGGTTTAGACGCGAAAATATCGTCGCCTCAAAGCCTTCGATGCGCACCGGCACAACCTTTACGCCGGACTTTTCCGCAATCAACCCTGCGCCATCATAGACCTTCATCAGGCCTCCGGTGACCGTGAGCCGGCCCTCAGGGAAAATAACCAGACTGTCTCCATTCTGCACCGCGTTTATCAGCGTACGGGTCGCTAGTGGCCGTGTCGGGTCAAGCGGCATGGCGCGCGTCAGCTTCAGAAAAGGCTTAACCCACCATCGCTGCGCAATTCCGTGATCAATGGCAAAAACAGGGTCTTTGTCGAGCATTGACAGCGCCAAGGCCGCATCCAGAAAGCTCACATGATTCAACGCGATGATGGCATTCGGGCCTGCTTTTGCCACGTTCTCGATGCCGGTGATTTCGGTGCGGTAAAACGCCCGCAAAACAATCGAAATAAAATCGCGCAGCGGATTGGTTGGCAATATTTTAAAAATCCAGACCGCTGACAGCAGGCAGGCCGCGCCAACAAGCGCAAATACCATTGCAAGATTGAACCCCGCCGCCTGCAAGCCTCCGATAATGCCGGCCCCGCCCACCATGAAGGCGGCATTGAGCACGTTTACCGCGCCAATGATGCGGGCGCGATGCTCCCCCGGGGCCCAAGCCTGAACGGCAGCAAAAGTCGGGACTATGAAAATACCACCCGCAATCGCCAGTCCAGCCAAATCCAATGCCACATGCCATGCGGCCCAACTGGAGAAAAACGCCGCGATTCCGTGGACTTCACCCTGCAATTGTGCGGCAGGTGCCAGATGCCACACCACGTAAGCCAAATCGAGCGACCACAATCCCATAAAAACCATAGCAATGGGCGCTGGCAGCAATACGATACGCCCGCTCGACAGGAAGGAGCCAATGCCGGAGCCGATGGCAATCGAAATAGCAAACACGGCCAGATAAACGCTGACGATAAGCTCTTCACCACCCATTGTGGTTTTCACCAAAGGCGGCAACAACGACAGCACAATTGCACCGACCATCCAGAAAATACTGGACATAACGCCCGTGCGCCACAGGCGGGCATCATTCCACAGCGTTTTGAGCAGGCCGCCGGTCGAGGTTAAAAGGTTGAAATTTAGCTTTAAATCCGGGGCTGCCTGCCCTGTGTGAGGGATAAACCAGCTCGAAGCGTAGCAAAGTGCCGCCAAAACCAACATTCCCAGCGAAAACTGCGCCGGATCGCCACCGCCTTGCATGGCATAGCCACCGGCCATTGTTCCCAGCAAAACCGCCAAAAATGTTGCGCCTTCAATGAGCGCATTGCCTTTGGGCAATTCTTCTAGCTTCAAATGATCCGGCAAAATCCCATATTTTAGCGGCCCGAACAGCGCCGCGATAACACCGAATAAAAACAGGGCAAAAAACAGGATTGGGACTGAGTGAAGCGTAAATCCGCCCACAGCAATAGCCGCGGCCACGAACTCCACCAGCTTGAGGCGTCGGGCGACCACGCCCTTATCGAACTTGTCGGCAAGCTCGCCTCCCAAACCTGACAAAATAAAAAACGGGAAAATGAAGATCGCGCCTGCAAGCGTAACCAGCGACTCACCCTGCGGGCCAGCCATTTTGAACAAAATTAGAAAGATGAGCGCGTTTTTGAGGAAATTGTCATTAAAGGCCGAAAAAAACTGGGTGAGAAACAATGGCGCAAAACGCCTTTGAGTAAGCAGGCTGGTCATCGATGTTTCTCCGTGAAACTCTAATTGTGTTTATGGACTTGAATAATTGGTTAACCAACATCATTTCCCAGTGTCATTGATCAAAAGTCGAAACCATCAAAGTGTACATATTACGACCCGAAGGCATGTACAGAGAGGATTAAAGACTGCGACGCGGAAAATTGGCTGCCAACGTCCAGCAACAATCGCGACAGCTGCTCAAACGCACTTCGCATGCTGAGTGAAATTACAGCTGCCGGGGTTGCAAATTTTGCAATCCTGAAAATTACAATTTTTGCGAGTGTAGATTTGGCGTCCAATATATTGTGAAAAAATGCTTTGATCATGTTCTGCACCCCGCTTGAACGTTGTTCACGATCATACAAAACATATTTTTGAACGTTGTTCAAGACATTTTTTGAACACTGTTCATAATTTCATTTAGAAAGCATGAGCGAACGCGCCCGTGTTTTGTGGCGGCACCCTTAAAGTGCGGCCAACCAAACATAAATTGGGCTGAAATTTATGTGATCTGCCTGCTTTTGCGGGCAAAATAGGCCGTGCGCCACACAGTGGCCAGTGTTTCGGCAACAACCCTAAAGGTAAACCGAAGACCGACATTGGAAAGGCCAGCCTCGCGGCGCACCCTCAGTTCATCAGGATTTTTCATAATAGATTCAATGCACTGAGCGACACTCTGAGGGCTATTTTCAGGCACAACCCAGCCACCTGCGCCAATTACAGTTGGAATTGACCCGCAATTTGACCCCAGAACTGGCACACCACAGCTCTGCGCCTCAAGAATCACCCGCCCGAATTGTTCACGCACAGAGCCGGTCGTTCTTGTAAGCAATAGCAAAATATCCAAGCTTCGGATAAACGCCGCCACCGCTTTGGGGCTATCCCAGCCTTGAAAAGTTACTCTGGACTCCAGTCCAAGCGAATTGATCCGTGCTTTGAGTTGCGCCCCATAAGGCCCCTCACCCATAATTGCGAGGGTAACGGTCTCGGGCAGCCGCGCCAAAGCGTCAATGGCATCGTCCAGACCCTTTTCTTCGATCAACCGTCCGACATACCCAAGCCGCAAAGCTCCCTTAAATCCACCGATATTATCGGGTAATTTAGCAGGGCTGAACGTTCGCTGATCCACGCCATAGCCTAGGTCCGTCACAGGACCGGAATAGCCGCACGCTCTAACAACTGCTGTGGCATCGCTGCTGCGCACGAGAATATGATCGGTTTTGCGCAAAACAAACCGCCGCAGGCTTTCAAATGGAAAGACGAGATGTTTTTGAATATTCTGATCAACTTCAAGCACATAGGCAGCGTCTCTGCGCAATGCACAGGCTTGGAGCGCCACGATACTCCAGGGTTCCTCCCAGAGATGAATGATATCTGGCTTTATTTTCCTGATTAAACTCCCCAAGCCCGGATAGAAATGTAAATACCAGCTGGCAAGCGATGCGCGTGGAAACCAGATCGGCAAAACGTGAACGTGAATGCCAGGATCGTCAGGCGCGTCAGCTTCATACCAACGGCCGAATTCGAACCAGCGTTTAGGCACAACAAGGTGCACCTCTAAGTCACTCCGCTGACCTAGAGGGTGATAGCGCAACCGCCCGGCATCGCGCTGAACGCCGGTATGAGCGATAGACAAAACCCGCAATGGTTTTTCATCAGACACGACCGAACATCCTCGCCGCTAGCGCAGTAGCACCAGTCAAATGCGCCTCGATCATCGCTATATTTTGATGAGAGCCATTGAGAGTATTGCGCGGCAAATGAAATAGCTGATCGTTACGCCGCAACAGCCCCTTCACAGTCGTTGCCGCGGCAATGAATCCAGCCTTTTTAACCAGTTCGAAATCACGAGGGCCACAATCGGCGGCGCGACCAAAGGGAAAGGCAAAATGATTAACCGCTAAACCAAGCTCCTGTTGCAGTCTTTGGCGGCAGTCCCCGATCTCCTTGCGTGCCATTTCTTGCGAAAGTGCCGCCACATGCGGGTGCGATACAGTGTGCGCTCCAATTTCCACCAGCGGGTCATCTTTTAACTTTGACAGCATATCCCAGCTTATAGCATGCCTTTCGTGTATTTCAGTGGAGTTTGCACGATTAAGTTCACAAATATTAGTATAGAATTTATCAGCTTCAGTCTCGTCAAA
>JAYVYB010000272.1:0-4371 GCA_043784625.1 Methylovirgula sp.
ATGTGCTCGACTGGGCATCAGACTCCGCAGATTCGCAGCCGCGCTGGGACGTGATCGTCGCCAACCTGTTCATGCACAGCGCTATCTGCAATTTGGCTGCGAAGGCCAGGGGGCCAAGGTCAAGGGCCACAGCCTGCAAGTCGTGGCCGGGAAATATGCGCGGCAAAAAGCTCAATGTCATTGCGGGTGATGAGCTGAAAAACTCAACGGCCGCTGAGCGCCAGAAGGTGGAAGATATCGCCCATGACATAGCAAGTGCCACTCGACAGGGGTTTGGTGTGCTTCTCCTCAAAACAGGCTCACCAAATATCTGCGTTGTAGCTCCTGATCGGATTGAAGCTCATTCGCAAATATTGCTTCGCGCGGCGGATAAGCTTGCCTTTGACATGCGCACATCGCCAACCTTGACCAAGTCCAGCGCCGAAGGTGCATTTGTTGATGTTCAAAAAGCTCAATGCGGCGCGGTGTATGCGGCGGCCGCTGATTTGAAGGGCCTGTCGGAAGCAATGATTCGAGAAAATATCCCCTTCGCATTTTCCAGCACTTGGATAGTGCCGGCTGAAATTGAGACAGCCGATAAAGAGGCGATCGCGCAAAAAGCAGGCCTCGAAGCTCAGGCAACTCAACGCGCCCGAAAAGCCTCTGATGAGCAGAAATTGCAGCTTCAACGTCAGAATGATCATGACTCGACGCTTCCTGCCCAGGAAGCCGCTCTTAGGGCGAAATACGGAGCCAAAGCGACCGCAGCCGCCGCCCAAATTGGCGATGAAATCAAGCAATGGACGGACGGCCAGCAGGGTTCGGTCGGCGTTGCGTACCCGGCCTACGCAGCATGGCTCAGCGCAAAAGTTGCAGACCATTGGGATATCATGCAAATCAATTCGCAACTCGAGGATTTTGGTACATCTGATTACAAAGGGCGTACACTAGATACGCCCTTTGTAAAGGTAACGATCAAGTTGAAAAATAGAATGCTGGGCGAATACCAAGATGCCTGCTTTATTGCTGGACGAATCCATGACGTTGAATTTGCCCTGAATCGTGAATCAACCATTTTCACATGCGATCGGTTGGCTGAGCTAAATCGTTGGAAGATGGGACACCAATTTCACAGCCTGTTGTACGCGGAGTAAAATGCATAGCGCTTACTGAATTCAAACCACGACCGGCGTAATATGCGCATAGTGTCTTTCATGACAAAGACACTTTACCCGGACACTTCGAATTCCAGACTTAGGCTTGAAGGGGTCAGCGGGTAACGTGAATCCGTGAATCGTTGAAGCCGATATCTGGCGGTACGCGAGCGTCAATGACTACGGCGGCGAGGCCATGGACAATGACCTTGCCCCCAAGTTTTATCCAAATTTAAGTTCGTCCGAGCGGTTTAAATTGCCCCTTTTGGGCGGGTTGAACGACAGAGACAGGCGCGGAGCTGGTTGGGTTGCGCAGCGCCGTGTCCCGTCGCGGTTTGAAGTTTTGTGCGAACTCGGCTGGTGTTTGCCAGCCAAGTCCCGAATGTGGGCGATTGGTGTTGTAGTCATTGCGCCAGCTTGCCAGCGAGATGTGCGCTTGGGCTAAAGAGCTGAACAGCGTTTCATTGAGATGCTCGTCCCGCAGCCGCCCGTTAAGGCTTTCGATGAAGCCGTTCTGCATTGGCTTGCCGGGCGCAATGTAATGCCACTCCACACGCGTATCTTCGGCCCATTTGAGAATGGCATTGCTGGTGAGCTCACTACCATTATCACTGACAATCATCTTCGGTCTGCCACGCTCGACAACCAATCGGTCAAGCTCGCGTGCAATCCGCTGGCCCGAAAGGGATGTATCGGCCACCAGTGTCAGACATTCGCGCGAGCAATCATCGACGACTGTCAGAACCCGAAAGCGACGACCGTCGGTGAACTGATCTGAGACAAAGTCCAGCGACCAGCGATCATTGGGCAGAAACGGAACAAGCATGGGCGCACGTGTTCCAAGAGCCCGTTTGCGCCCGCCACGACGCCGAACCGTGAGCTTTTCTTCGCGATACAACCTGAACCGCCGCTTGTGATTGACGGCATAGCCCTCACGTCGCAGTAACACATGCAAACGCCGATAGCCAAAGCGCCGGCGCTCCCGGGCTATTGCGATCATGCGTTGCCGCAGCGCGTCGTCATCAACACGCGTCGAATTATATCGAACACTCATGCGGCAACAGCCAATGGTTTTACACGCCCGCCGTTCGCTCATTCCGTGATGTTCCACGAGATGCCCGACAGCTTGCCGCTCGGCAGCGGGCGTTACCATTTCTTTCCCAGGAGATCCTTCAGTGCAACATTGTCGAGCATCGCATCGGCCAGCATGCGTTTGAGCTTGGCATTCTCATCTTCAAGCGCCCGTAGCTTCTTGGCCTCCGACACTTCCATGCCGCCATATTTGGCCTTCCACTTGTAGATGCTGGCATCGCTGACGCCGTGCTTGCGGCAGAGCTCGGAGACTGGCACGCCAGCCTCTTGCTCTTTCAATATCCTGATTATCTGTTCTTCCGAAAAACGGTTCCGTTTCATGCTCTGGTCCTCACGTTGGGCCAGAACGAACTTCAAACCGGATTAGACTGCGGGGGCAAGGTCACAGCCACAGCAGTGTGGGTCTTTCATGACAAACAGACCATGTAGTATGGGTGGCCGAGTGTTATGTTCCACATGCAGCAAAATTGAATTTGCGGTGTTCTTATCCATTCCATTCTGGGATTTGCGTATAGCCTCCCTGTCCGTCGTCGAATGCTTTGGAACAAATCTGGTCTTAACTTAAGCGAGATTTTGGCTCATCGGGTTTGATTATTAGGCCGCGATTTTGCGGTGTTGCAAGCGTCTATGTTGGATTGTTTGGCGTTTGATGTCCTCTCGTTGATTTAAGATGGCTTGGCCTCGCCCGAAGTAGACGTCGGCGGGGGTGAGGTTGTTCAGGCTCTCGTGATTGAACTTGCCCCTGTTTGACGTCTCCCTTGACTGGCCCGTTATGCGGCGACCTTCTTTTCTTCGCCAAGCCACTTTTTCTCATAGGCCATCGGGCTGAGATAGCCCAGCGTCGAATGCAGACGCTTTGAGTTGTAGAACTGCATCCAGTCCATGATCTCGTCCTTGGCTGCCCGGCGGGTGACAAAGCGCAGGCCATAGAGGCGTTCGACCTTCAAAGAGCCGAACAGTGTTTCGGTCACGGCGTTGTCCCAGCAATCGCCTTTTTTGCTCATCGAACCCTTTATTCCATAGGCCGTGAGCTGCTTTTGAAAGTCATGGCTGGCATATTGGCTACCCCGGTCGGAGTGAAAGACAAGGCCAGATGCGGGCCTGCGGCGGAACCACGCCATCCGCAGCGCGTCGATCACCAGTTGCCGGGTCATGGTTCTGTCCATCGAAAAGCCGACGATCTGACGGCTGAACAAGTCGATGACGACGGCCAGATAAAGCCAGCCCTCGTCGGTCCAGATATAGGTAATATCGCCCGTCCAAAACCGGTTGGGCAGGCTCACGTCAAACCTCCGGTCCAAAAGGTTCGGCGACACCGGCAACCCATGCGAACTGTCGGTTGTCACTTTGAACTTCCTCTTTCCCTTTGCCTGAAGGCCGTTGCTTTTCATCAGCTTGCGCACGCGTTCCTTGCCCGCCCTGATGCCGCGCGCCTGCAGCTCACGCCAGATGCGCGGCCAGCCGTAGGCGCCCTTCATCTCATGGAAAATCGCCTTGATGTGCACCGCCAGGGCCATCGCATTCATCTGCTTGCCCGCGACACTGCTATTGCATTGCGCTGGTTTGGCAGGCTGGCCAGCCAGCCGCTGGCGCGCAACATGCTGCCGGTAGCCGCTGGCACTGACGTCCAGAACATCGCATTGCACCACCACCGGCCAGACCTCGGCGTGGCGCTTGATAAAGGCGTATTTCACAGCGACTCCCTCGCAAAATACGCCGCCGCTTTTTTTAGGATGTCGCGCTCCATCCGCATTCTGGCCAGTTCAGCCTTCAGGCGGCTGATCTCCATCTGGTCGGCGTTGACCGGCTTGCCCAAAGCCTCGCCCAGCCGCCCGGTGTCATCGGCCTTGACCCAATTGCCGACCGTCTGTTCGGCAAGTCCAAGACCCTTGGCGACCTGTCCGTTGGTCTGCCCGGCCTTCACCAGCCGAACGACTTCCTCCTTGAACTCAAGCGTGTAACTTTTCCGAATCTTTCCCGACATGCCTTTTCCTCCAAAACCGATTATACACAATCAGCCTGGGGAGACGTTTTTCGGGGGCAAGGTCACGGATGCTGTGAACGGCAGCCAGCTCAACACCACCAACACGCAGTTGGCGGCGCTTAACCACTCGGCGGTGCAATATGCCACCGATGGCGCGGGCAA
>JAYVYB010000273.1:0-4301 GCA_043784625.1 Methylovirgula sp.
CCGAATTCCTCACCCATAATTCCATGATCCGGATAGCGCGCGGAGATTAATTCGCGCATTGCGGCTTCCGAATCGCGGTCGGCAATGGTGACCGGATCAAACACCTGACCTTGGGATTTGTCTTCCGAGTGCAGCGCGCTGCGGAACAGCGGCAAAATGATGTTGGACGAGACCCGCGCCAACTCATGAAAGAACGCATTGAAATCATTGGAATTTTTAGTTTTTTGCATAGAAGAAATAGCCTCAGTCACCGATGGTTTACCTATGGACACTTGCGACAGTCTGACGCAGTTAACCGATTGATCAAGAATTAACTTGCTTTTTGTGCGCCGCACAAGCATATTGTTGCGGTGCGGCAATGACCTTGTCGCTAATGCCCTCCTTGGGCGTTTCCTCCCTAGACTTGGGCCGCCTATGAAAATAGGTGGCTCTTTTTTTGCCCGGAATTCAATTATTCGGCGGCCAATTGTCGAAGGCCGCTGGTGTTCATGAGACCTTGCAGGGCCTGCACGGCTTGAGCCAAAACACCTTGCAGCTGGTTAAATGTCTGGCGTTTTTCGTAGGTTTTTTCGTTCATGTAAAGATCGCGATTAATCTCGATTTGCAACGCATGGCAATTTCCGCCCGGGTGGCCATAATGTTCAGTGATAAAGCCACCGGCGTAAGGCTTGTTGCGTGCGACTTTCAACCCTTGCTTTTGCAGCGCCTGAGCCAGACATTCGACAATTCCGGCCCCGCAGGATGTGCCAAAACGGTCGCCAAGGACAAAATCGGCGCGCGGATGATTCGGCACCGGGGATGTAAACGGTTGCGAGGGCATCGAATGACAGTCCAGCAACAATACCTCGCCAAATTGGCGGTGGGTGTCGTCGAGAAGGTCGGTCAGTTCGCGGTGATACGGGCGATAGAGGCCGTTGATGCGCAGGTCGATCTCGGCCAGCGGCAGTTTTACAGCGTAAATCGCCTGCCCCTCACCGACCACACGCGGAATGGTGCCAAGGCCAGCCGCGACCCTCAATGACTGGCTGTTGATCTCAAAATCCAGCGGTTCTGCAAACATAGCAGGATCAAGCTCAAACGGCTCGCGATTTACATCGAGAAAAGCGCGGGGAAAGCGGGCGGCCAGCAGCGGCAGAGACATTTGCGTGGCAAAACTGAACAGCTCATCGACATAAGCGTCTTCGGAGCGGCGCAGCTGGGTGGCAGACAGGCGCGAGAGTTTTAAAAAGTCCGGCGTGTAGTTTTGACCTGAATGCGGCGAATTCAAAACAATAGGAGCCGATTGCACGGCCGGCCGCGACACATAAAATGCTGCGGTTTGGGTATGATGAGGGTGGCTTGTATTGGAAGATGACATGTCTCTATAATGCCGACTTCACAGTGTTGCGTCTATGGCGCAAATATTCGCAGTGCGGAAATGTTATATAAGGTGTATAAACACACCATTTTTATGTGTTTTTTCACGGGTTGTTTACCCTATCAAGGCAGAACAGTCAGTAGTGGCTTTTGTGAGGACCTTATGAACCCGACCCCTGATTTGCAGACCAAGATTCTCCTGGCCGAAGACGATAACGACATGCGCAAGTTTCTGGTGCGGGCGTTGCAAAATGCCGGTTACGATGTGGCGTCATTCGACAATGGCTTGTCCGCTTACAACCGTTTGCGCGAAGAGCCGTTCGAGCTGTTGCTCACCGATATCGTGATGCCGGAAATGGACGGTATCGAGCTGGCGCGGCGCGCAACCGAGCTTGATCCAGACATTAAAGTGATGTTCATCACGGGTTTTGCTGCTGTGGCGCTTAACCCTGATAACAATGCCCCGAAAGATGCCAAGATCCTGTCCAAGCCTTTTCACTTGAAGGATCTGGTTTCTGAAGTGAGCCGTTTGCTGGCGGCATAGCGCCAGTTATTTTTATAAACCAACTTGTATTTTTATAAACCAACTTGCGCGCGCCAAGCGGCCAAGCTATACGACGCCATCGACTTTACGAGGCGATTTGTGGGCGCGTAGCTCAGCGGTAGAGCACTACATTGACATTGTAGTGGTCACAGGTTCAATCCCTGTCGCGCCCACCATTTAAATCCCGCCAGTTTTTGACGAAGCTCAGCTGCCTCGGTGCTGAATACAGCTTGTTGGCTGGGATCAGTTTTCGAGCCATTAGCCTAAGCCAAAGGAACTGCAGCGGGTTCCAGACTTCCATGACCAAAAGGCGTAGTTCCGCAAAGGCGCCATCCCCTATCCCCCGATTGACTGACTTAAATTTGGCAACGGCCAATAGGATACTCACGGTGTCACAGTCATTAGATTGTGCTGCCACGACGAGGTTAAGTCTCGGCTGAAATCATCCGCCAGATGTGACGGCGGAGCAGGTGTGGCGAGCGCGATCTGCACGAAAGGCGATGCACTTAGCGCCCTATCGACTTCGCGCGAATGCACCGGGAGGTTATCGCTATGAAAAAACTATGTAATCTGGTGTTTTTGGCAGGGCTGGGCACGCTTGCGGGCGCTCTGCTGCAAAATCCGGCGCAGGCTGCTTCTTTCAGCAAGCCGGAAAGAGCATGCCGCGAGGCGTTGAAGATGGGCACACCTGCAGCTTTGGAGCGGTTTTTGCTGCTGTACCCTTTGGAAAAAACCCAATGTAACGCCACAGACACCGTGTTGCTGCCGGTGAACCTGCCGGTGAGCCCCACGGTAAAATTTGTGACTCCTGCGGCCCCCGCTGCGCCGGTGGTAACACCGGTGGTGACGCCCCCGCCGCGCCCGCCAGTCTGCAACCCTGTTCATGAACACACAGAGCATGAACATGAGCATGAGCATCGTTCGTAGTTGCAAGCCAAACAAAAACAAATCTCAAGCTACGGCTTGCCGTGCGGGAGTTTGGTGCACACGACACCGCGGTCACGCGAAATCCTGACCGCGGGCGGGTGCTGACGGCTGTGTTAAGCGCAGGTTCTGATGAATTGATGCACATAAGCATAATTCATAACGATCAAATCATGCGACAGGCCGCCATGATCGGTGATCCACGCCCTTACCCAATCGGGGTATTGACGCATCAGAAACGACTGCACCGCCGAGACATCGGTATTGGTGGTGGATGTTGGCGCGTGGAACCGGAAAACCGCGCTTTGGGTGACACAGGTCTGTGCGCCCGGCAGGGCCAAAAACAGCGTGCAGGCGGAGTCGCAGCGCCCCTTGAAGTGCACTTTCGTGCCAGCCTGACGGATCTGGAACATCCGCCGCGCATAGTCGATGACTGCGCCGCCGCCATCCTCATCAATGGCGATGAATTGCGGCTCTGCGGATGCTAAAATTTGCTGCGCGTAAGACTGACTTGAAAAGTTGATCAAAAATGAAAAGCAAGTTGCGACAATAAGCGCGTACCGAAAAACCAGATTCATCCAAATGTCCCAAACTAAAATCGTTTGGACGGTCAAGGTTTGGCTGGCTGTTGTAAACCCCGGAGAGGCGCACGGGCGGTATGTGAAGCCCGATGTGAACAGATTTATTGCTTAATTTTTGCCCGCCAGAGCTGATTGTTACTGCGCTACCTCTGCGCAGGGCAGCGTTTTGCCAAGTGCTCCCATCTGCGCCTTAGGGGCGCATTCGGGACGTTTTTTGGTTCTTCCACTGGTGTTAAAAGCAAAAAAAGGAGGTGGGCGGAACATTCCCGGCCCGGGCTCAGGCTGTATTTGGCACCAGCAAATCAGCTTCATCCAGCTCAATACGCAAGGCGATTTCGGCGTGCAGGTCTTTGGTCATAAACGCCACCTGAGTGCGATTTGTGGCATGGAGCTTCTTCATAATATTGCGCAGATGTACCTTGACGGTGCTTTCGGCAATGCCGAGGCTGTAGGCTATCAACTTGTTCTGCATGCCCTTTTTTAAGTGCTCCAACACCTGCTGTTCTCTGAGCGTAAATATATGTGCTGGCTCGGAGATTGCCGATTTGTGCGTCGATTCCAGCTGAATTGCGGGAATGGCCCCGAAATCTGTTGAAGCGGGACGTAGATTGGTCATCTCAGGCATTTCGACAAAGCGGGGCATTTGAGCGTCGCCCGGCTCTTGATGCAGCGCATTTGCCAGCGCGTTGCAGGGCGCAAAAGTGCCGCCCGCCAAAATAAGCTCTATGGCTGCCAGCGCAACGCGAATATTGGTGTTCATGGGCAAGACGCCGGAAACACCCGAGTCAATGGCGTCCAGCAGGCATTGCGGATCATCATTGGCCATGATGGCCATGGTCGGCGCATTGGGAAACCGCAGTTTTAATTCGGCGACGAACCCGCGCAATTTGACCAGC
>JAYVYB010000274.1:0-7748 GCA_043784625.1 Methylovirgula sp.
GGCGGCCCTGGCAGTGTCGCCAGCCAACCGACGTTTACCGGCTTCCAGAAACTCTTTCGACCAGGAGTAATACTGGCCTTGTGCAATGCCGGTCCGGCGACAAAGCTCAGCAATGCTATCTTCACCGCGCAAGCCTTCAAGCACAATTCTGATTTTGTCTTCGGCTGAATACTGCTTCCGAGTGGCGCGGCGAATGTCTTTCACAACCTGTTCGGCCGATGCTTTTGTAACGAGTGTCTTCGTTCTCATTGTCTGTCCTTCTTGGAGCAGATGAGACCAAAATTACTCGCTTAGGAAAAGTGCCTAATTTGTGCCAATGGCGCTGATGCCGGACAGCTTTCGCTGGCGGCGCGTGCTTTATACTGTGGTACGCGCCGAAGGGCAGGAGCGTATTGCTGCCGAATGGTGGCGCGACGGCGCAATTCTTACGCGTGATTATTTCCGTATTGAAGATACCCGTGGTCATCGCTTCTGGCTGTTTCGCGAGGGGCTCTATGAACATGGCGGCAAGCTTCCGCGCTGGTTCCTGCATGGGCTGTTTTCATGAGCGCCTATGCCGAACTCGTCACCGCAACAAACTTTTCCTTTCTGCGCGGCGCATCGCCCGCACAACAGCTTGTGCTTACCAGCCTGCTTCTGGGCCAGAATGGGCTTGGCATTGCTGATCGCAATACGCTTGCTGGCGTGGTGCGCGCCTTCGCGGCATTGCGGGAACTGCGCGAAGGTGGCACCCTCCCCCCGATAAAGCGGCGTAAAGGCGGAAGCCCCGGCGAATATCGCTATGAATCCAATGCTGCTTTTCTGGAAGGTGATAATGCCAAAGCCTTGAGTGCCCTTGTCAAACACCGCGCCGAAACGTTCAAGCTGGTCACAGGCACCCGCCTTGATTTCGCCGATGGTACACCGGACATCATTGCACATCCGCAAAACCGTGCCGGTTGGGGGCGCTTGTGCAGGCTTTTAACCCTTGGCAACAGTCGCGCCAAAAAAGGCGATTGTATCCTTACTCTCTCGGATTTGCTGACCGACACCCGCGATCTCTTGCTCATCCTAATGCCGTCGCGTGATCTCACAACGCTGCCACAACTTTTAAACATGCTCCATGAAGCCGCGCCCGGCGCGCTCTGGCTGGGCGCAAGCATGCCTAGGCGCGGCGATGATCGCCGGCATTTAATGAAACTCAAAGCCATCGCAGACCGCTGCTTTGTCCCGCTGGTTGCCACCAATGATGCGCTTTATGCCGAACAGAACCAGCGTGATTTGCAGGATATTCTCACCTGTATCCGCGAGGGAATTTCAATCGAGCGCGCCGGTCGCATTCTGGAAGTCAATGCCGAGCGTCACCTCAAACCGCCGCAGGAAATGATGCGGCTTTTCGCCGATGCACCGGACGCCATTTTTGAAACACAACATCTCTTGGCGCGTGTGGATTTCTCGCTGGACGAAATCAAATATGAATATCCAGATGAGCCTGTCCCGCCCGGCAAGGAAGCGCAAAGCTGGCTTGAGGAATTAACATGGCGGCATGCTGATATTCGCTACGCCGGAGAAATACCGGAAAAGGTGCAAAACCTCCTCCATAGTGAATTAAAACTCATTAAAGATCTGGACTATGCCCGTTATTTTCTGACAATTTACGACATTGTCCGTGTCGCCAATGATAAAGGCATTCTGTGTCAGGGGCGCGGCTCGGCGGCCAATTCCGCCGTTTGTTTTGTCTTGGGCATCACCTGCGTTGATCCGGCAGAGCATAATGTCCTGTTTGCACGCTTTTTGTCGAAACAACGGAAGGAGCCGCCGGACATTGACGTCGATTTTGAGCATGAGCGGCGCGAGGAAATCATCCAGCATATTTATCAGCGCTATGGCCGCGACCGTGCCGGTATAGCCGCAACAGTCATTTCCTATCGCCCCAAAAGCGCTATTCGTGATGTAGGCAAGGCTTTGGGCCTCAGTGAAGACATTACCGCCGCGCTTTCAGGAACCCAATGGGGCAGCTGGGGCAGTGACATCACTAACGCGCAAGTGCGGCAGGCAGGGCTTGATCCTGAAAACCCGTCGATTGATCGCGCTGTGAAATTTGCCAAGCGCCTGCTCGGCTTTCCGCGCCACCTGTCCCAGCATGTCGGCGGCTTCATTCTGGCGCGCGGGCGACTGGATGAACTGGTGCCGATCGGTAACGCCGCCATGAAGGAACGCACCTTTATCGAATGGGACAAAGACGACATTGACACGCTTCAACTGATGAAAGTCGATGTGCTGGCGCTGGGTATGCTCACATGTATTCGCAAAGCTTTTGATCTGCTGCGCCAATATGAAAACATCGATTATGCCCTCAATAATGTCCCTAATGACGATACCGCAACTTATGACATGCTGTGCCGGGGGGATTCGATCGGGGTTTTTCAGGTCGAAAGCCGCGCGCAAATCAATATGTTGCCGCGCCTGAAACCACGTGTCTTCTATGATCTGGTGATTCAGGTGGCGATCGTTCGCCCCGGCCCGATACAGGGCAATATGGTGCACCCATACTTGCAGCGGCGCGCGCAAACCGAGCAGATTACATTTCCCAGCCCTGCCCCGCCACATGATAAAAATGAGTTGCAACATGTTTTAAGCAAAACCCTTGGCGTGCCGCTGTTTCAGGAACAGGCGATGAATCTGGCTATGGTGGCAGCAGAATTCACCGATATAGAGGCGAACCAGCTCCGCCGCGCCATGGCAACCTTTCGCAATGCCGGCACCATCGGCAATTTTGAAACCATGATGGTCGAGCGTATGGTCAGGCGAGGCTATCAGCGCGAATTTGCCCAGCGTTGTTTCGAGCAAATCAAGGGCTTCGGCTCCTATGGTTTCCCCGAAAGCCATGCCGCTTCATTTGCCAAGCTGGTTTATATTTCGTCCTATATCAAATGCCATTATCCAGCGATTTTCGCCTGCGCCTTACTCAATTCACAGCCCATGGGCTTTTATGCTCCCGCCCAGATTGTCCGTGATACCCATGAACATGGCGTCGAAATTCGCGCTGTCGATGTCAATTTCAGCCATTGGAACAACCAGATCGAACGTGATGAAAATGGCACATTGGCTTTGCGGTTAGGTTTCAAGCAGGCAGAAAACATTCAGCAAGCCGAAGCAAACAGGATCATGGCCGCGCGCAAAGAAAAGTTTGCATCTGTTGAGGAAGTCTCTGTGACCGCGCATCTCTATGGCAGGCCGATGCGCGCTTTAGCAGATGCGGATGCTTTTCGCTCGCTCGGGCTTGATCGGCGCACGGCTTTGTGGGAGGTGCGGCGCCTGCCAGAAGACGTACCCTTGCCGCTTTTTGCTGCCGCAAATGCTGAAGAATTTTCGCAAGAGCAAGACGCACATCTGCCCATGATGACCCTGGGCGAGCATGTCGCCACCGATTACCAAACCCTGCGCCTCTCCCTCAAAGCCCACCCTATGCAGATTTTGCGGTCCTTTTTCACCCGCGATAAAGTCTCAAGCTGCGCCGAGACAATCGCTCTCCGGGATGGCAGCTGGGCGCGCACTGCAGGCGTGGTGCTGGTGCGTCAACGCCCCGGAAAGGGCAATGCCATATTCATCAACTTGGAAGACGAAACCGGCATCACCAATGTGGTTTTATGGGCGCGCATGTTTGAACAGTTTCGGCGCGAGGTGATGGGATCGCGCCTGATGCTGGTTGAAGGCTGGGTGCAAAAAAGCCCTGAAGGCGTCATTCATGTAATGGCGCGGCGGGTATTTGACCGCACAGCAGAACTTGAACGCCTGCACAACAAAGACCCGAAAATCCAACGACAGCCCGCTGTTCTGCCTAAGCTTGCAGCCGCGCCGCGCCATCAACACCCCAGAAACGCCCGGATTTTACCAAAGTCTCGGGATTTCTACTAGGCTCAGGACCTATTAAATTTCAGCCCATAGCCAGCTATCGACTGATTATGAAGAAACCCCGAGACATCTGGCCACCTAGGATGCAGACTGGCCGCTGCGCACCAACCGAACGGCCTCATGTTTAAATTCAAGAATTTAGTACGTCTGTACCCGTTTCATCATTAAATCCTCTCAAAGCTGATGATACACAATCAGCCAAGGCGAACGTTGTTCAGATGCAAGATCACCTGCTGTTTGGGTCAACAACGCTGCTGACAAGCCCAGAACCAGCTCATAGTGTATTTCATAACAAACGCACTGTCAGTCGGATTTCGAACCACCCCAAGCTATGATTGAACTCGCGCGCTCATAGATTGTCAGCCGTATGTTTGAAAATCTTTTAGCTAAAAAAATATGCATACTGAGTCTCCGCCAAAAAAATCATTGAGCACTGATTAGAAAATTGCATTCCGAAGGAAGTGCGTTTCAGCCATATCCTTCTTGAGCAAAAAATATCGCTGACGATAAGTTCGAGAGGGGCCTCGCCCGTATTTCGAGCCGGCGCATTCAGACGCGCGTAATCATTTTCACAAATTTGCTGGCAAGAGCCTTCACCCTGATGCAGGCGTACCCGGTTGCAATGCAAAATATTCGAATTGCCTGCCGTCAACTGCCGGCGAGGACTGTTTGGCGAAGTTATGTCTGATATGATGACTGAGGCTCTCGATTTCGTCGGTGACCATGAGCGATTGGTTCCGATCTTTCTGTTCCGAAATCATGATGATGTTCAATGGCAATCGTTGTCTTTTTGAAAAGTTTCGGCTTGTTGCGGGCTATGGCGTGTGGACAGCAGAAACCTTCACGACCACGTGTTTGTGCTAGAAAGTTAGCTAAGTTACTCAAAAAAGTGGCGCACCGTAAAACATGAAGATGAGAACTTTATGAGTTGGAGTGTGTGTTTTTTGCTGTCTCAAGTTTGAGCTTGCCCCTGAAAAACGTTCCCTTTGGCTGATTGTGTGTAGTCAGCTTTGGAGAGAATTTAATGAAGGAACGAGTACGGGCGCGATGCACGCTTGAATTTAAGCAAGAGGCCGTTCGGTTGGTGCGCGGTGGCCAGTCGGCATCATTAGTGGCCAGAAGCCTTGGGTTTTCTTCGCAATCGGTCGATAGCTGGTTGAGGGTTGAAGCTTCCGGTCGTTTGCGCGAAAGCACCGCCAAGCTGATCAACGCTGACCAAATTGAAATTGCGCGTCTGCGTGCGGAATTAGCCAAAGCCACGATGGAGCGCGACATCTTTAAAAAAGCCATGGCGTATTTCGCGAGGGAGTCGCGGTGAAATATGCCTTTATCGAACGCCATAAAAATCAGTTGGCGATCGTGGCCCAGTGAAAAATACTTGAAGTCAGCGCCAGCGGCTTCCATCAACACCGAGCCAAGAAAGCCACTCGTCTTTCGCGGCTCGGCGATACAGCGCTTCTTGTTCACATTAATGCCAGCTTCAAGGAGATGAAATGAACCTAAGGCTGGCCGCGTATCTGGCAAGAATTGGTTGAGAAGGGTATCCGAACAGGCAAGGAGCGGGTGCGCAAGCTTTTGAACGCGCACGCTACTCTGTCCAGAGGCAAACGCAAGTTCCAAGCGCAAGTTCAAAGTCACAACCGATAGTTCGCATAGCCATCCAGTGTCGCCAAATCTGCTGGAGCGGAATTTTACCGTCGCGCAGCCCAACCGTGTCAGGACCGGCGACATCACCTACATTCAGACCGATGAAGGCTGGCTCTATCTGGCTGTGGTGATTGACCTGTTCAGCCGCCAAGTCGTTGGCTTTGCCGATTTACGGAATTTTGGGGCGAACGCATGACCAGACAATTGGTCATCGACGCATTGAGGATGGCTTGGTTCCGCCGCATACCGGATGCTGGTCTCATCTTTCATTCCGACCGTGGCAGTCAATACGCCGGTGGCGACTTCCAGTAGCAGTTGAAGGCGTTCGAAATAAAAGGCTCAAGATATTCATTAAAAATTTGGAGCAAAAACGGTGACTGCTGGGATAATGCGGTGACCGAGACGCTGTTCGGAACTTTGAAAATAGAGCGGCTGCACGGTATGCGCTTTGCAACCCGCCGCCTCGCCAAGAACGAGGTTATAGATTGGCTGCGCTTCTACAATCATCGCAGAATGCATTCAACATTAGGCTACCTCAGCCCGATGGCTTTCGAGAAGAAAATGCAAGTCGCTATCAAAAAATCTGGCAAACTTGAAAAACTTGCCGCATGATACCTTAGCTAAGAGGAACGCTAAACGCGGGCAAGGTCATTTCCATACTTCTTGCGAAACTGGATCAGGTCACATTCCCAATGTCCGAATCCCCGACGCTTAGCAACGACATCTGGACGATTAAAAATGCGCACCTCCGGCCCACACCGATGCCCGTACTTGCGCCCTGCATGTCGTGGCCGACGTTTAGCCCGATGTTCGAACACCGTCAGAAAATGTCGCAGTGTCGGTGCACATCGTAGACGGTATTTACGTCGCTTGTCTTTCAGCAAAACTGAACTCCGAAAACGTCATCAGAATGACATTTGCGCATCGGACAAAATGAACGTCTCGACCTTAGAAAGAGTGTCAATGCCGCGCTATGCCCTTTATTATATGCCAAAGCCTGACAGCCACTTCTGGCGGCTTGGCTCGTCCTGCCTTGGATATGATGCATCTGACGGGCGTGAGATGATTTCTCCCAGTCACAAAATCTTCAGCAATCAGAATGAGGCGCTCCATATCACCGAAGCGCCGCGCAAATACGGTTTTCACGCCACTCTGAAAGCACCGTTTTCCTTGAAAGCCGGACACACAGAATGCGAGTTCATCGCTGCAGCCCGCGCCTTTGCCGACGAGCAGGCCGCATTTGACCTCCCGCAGCTCGCCGTGCGGGCCATGGGTGACTTTATTGCTTTAGTGCCACAGAGCCGCCAGGCCCAATTGCACGTCTTGGCCGATGCCTGCGTCTGCGCGTTTGAAACGTTCCGCGCGCCTTTGACGCAGGCCGATTTGCAGCGGCGGTTGGCTGGAAATCTCACGCCGCAACAAAAAGCTGCGCTTGAAACCTATGGCTATCCTTATGTTTTCGAGGATTTCCGTTTTCACATGACACTTACCGGCAAGCTTGACGTGAAAACCCGCGAAATCTGGCTGGCTGGATTGACCCATATTTTTTCTACCTTCGAGCAACCGCCGCATTGCGAGTCTATCGCTATTTTCAAACAGGACAAGCCGGATAGCCGCTTTCGTGTGTTAACGCGGCTACCGTTTGGAGTTGCTGCTGCTGAATAGCCAAGCTCCTATCCAAAAAGTTGCAGGCTCTCTGGATAGAAATCGCTAAAAAAAATACTTTACCCTTGATGTTTTTCCAGAAAAGCCTCGATTGAAAGATTGCGAAAATCATCCAGCGCGCCGCGCAGCTGCACATGGCTCCAGTTCCACCATTGCAAAGCTTGAAGGCGCTCGGCTATGGGCGCTTCGAAGCGATAGCGCAAAACCTTCGCCGGATTGCCAACCACAATGGCGTAGTCCGGCACATCTTTTGTCACAACTGCGCCGCCCGCAACCACGGCACCCGTGCCGATGTTGCGCCCGGCCAGAACAATGGCGCCATGACCAATCCAGACATCATGACCGATAGTCACCGGAAAAGACCCCCGCCATTTAAAGAAATCGGCGTCGTCGTTGGCATCATCAAAATAGGCCGACGCGCGATAGGTAAAATGCGATTGGCTCGCCCGCGCCATCGGATGATTGCCGGGGTTAATTCTCGTATGGGAGGCAATCGAGCAGAACTTGCCGATTTTTGTATAAATAATGTCGCTGTCGTTCAC
>JAYVYB010000275.1:0-7315 GCA_043784625.1 Methylovirgula sp.
CGTATGGCCGCCAGCGCCATCGCCCGCGCCTTAGCGGCGCTGCCGCCCGGGTCTTTGGCGATCAGCCGGTCTTCAACATGGCTTGGCAAGGCTCCCGCAACCAACATCGCGTGGTCGGCGCGCTCCAGCCGCCCGCCCGGAAACACAAATTTTCCCGGCATGAATTTTATGTCAGCGTGGCGCTTGCCCATTAGCACTTTCGGCTGTTTGCCGCTTCGGTCGAGCACGATGAGCGTAGCCGCTGACTTGGGGCGCACATTTGGCCACGTTTGACCATCATTTGGCCGGTTCGCGCCTGCATTTGCATAGGCCACATCAACCGCCGCGCGGGCGGTTTCGTCGGTCAAAGTGCTTGGCTTACATTGGATGAGTTGGCGTCCGGCGCGCCAAACCCGTGCATTTTGTTGGCCCATTGCAAGCCAACCAGCGCGCCCTTCATCATCGGCAATATCCAAAGGCACAAAATCAGCGTCAAAAACGGCCAAATCGTTACGTTAAACCACGTTGGCGTGTCGCCATAATACTCTTCCATGGCCAAGATCGCCCCGACGATCACATGTCCGACAATGAAAATGGTCATATAGGGCGCCGCATCGTCGGAGCGCTGATGCGATAGGTTCTCACCGCAATTAGCGCAATGATCACAAACCTTTAGGTAAGATTTAAACATCCGGCCTGTGCCGCAATGCGGGCATTTTCCCATAAGGCCGCGCTTGACCGCCTGCCATGTTTGACGTGGCTCATTGGTGTTTGAGGGTGTTGAAATCATAGAACTACCGGCCTCGTTTTCTTGAACTGCGCCCTTTTGGGCCGAATTGCCGCACCACACCAGTTGGCGAATGGTCGCGGTGGCCCTTGGCTTTTTTACCCGAACTCATCGGCTTGGAGCTGCGCCCTTCCGACAAAAGCTCAAATCGTAATGCGCCCGCCATCGGCGCGGCCTCAACCAGCTTTACTTCCACCCTGTCGCCCAGCCGGTGCGTCTCACCTGTGCGGGTTCCCACCAATTCATGCGAGATTTCATCATAGCGAAAATAATCCGCCCCCAGCGTGGCAGCCGGAATAAACCCGTCCGCGCCCGTATCATCCAGTTTGACAAACAAACCAACCCGCGTCACGCCCGCAATCCGGCCGCAGAATATCGTGCCGACTTTGTCCGACAAAAACTGCGCAATCAGCCTGTCCGTGGTCTCGCGTTCCGCCGCCATTGCCCGGCGTTCGGCAATTGAAATTTGCGCGGCAACATCCGGCAAGAGTATGATTTCGCTATCGGAAAGGCCGTCATCACCCAGATTAAGCGCCCTTATCAGCGCACGGTGCACAATCAAATCTGCGTAGCGTCTTATCGGTGAGGTGAAATGCGCATAGCGGCGCAAATTCAATCCAAAATGCCCATAATTCTGCGTGGTATATTCGGCCTGCGCCTGCGAGCGGAGCACCACCTCATTAACCAGATGCTCGTTGTCGGTGCTCTTAACCCGCTCTAATATCTGGTTAAATTGCTCAGGCTTGAGCACCTGCCCCTTCGCCAGCTTTATGCCGATCGAAGCCAAAAACTCGGACAGGGCGTTGAGCTTTTCAAGCGAGGGTTCATCATGCGCCCGGTAAATCAACTTGGAGCTTTTTGCCTCCAACGTCTCTGCCGCCGCCACGTTCGCCAGAATCATAAATTCTTCGATCAGCTTATGCGCATCCAGCCGCTCCGGAATGCTCACCCGCGCCACTGTGCCATCCGGATTTAAGATCAATTTGCGCTCCGGAAGATCTAATTCCAGCGGTTGGCGCGCATCACGTGCTTTTTTAGCGCAGTTATAAGCCGCGTAGAGCACTTTCAGCTCATCCATCAGCGGCAAAGTCACCTCGTCCGGCGCGCCGTCAATTGCGCGTTGAACCTGCGCATAGGCCAGCTTTCCAGCGGATTTCATCATAATCCGGTGAAAAGAATGTTTGGTTTTGCGACCATCCGGCCCCAAAAACATCCGTACCGCGAGTGCGGGACGGTCTTCTCCGCCCTTCAATGAGCACAAATCGTTTGAAATTCGCTCCGGCAACATCGGCACGACCCGGTCCGGGAAATACACCGAATTGCCGCGCTCCAGCGCTTCACGATCAAGCGCCGATCCCGACCGCACGTAGGCAGAAACGTCGGCAATGGCGACGGTAACGATAAAGCCACCCTCAACCTCGGGATCCACCTCGGCAAAAACCGCATCGTCATGATCTTTGGCATCAGGCGGATCAATCGTCAGCAATTGAATATGCCGCCAGTCTTCGCGTCCCGCCAGCGTTGCAGGTTTTGCCGCTTCTGCCGCTTTAAGCGCATTGACGCTAAACACATTCGGGATGTTGTGCGTGTGAATGGCGATGAGGCTCACCGCCCGTTCGGATTTGATCGAACCGAGCACTTCGCGCACCACCGCGCGCGGCGGGCCCATGCGGGTTGCCCGCGCCGTATCCACCGCCACAAGATCACCATCTTGCGCGTCGCCCTCATCCCCCTCGGCAATGATATATTCGAGGCCGCGCGAGCGCTTATCAACCGGCAACAACCGTCCGCCCTTGCCGACATCGGCACGATAAATGCCCAGAACCTGAACCCGCGCCTTAGGCAAAATTTTGATAACGCGCCCGGAATAGGCCGCCTGTCCGCGCTCCGGCGTGTGGTTTACCTCAACGCGCAACAAAACCCGGTCGCCAACGCCGGCCACAGGCCCTTCAACCTTCAACTTACGCGGAATGTGCACATCTATCTTCGGCCGCTTTCCCGCCGCTTCGTCCCACTCCGCCGGGAAGGCGTATAGCTCGCCGTCGTCATCTCGCCCTTTAATATCGGCAAGCACCACGGGCGGCAGACTATTGGCTTTGGTCAGGCCGCGATTGCGCTTTTCCAGCGCGCCATCGGCTTCCATTTCTTTGAGCAAATGTTTGAGGATAATCCGCTGATCACCGATTATCCCAAAAGCCTTGGCAATTTCTCTTTTTCCGATTTTACCGCCGTTTTGCGCGCCTGGCAGGGCTTTTTCACGCGCCACAAACGCCAATATATCGTCCCGACTGGGCAGTCCAATCGCCTTTTTTTGCTTTATCATGCCCCTAAATCCCGCTCATGCCGCAACTTTGCCCAATATTCCAACCGCTTTTTGATGTCGCGCTCAAACCCGCGTTCCACGGGGCGATACAGCGCAACCCGGCCAAGGGCATCCGGAAAGTAATTTTGACCGGAAAAACCATCCGGCTCATCATGGTCATATTTATACCCGGTGCCATAGCCCTCATCTTTCATCAGCTTGGTAGGCGCATTTAAAATAACCTTCGGCGGCATCAAAGAACCATGCTCTTTGGCAAGCTGGGTGGCGGCTTTAAACGCGGTATAAAGCGCATTGCTTTTCGGAGCTGTGGCCACATAAACCACCGCCTGCGCCAGCGCGAGTTCGCCTTCCGGGCTCCCTAGAAAATCGTAAGCCTCCTTCGCCGCCAACGCCACCTGCAACGCCTGCGGGTCAGCCATCCCGATGTCCTCACTGGCCATGCGCGTGACCCGCCGGGCAATAAACAACGGATCCTCTCCAGCAACCAGCATCCGCGCCAAATAATACAATGCGGCGTCGGGGTCCGAACCGCGCACCGATTTATGCAGCGCAGAGATAAGATTATAATGCCCCTCCTGCGCCTTATCATAAATAGGCGCGCGGCGCTGAACGACCAGAGCCAGCCCCGCGGTATCAAAAACTTCGTCAGGCTTTGCCGCCCGCCAAACTTCTTCCGCCAGCGTGAGCGCAGCGCGCCCGTCGCCATCCGCCATTCTAATCAAAGCTGTGCGCGCCTCTGCATCCAGCGGCAACGCTCGAGCCTCCAATGTTTCGGCACGGGCCAGCATTTGCTCAATCGCGTCCGCACTCAACGACTGAAACGTCATCACCCGCGCCCGGGACAGCAGCGCGGCATTCAGCTCGAACGACGGATTTTCTGTAGTGGCTCCGATGAGCGTGATGGTGCCATCTTCCATCACCGGCAAAAAACTGTCTTGTTGCGCGCGATTGAAACGATGAATCTCGTCCACAAACAACAAAGTTCCCTGCCCGGCTTCGCGCCGCGCCCGCGCCTCTTCAAACACTTTTTTGAGATCGGCCACGCCGGAAAAAATCGCCGAAATTTGCACAAAAATAAGGTTGGTTTCGTGCGCCAGCAGCCGCCCCACTGTGGTTTTGCCGGTTCCGGGCGGCCCCCAGAAAATCAGACTCCCTAGGGATCGGGTGGTCAAAAGCCGCGCCAGTGCACCTCCCTCCCCCAGAAGGTGTTCCTGCCCCGCAACCTCAACCAACGCTTTGGGGCGTATCCTGTCCGCCAAAGGGCGCGGCGCGGCGTCAGACAGGTTTGCAGCGGCGAATAAAGAGCTCATGCCGCCACCCTAGCCCGAACACCGCGCAAATTAAACCGCAATCAACCGCCAATGACGGTGTTAACCACCTGTCCGCCGCGATTCACGGTGAGCTTCCAATAGGCATGTCTGGTTGCGGTTGCGTTGGTCATGTCCGCAGTATTGGTGATTTTGGTGCCATTGATTGAAATGATCACATCACCCTTTTGAACTCCGACTTCCTGTGCCACCGAGCCGTCCTCGACATCTGTCGCTACAACGCCCGAGGTCAGTCCCGCCAGCGACATCTCCTCCAACACCGCAGGCGAAATATTGACAAAGCTTGCGCCCGCAAACGGTGATGGGCCTGCTATCTTGACCAGATCACGCGATGGCGTTTCGGGAGCAGCTGTCAGCTTAACCGGTACCTGAAGAAGCTTGCCACCGCGGATCACCGCCAATGTTGTCGAGCCGCCAATCATCTTGGTTCCAAGCCGGAAACCAAACGCTTCAGGGTCGTCAATCGGCTGGCCGTCCACAGCAGTAATCACATCACCGGTTTTAAGACCGGCCTCGCTCGCGGGGGCTTTGGGCCATACACCGGTAATCAGCGCGCCGGACGGGCGCTCAAGCCCCAGCCCATCGGCCACATCCTTGGTCAGCGCTTGCAAATCCGCACCAACCCACGGCCGCTTAACTTTGGTGACGCCGCCTTTGGCCGCCGCAACCACAACCTTGACCATGTTAACAGGTATTGCAAAGCCAATACCGTTTGAGCCGCCGGACTTGGAATAAATCGCCGAATTTATCCCGACCAACTTTCCATCGGTTCCCACCATCGCGCCGCCCGAATTTCCCGGATTGATCGCTGCATCGGTCTGGATAAAGAACTGATAGTCGCTAACCCCAACCTGAGTGCGCGCCAATGCCGAGATAATGCCCTGCGTCACTGTTTGTCCCACTCCGAACGGGTTGCCGATGGCGATGATAAAATCACCAACCTCGACGCTGTCCGAATCGCCGAGCTCCATTGCCGGAAAATCTCGCCCGCCCTTTAACCGCAAAATGGCCAAGTCTGTGCGCGGATCGCGCAGCACAATTTCCGCCTCATATTCGCGCTTGTCACCTAACGCCACCTTCACATCGGTCATCCCTTCAATGACGTGATGATTAGTCACGACAAGGCCTGAACTATCCACGATAACGCCGGAGCCGAGAGACTGCGATGTTTGCCCGCCCGGACGCTGCGCATTGCCATCCCCGAAGAATTTGCGGAAAAACGGGTCGTCAAACAACGGATTGCGCGACACTTGCTCAACACGTGACGCATAAACATTGACCACGGAAGGCTGAACTTTTTTGACCAGCGGCGCAAACGACAGCTTCACTTGCGCAATAGACGACGGCACTTGCGCCGCTTGCTGCGCTTGAGACGGTGCCAAACCGGCCAACGTGGCCAAAACAACAATAACCAAACCGCGCAAATGAATCATGTGAACGTCCTCTTCTGACCGCAAGATAAGCGCTCAAATGCGCAATAAAAAGGGCGGCAGGCAAAGCAGGGCAAAAAAAGCAAAACCGGGCATAAAAAGCAAAACCGCGCATAAAAAAGGGCGACCCGAGGGCCGCCCTTAAAAATAAGCCAAATCGAGCGCTTACGCGGCTTCGTTTTTGATCTGAGCTGGACCGGAGTCCTTGCCCTTTGCTTCAACGTCGCGGTCAACAAATTCGATAACAGCCAAAGCTGCATTGTCGCCATAACGGAAACCAGCGCGCATAATGCGAATGTAACCGCCGTGGCGCTCTTTGTAGCGCGGGCCGAGCACATCAATCAGCTTCTTGGTCAAATCAACATCACGCAAATTCGAGATCAACTGACGGCGTGCATGCAAATCGCCGCGCTTGCCCAGAGTAACCAGCTTCTCAACCACAGGGCGCAATTCCTTGGCCTTTTCGAGGGTGGTCACGATTTGCTCGTGCTTGATCAAAGCCTGAGCCATGTTTGCAAACATCGCTTTACGATGTTCAGCGGTGCGGCCGAAGCGGCGAAAACCTTTACCATGATACATTTGGCATCTCCATTTGTTACGCCCGCCGTGCCACGGTACGGGCGTTCTTTATGTCCCGGCTCTTCATGAGCCGGGTATCAAAAATCAATAATGTTCTTCGAAGCGCTTCGCCAGGTCTTCGATGTTCTCTGGCGGCCAGCCCGACACTTCCATGCCAAGGTGCAGCCCCATCTGCGCCAACACTTCCTTGATTTCGTTCAAGGACTTGCGGCCAAAGTTCGGAGTGCGCAGCATTTCGGCTTCCGACTTCTGAATAAGATCGCCAATATAAACAATATTGTCGTTCTTCAGGCAGTTTGCCGAACGCACAGAAAGTTCGAGCTCGTCGACCTTCTTGAGCAAAGCCGGGTTGAAAGCCAGTTCCGGAATATTGGACTGCGCCTCTTCCTTCTTTGGCTCTTCGAAGTTGACGAACACATTGAGCTGATCCTGCAAAATGCGCGCGGCATAGGCCACAGCATCTTCAGGTGTCAAAGCGCCATCGGTTTCGATGTTCATCGTCAACTTGTCGTAGTCTAGAACCTGACCGGCGCGGGTATTTTCAACGCGGTAGCTCACCTTTTTGACCGGTGAATACAAGCTGTCGACCGGGATCAGGCCAATCGGCGCATCTTCCGAACGGTTTTTGTCAGCAGGAACATAGCCCTTGCCAGAGTTCACGGTGAACTCGATGCGGATGTCCGCGCCATCGTCCAAGGTGCAAATCACAACGTTCGGGTTAAGAACCTGTACGTCGCCAGTGGTCTGAATATCCCCGGCGGTTACCACGCCCGGGCCATGCTTCTTGAGAACGAGGCGCTTCGGACCTTCAGCACCCATCTTGATCGCAATGTCCTTAACGTTCAGAACGATGTCTGTGACATCTTCGCGAACGCCCGGAATGGAAGAG
>JAYVYB010000276.1:0-18115 GCA_043784625.1 Methylovirgula sp.
CGTACTGACTGAACAGGTCACATCTGGATTCACCGGGCGTGCCTTCACAGCTCTGGATGATTTCTATGATGCCACCGGACGGGTGACTGAAGAGAAGCAAACAACTTCAACCGGCGCACTCTATTCGGACGAAAAAATTACCTACAATTCCGGCGGAGTAACTGTTCACACTTATTCAGGCTCAGCCTACGGGCAATACACAAATATTGAGACTTTGGACGCCACAGGTCATTTGCAAGAACGTGTGACCACCGGCTATACGGGTCAGCCTTTCACTTCTACTGATACTTTGTTTGATGCGACAAATAGAACAATTGAACTCAAGGAAATAACCTCCACCGGCACAACTTACTACGACGCGAAGACAGTGTATAATGTCGGAGGTGGCACAACCATCACCTACTCCGGAAGCTTATATGGCCAATATTCATATGCAAACACGACGGACACAACCGGACACTTAACAGACCAGCTCATGAGCGGTTTTACCGGGCGGCCTTATACGGCAGTTGACTTTTTCTATGACGCGTCAAACCGCACGATCGAAGAGAAGTGGTTATCTTCCACTGGTGTGACTTATTACGACGCTAAAACCGTGTTCAATGCTGGAGGTGGAACCACCATCACCTATTCCGGTAGCTTGTACGGACAATACTCCTACGCAAACACAACGGACACAACCGGACACTTAACCGACCAGCTCATGAGCGGTTTTACCGGGCGGCCTTACACAGCAGTCGACTTTTTCTATGATTCAACAAACCGGGTCATCGAAGAAAAGCAACTGTTATCGACAGGCGTAACCTACAGTGATGCTAAAACAGTGTTTAATGCTGGGGGTGGTAAAACAGTGACTCTGTCTGGCAGCTTATATGGCCAGTATTCTTACGCAAACACAACGGACTCAACCGGACACTTAACAGACCAACTCATGAGCGGGTTTACCGGGCGTCCCTACACATCGGTGGATTACTTCTATGACGCTTCGAATAGGCTGATAGAAGAAAAACAGGTTACTTCCACGGGAGTGGTCTATTCCGACATTAAAACCATCTTCAATGCGGGCGGATCAACCAACATAACCTATTCAGGTACGGCTTACGGTACCGACATAATATCCGTTGATACCTCGGCGGGTGGCGTCCAGCTTGACAAGCTCACAACACATATTGACGGCTCCAAGGTCTATGAAGCCTTTGGCAACGGTCAAACCCTCACCTCCACGGGTGCCGCGCGAGATACCCTCATCGGTTACGGCTCGGGCGATCTGTTCGTCATCCATGCCGGCTTCACCACGGAAGAGGTCAGTGGTGTCTCTGCCGTATCGGGCGGCCATCCGTTCCAGTTTGATGCATCACTGTTTGCCAACTATGCGGCTTTCATCTCGGCAGCGCAGGACAATGGCAGCGGCGGCGTTACCGCAACAGCGTTGAACGGCAGCACCTTCATTGTCGATAATATCAGCAAGTCGCAATTGGCGGGGCTATAATAGGCAAATCCCGAACTTTACCGTTCGGGGTTACGCTTCGCGGTCTCCGTTGAACACCCAAAGTCTAGACACCACAAAGCTGACGCCGCCCGCCACCAGTGTGGTCAGCACCGACATAAAAAACGGCGTTGCGCCCATATAGCGCACCGCCCCCTCCGCCACCACGCCCGAAACCAGCGCACATCCCGCCTGCAAGGCAAAGTAGCGCGGCAAGGCCCGGCCGTGCGCCGTGTTGGCCTGAAATGTCCAAGTCCGCTGCACGCTATATCCCACGCCAAATGCGATGGCATAAGCTGAAACACTGGCCCAGAATGGCGCCAATCCGCCGCGTGCAAACAAAAACGACAGCACAAAGAACAGCGCAGCGGTTCCAACACCGGAAATCAAAAAGCGGCCCAGAACAGCCGAAGTAAAGCGCTCAAATATCTTGATAATTGTCCTGAACTCCCCGTCAATCGCCTGTTCAGCCTGTCAATCAATGCGCCGCAAGCCCACGCAAACTTGATATAGTCCGGCGCAAGACTACCATGATTCGCATGCATTCACAGTCAGGCCTAAGTGTCCCAATCCCAGCCATTCACGCCCGTTATACCGGGCACACCGCCGTCTCAGGCCAATTTTCCCAAGCCGGAGCCGGCTGAGCTTGATCGTGGCCTGATCGCGTTGGCGCTGGTGGCGGGATATTACCGTATTGCGGCAGATCCCGCACAGCTTAAACATCAATTGGCCATCTCGGGCCGAAGTGCCGTCAGCCAAGATGTGGTGCGCGGCGCAAATCTGCTTAGCCTTAAAGCCCGCATCGTCCAAAAAGTTGACGCGAAACGCCTTGCAGTGCTGCCGTTGCCCGCCTTGATCGCGCTTAAAGACGGCGGCTTTGCCGTGCTCTCAACCAGCCCGAATAAGGGCCATTTGCGGGTGATCGACGCCGCAAACCGCATGGCAAACGAGCAAACGTTCGACGAAATTCTGGCAAAATCCACCGGTGAGGTCGTGCTGGTCGCCCGCAAACTCGGCGGGGTTGGTGTTGATCCGAAAACCTTCGGCTTTACCTGGTTTCTGCCATCAATCTTCCGCTATCGCAAACCGCTAATCCAAGTGGTCATCGCTTCGCTGTTCGTGCAAATTTTCGCCCTTATCACTCCGATATTTTTCCAGCTCGTTGTCGATAAGGTGCTGGTTCATAAAGGCATTTCCACGCTCACCGTGCTGGTGATCGGGCTGGTTGCGCTCGGCTTTTTCGAGGCGGTGCTGCAATTTCTGCGCGCCTATACGCTGAACCACACCACAAACCGCATGGATGTGGAACTCGGCCGCCGCCTGTTCCATCACCTGTTCCGGCTGCCTTTGTCCTATTTTGAAACCCGCGCCGCCGGGCAAACTGTGGCTCGCGTCCGCGAGCTGGAAACTGTGCGCACCTTCCTCACCGGGCAAGGGCTAACCTCCCTGCTCGATTTTGTATTCACCCTGATTTTCTTTGCTGTTTTGTTTGTCTACTCGCCGAAACTTACGCTGGTGGTGATCGCCTCAATCCCGGTTTATTTCATCATCGCAACGTTATTGCGGCCATTTTTGAAAGACCTGATCAACGAAAAGTTCAATCGCGGTGCGCAGTCCCAGCAATTTCTGGTGGAATCGATTGTCGGCGCACAAACCCTCAAGGCCGCTTCGGTGGAACCGATGATGCAGGCGCAGTGGGAAGAGCGCCTTGCCGCCTATGTGCGCACCTCTTTTGATGCGACCATGCTCGGCACCTTTGGCCAAAATCTCATCCAATATGTCAGCAAAATTACGACGGCGCTGATTCTGTTTATTGGTGCTCAATCGGTGATTGACGGCTCGTTGAGCGTCGGCGAGTTGATCGCGTTTAATATGATTGCCGGTCAGGTCGTTCAGCCAATTTTGCGCTTGTCGCAGCTATGGCAGGACTTCCAACAGGTGCAGGTGTCGGTTGAGCGCTTGGGCGATATTCTAAACGCGGCGCAGGAACCAACACCCGCACAACCGCTCACATTGCCTCCGCCGCGCGGCGCTATTGAGCTGCGGCGCGTCACCTTTCGATACAAGCAGGAAAGCGCGGACGTGTTGCGCAATTTCTCGTTTAACATCAAGGCGGGCGATGTCATTGGTGTGGTTGGCGCGTCCGGCTCGGGCAAATCCACGCTCACCAAGCTCATCCAGCGGCTATATTCGCCACAACAGGGCCAGATATTTCTGGATGGCGTTGATATAGCCCAGTTAGACCCGGGCTGGTTGCGCCGCCAGATTGGCGTCGTGCTGCAGGAAAACATCCTGTTTAACCGTTCTTTGCATGACAATATCGCGCTGGCCGATCCCGCCATGGCGCGCGCCAATGTTATGCAAGCGGCCAAATTGTCCGGCGCCGATGAGTTCATTTCCCAACTGCCGCAAGGCTATGACACCGTCATCGAGGAACGCGGCGCAAATCTGTCCGGCGGGCAGCGCCAGCGCGTTGCCATTGCGCGCGCGCTGGTTACCAATCCGCGCATTCTCATTCTGGATGAGGCGACATCGGCGCTGGATTATGAGAGCGAGCGCATCGTGCAAAACAACATGCGCTCCATCGTTAAAGGCCGCACAGTGATAATTATCGCCCATCGGCTGGCAGCGGTGCGCCCCTGCGATATCATCGTCGGTATGCACAAGGGCGAGATTGTCGAAGCCGGCACCCACCTCGAACTGCTGAACAAAAAGGGCGGGCTTTACGCCCATCTATGGGCGCTGCAATCCGATCAGGCGAGGGCATAAGTGTGACCACACCCGCCCCGAAGCCGCAACAACAGCCGCCTAAGTTCACCGGACGTGATCTTGAATTTCTGCCCGCAGCGTTAGAAATTCTGGAAACCCCGCCAGCGCCAATCCGTGTTGCGCTGATGCTAACGCTTTGCGCTTTTACAGCGGTGGCACTTATCTGGTCCTATTTCGGCCACTTGGACATTCATGCCGTTGCACCGGGCAAAATCGAGATTTCAGGCCGCGCCAAAATCATTCAACCGCTGGAACCGGGTAAAATCGCCAAGATCCACGCCGAAAATGGCATGAGCGTCAAAACCGGAGATTTGCTGATTGAGCTTGATGACACCGAGCTGAAGGCCGACGCGCAGGCCACAACAGACGCGCTGGACTCGGCCCGCGCCGAGTTTATGCGCCGCCGCTTTGCTGCCACCACGGTCAAAACCGCGCAAGCCGCCGCACAGGCGTCTGGCACACCATTGAAGTTCGACCTCAATGAAGCCGCTTTGTGGGATGAAACCGTGCCCGCGCCGTTTCAATCCCGCGAAACCATGGTGCTCCATGCCGATCTGCGCCAGCTTGCCGATGCGCTGCAAAACATCGACAAGCAAATGGCTTCAAAAGCTGCCAGCAGCGAGCGGGTTAAGGCGTCGCTGGAGTTCGAAACCAAATTGATGGAAACCCTGCAGGCCCGCGTGCAAACCCGCGAAGATGCCATGAAAATGAACGTTGGCGTTAAAACCAACCTTTATGACGCCAAGGAATCACTTGAAAAGGCCCAAGCCTCTCTGGCTTCGGATCAAGGCCAAATCAAACAATTTGAGGCCGAGCTCGCTGAATTGGACAGTCAAAAGCAAAAAACCATGTCCACATTCATCGCGGACAATGAAAGCAAGTTGGCCGAGGCCGCCCGCAAGGCTGACGGTGCTGTGCAGGCCTTTAACAAAGCCCGTGCCCGCCTGTCACATATGAAGCTTTATGCGCCAATTGACGGTGTTTTGCAGCAGGTGGCCATCACCACAGTGGGGCAGGTCGTTAACACCGGCCAACAATTGATGCTGGTGGCGCCCAACGATGGCCCCTTACAGGTGGAAATTCTGGTCTCGAATCTCGACATAGGCTTTATCAAACCGGGACAGGAAGTTGCCATCAAGGTTGATGCCTTCCCGTTCACGCGCTTTGGCGTATTGCACGCCAAAGTGCTGAAAATCGCGCCCGACGCTATGGACGAAACCGACGCCAAACGCGCGCTGGCCAATGCAACCGCCATCGGGGCGAATGCGCCAGCCCCTGCCGCGCAAGGCCAGTTGCAGAGTTTTGTATTTCCAGTGTTGCTGTCACTCGAAGAGCGCAGCATCAAGATCGAAAATACCCAATTCCCGCTGACTCAAGGCATGACAGTTACAGCGGAAATCAAAACCGACTCCCGCCGCGTGATTGACTATTTGCTCTCCCCCATCGCGAAAATAGGCTCGGAAGCCATGAAGGAGCGCTAAGCGCGATTTGCACTTACCGGACCGATGCCTACAACAATAATTTAAACCGCTTTTAGCGCGTGATTTCCGTTCTGCACTGGCCTATAAACTATTGCACTTTCGTATAACGGGAACCCGATCATGACCTTGAACGCTGACCTCGCCGCCGTAACACAACGCATCATCGAGCGCTCAAAGCCCACCCGCGCCGCCTATCTTGCCCGCATGGAAGCGGCAGCCAAAGGCCACAAAAAGCGTGGTCACCTTGGTTGCGCCAATCTGGCCCATGGTTTTGCCGCGTCCGGTCCCGAAGATAAGCCGGTGATCCGCGCCGGAGAAAGCGCCAATATCGGTATCGTCACCGCCTTTAACGACATGCTGTCCGCCCATCAGCCCTATGAAAAATTTCCCGATATCATTAAGCGCGAGGCCCGCGCCCATGGCGGCACCGCACAGGTGGCGGGCGGCGTCCCCGCTATGTGTGACGGCGTAACTCAGGGCGAAGCGGGTATGGAACTCTCGCTGTTTTCGCGCGATGTGATTGCCATGGCCACAGGCATCGCGCTGTCGCATCAGATGTTCGATGCCACGATGCTGCTTGGCGTATGTGATAAAATTGTGCCCGGATTGGTAATCGGCGCTCTGGCTTTTGGCCATCTTCCGGCAGTTTTTGTGCCTGCCGGCCCGATGACCTCCGGCATGTCAAACGACGAAAAAACCAACATCCGCCAGCTTCACGCTGAAGGCAAAGTCGGGCGCGCCGAGCTTTTAGAGGCCGAAGCCCAGAGCTACCATGGCCCGGGCACCTGCACCTTTTACGGTACCGCCAACACCAACCAGATGTTAATGGAAATTATGGGCCTGCACCTGCCCGGCTCCAGCTTTGTCAATCCCAACACCCCCCTGCGCGATGCCCTCACCCGCAGCGCCACCAAACGCGCGTTGGAGATCACATCGCTAGGGAATGAATATACACCGCTGTGCGCCGTGCTCGATGAAAAGGCCTTCGTCAATGGCATTGTTGGCCTCAATGCTACGGGCGGCTCCACCAACCTCACCATCCATCTCATTGCCATGGCCGCAGCCGCAGGCATCAAGCTGACATGGGAAGACTTTGCCGATATCGCCAATATCATCCCGCTGCTCACCCGTGTTTATCCCAATGGCAAAGCCGATGTGAACCATTTCCACGCTGCTGGCGGCATGGGTTTTTTGATGGGCCAACTGTTGTCCCAAGGGCTGCTGCATCAAGACGTGCGCACCATCGCCGGAGAGGGCCTCGCCCGCTATACAGAAGAGCCTCGTCTCCAAAACAACGAAGTCATCTATGTCGCCGGGCAAAAAGACACGGGCGACACCAGCGTTCTGCGCCCGGTTTTGGAACCATTCCAGCCCAATGGCGGCCTGAAAGTGCTCCACGGAGATTTGGGCATCGGCGTTGCTAAAGTCTCCGCCTGCCCGCCGGATCGTATGGTCATCGAAGCGCCGGTTCGGGTGTTTCATGCACAGGAAGATGTACAAAAAGCGTTCCGCGCCGGAGAGCTGGACCGCGATGTCATTGTCATCATGCGGTTTCAGGGCCCCAAAGCCAACGGCATGCCCGAATTACACAAATTGATGCCACCTCTGACCGTTTTGCAAAATCGCGGCTTCCGCGTGGCGCTGGTCACCGATGGGCGCTTGTCCGGTGCCTCCGGAAAGGTGCCTGCCGCGCTGCATGTGACACCGGAGGCCGTTGATGGCGGCAACATTGCCAAATTACAGGACGGCGATGTCATCCGCTTCGACGCTGTTAACGGCCGCCTTGATGTGTTGGTGGAACCGGCAGAATGGGCCTCCCGCCATGTGGTCACGCAAGACCTCACAGCCGGTGGTTTTGGCGTCGGGCGGGAATTGTTCCACGCCTTCCGTGCCGGTGCCGGACGCGCCGACGAGGGCGCAGCCATTTTTAGGTGAGAGCAGGATCGTTCAGCTAAGCGCCTCAAGTGCTTCATTAGCAAAACCCGAAACATCGGCCCTAACCTGCTCGCGGCGGGAAATGGCCTGCCGCGAGCCAATGAAAAACTGAACTCCAAAATTGCATACACGGTTCAATGTAGCCGCAAACACCGCCTTGGCTTTTGGAATTTCCGCATCGTCATGACGGTATCTAATAACTTTTTACGCGTCCATTTTAGCCTTTGGCCATGTTTGGCCACCTTTAGCCAGTTTTTGGCCATGTTTGGCCGTCAGATGCTCACAAAGCCAAATCGCCTAAACCATTGAAACCAAACACTTTCAAAAAGAAGCGATTTTAGCTCATTTTGGCGCTATTCGGCAATCAGACACCTCAATGAAGCTTGCCCACTGCCGCTTCCACAGCCTCGATAAGCCGGTCGGATTTCACCAAATCCAGCGCCTGCTGCATCTCGGTTGCATACCACCTGTCGCCTGTTAGCGCGGGGGAGATTTCCCGCCGCACCGCCTCCAAGGCTGCCCGGGTGCCCTCGCCCACCGGATGGTCTTTCGCAACATCGGCAATCAAGCTAAGTGCTTGGCAAGACATGAGAATTTCACCGGCAATTACGCTTTCCGCATTTTCAACAATAGTGCGCGCCTTGCGTCCGCAATAGGTTGAGTTCGAAACATGATCCTCGGCATTGCTCTTACCCGGAATGGAATCCACCGAGCCGGGAGTGCTTAAGTGCCTGTTTTCCATAACTAAAGCCGACATCGAACATTGCACGGTGGCAAAACCGGTGTTTAGCCCCTTTTTCCCGGCCAGCAGGTTGCGCGGCAGACCATAGGACATGGTTGGATCAATAAGCCGCGCCAGCCTTCTCTCCGAAATGCTGGACAAATCTGTCATGGCAATGCCTAAGACATCCATCGCCTGCGCAATATATTGGCCGTGGAAATGCCCTCCCGAAATCACCACAAAGGTCTTTTCTATATCGTTGAATATCAGAGGGTTATCGGTTGCCGAGTTCATTTCTCTGGCAACAATTCCATCGACATAATCCAGCGCTTCACGCACCGGGCCATGCACCTGCGGCGCACAGCGCAGTGAATAAACATCCTGAATGCGCGGGCTTGGCGCGGTTCCAACAGCGCGGTTTTCCTCCGGGTAAACAGTCATACGCGCCCCTTCTGAGCAACGCTTCGAGTTCAGCGTCATTTTCAGGATATTTGCTGCCGTTTTGGCCTGCCCCGGATGTGGCCGCGCCTGCATCACTCTGGGGTCAAAGGCAGCCAACTCACCGCGCAAACATTCCAAAGTTAACGAAACCGCGATGTCTGCCAGCTTTAAAAGCCGCTTTGAGTCCTCAATGGCCAAAGCCGCTAAAGCCAGAGAGACGGTGGAACCATTGATAAGCGCTGAGGCGTCTTTTGCGCCCAAGGTAAAATCTGGATCAAGACCGGCTTTCTGTATTGCTGCGCGTGCCGGCATCCGCTTGTTTTTATAGATAATTTCAGCTTCAGCGATGCCGCAAAGCGCGCCGCTCATGTGGCCCAAAGGTGCCAAATCTCCCGAGGCTCCGACAGACCCTTTTTGTGGAATTACCGGATGCAGGCCGGCATTTAAAAAACCTAACAGGCGCTCGACAAGCTCCAAACGCGGCCCGGAATAGTTCGATGCAAAAGCATTTGCGCGCAGCAACATTGTCGCCCGCGTCACATCTTGCGAAAATGGCTCCCCCACTCCGGTGGCATGCGCAAAAATCGACTTTATCTGATATTCCGCCATGTCCGCCATGGACACGCGCGTATCTTTGAACAGTCCAACGCCGGTGTTGAACGAATACATCATCGGCGCTTCGTCGGTCATCCAGTTTGCTTCCAAAAACGCCCGGGTTGTAGCAATTTTGTTGCGCGTTTCGGTTGTTAGAGCGGTTTTTTGGAAGCGCCCTGCGGCGCTTGGCCGAGCCACGGCAACAACTTTTTTTGCGGTAAGGGAGTGTCCGTCGAGCAAAATGGTCATAATTATCTCTTATCTTTCAGGGATATAACAAAATCGTAGAGCACCTTGGCACCAAGCTCGATATCCGCCTCGCTGGAAAACTCAGCCGGATTGTGACTTATGCCGTCTTTGCTGCGCACGAACAACATCGCCACCGGAATACGATCACGAAACGCCATTGCATCATGTCCGGCTCCGCTAGGAAGTTTCGTCACTGTGAGACCGTTTTTTGCAACCGCTGCCGCCAAGTCGGTCATTAACCCGGCGTCGCAAGCTGTCGCCCGCGCGTCATATTGAATGTCCAAAATTGCCGAGGTGCCGCGGGCTTTTGAAACAGCGTCCAGCGCATGTTCGATGTGCTTAATCGCGTCGTGGCGCAGCTTGTCCTGCGGCGCTCGAATATCGACTGAAAATTTGACGAGGCTGGGTACCACGTTGCCAGCGCCATGCTGAACCTCGAAAGTTCCAACCGTGGCGACAAGGTCGGGGGCTTCACGTGCAATTTTTTCAATCTCCAGCACAATCTCTGCCGCTGCTGAAAGCGCATCCTTGCGCATGGCCATCGGCAACGTGCCAGCGTGGCCCGCCACGCCTCTTACCACCACATGGCCGCGGCTGGCTCCGTTGATGGCAGTAACGATGCCCAGAGGGTGGCCCCCCGCCTCTAATACAGGCCCTTGCTCAATGTGCAATTCAATATAGCCCAAGGTGCGCTTAGGATCGAGCGTTTCAGCGGAAATGGCCTGCGGATTAACACCAAAATCCAACAGGGCCTTGCGCCGCGTGACGCCATTCGCGTCAACATCGTCCAAGCAGAGCGGGTCAAACCGCCCTGCAAGCGCGCGGGAACCACATAGAGTGGTCGGAAAACGCACTCCTTCTTCATCCCCGAACGCAACAACCTCCAGATCAAACGGGAGTTTTGTCTTTTGCCGGTGCAGCTCCCAAACCATTGAAATAGCGCAGATAACTCCCAGATTTCCATCAAATTTCCCGGCATCGCAAACTGTGTCGATATGCGAGCCAAACACGAGACGGGGCGCGTTTTCCACATCGGACTTATACAGTCCATGCAACGTCGCTGCGCCATCGATGCGCGTGGACATTCCAGCCTCTCTCATCCAGCGCTGCACCACCTGAACCGCTTCTTTGTGTGCTTGCGACAGATATAAGCGTGTCAGATTTCCTGCGACGTCACTCGATATGGCGAGAAGCTCAACTCTCTGCATCAGAAACTGGCCTGAAAGGTGCTTCATTATTACGGCAACCTATCTTGCAGACGCAGCAAAGCTATGCGCTCTATTTGGCGGATCGCCTCGGCGAATTCTGTATCTGAATCGTTGCGAATGCGTTGAATGAATGCCGCAATGATGTCTGCTTTCGACTTGCCTTTAACGGCAAAAATGAACGGGAAATCAAATTTAGTCCGGTATGCCGTATTTAATCGGGTAAATTCAGCCAATTCTTCAGCGGACAGACGATCAAGCCCCGCAGAACCCTGCTCCTTCGCTGAATCCACAGTGATTTTTTGAGCCAAAGCCAACTTACCGGCTAGGTCAGGGTGCGCTTTGATCAAGTGAAGTTTTTGCTCACGGCTCGTCGCGTTGAGCGCTCGTAAAAAGGCGCTATGCAAACCTTGTGCGCTATCTTCATTTGTTGTCAGCCCCGACGCGTATACGGCATCGGCCAAATAGGCGCTATGTTCAAAAATATCGCCATAAACCTCACGAAACAAGGCAGATCCTAGCTTCGACGGCACAAAGCCAGCCGTCGGCGGATGGTTCTTTACCCAATGCCTGGCAATATCGAGCCTTGTCGCCACCCAAACGTCGCTTTTGCTCTGCACATAATCCAAAAACCGCGCCAGTGCCAAAGCGCGGCCTGGCCTGCCCACGAGCCGACAATGCAATCCGACCGACATCATTTTCGGCGCTGTCTCACCTTCTGCATAAAGCATGTCGAAAGTGTCTTTCAGGTAGCTGTAAAAATGCTCGCCGGTATTAAATCCCTGCGGTGTCGCAAACCGCATGTCGTTTGCGTCAAGCGTATAGGGAATTATCAACAGTGGTTTCGCCGCATTTGGCATCCAGTAGGGCAAATCATCGGCGTAAGTGTCAGAGCCATATAGGAACCCACCCTCTTCGGCGGTCAAATCAAGCGTATTGAGCGACGAACGGCCTTGATACATTCCCAAGGGGCGCGCACCGCACAACTCTGTATGCAGACGAATTGCTGCGTCAATGTCCGCTTTTTCAGCAGTCTTGGTGTGATCGCGATAATCTATCCACTTAAGACCGTGAGACGCAATCTCCCAACCCGCGTCGTGCATAGATTCAATGATTTCAGGATATCGTTGCATAGCGCTGGCCACGGCATAGACCGTCACGGGCATTTTGCGTTGGGTGAACAGCCGCCACAGGCGCCAATAGCCTGCCCGCGACCCGTATTCGTAAATGCTTTCCATATTCATATGGCGCATGCCGGGCCAAGCGGCGGCACCGACTATTTCTGAGAGGAATGCTTCTGAAGCCGCATCGCCGTGCAAAATATTGTTCTCGCCGCCCTCCTCGTAATTTATGACGAATTGCACAGCAATTCGCTCATTATTTGGCCAGTTTGGCTTTGGGGGCGTGCGGCCATAGCCTGCCATGTCGCGAGGATAGGTCATTTAGCTGCCCCGATATGTTGAATAGCTCCATGGGGAGCAGAGCAACGGCACGTGATAATTTCCATCGGGGTCAGCTATGCCGAAGCGTAGCGGCACTTGCGTTAAAAACGGAGGATTTGGCAGTTCCACGCCGTTTTCTCTGAAATAATCTGCAAGGTAAAACACCAATTCATAGGTGCCTACATTCAAATTTCCACTCATAAGTGGCGCATCGGTGCGGCCATCGGCATTTGTCTTTGTGTCACGCAGCACCCGGCGCACCTCCCCGCTCAACCATACCAGTTGGAGCCGCATGTTTATGGCGGGCTTACCGGTTGACGTATCCAAAACATGGGTTGAAAGTCTGCCCATCTTAACTCCCTAAACAAACTGTTTCGATGCCGCCCCGTGCGCCGCGCGCAGAGCCGCTAAATCCACACCGACCGGTTGCCCGTCTTTCACACGCCAGACGCCCGCCACCATCACGTGATCGGCCCGGTGCGCCCCGCATAATACCAAGGTTGCCAGTGGATCATGACCACCTGAAAACCGCAAATCATCCAAATTGAAGAATGCAAGATCCGCCTGCATCCCGACAGCAATTTTACCGATATCAGTCCGGCCCAAACAGCGCGCAGAACCTTCTGTCGCCCAGCGCAGCGCGTCCAAATGTGTCACCGCGCTTGCGCCGTATTTCAAACGCCCGATCATAAGTGCGTGCCGTACCGCTTCCATCATATTCGAAGCGTCATTCGACGCGGAGCCGTCAACACCCAAACCCACAGCAGCACCCGCCGCTTCAAGTTCCTTTGTGGCGCAAATACCCGAGGCCAGCACCATATTTGAGGTTGCACAATGACAAACTCCGACGCCCTTAGCACCCAGGCGTTTGATTTCTGCAGCATTGAAGTGGATGCCATGCGCAAGCCACGTTCGGGGGCCAAGCCAGCCTACCTCTTCAAGCAAATCAACTGTCCTGCACCCATATTTGGCAAGGCAGAAGTCTTCTTCATCAATGGTTTCAGCAAGATGCGTGTGCAATGGCGCATCATATTTTCCGGCGAGGACAGCGCTTTTTTCCATCAAACTTTTGGTCACAGAAAACGGCGAACACGGTGCCAACCCTATTTGCAGCATAGAGCCTTGTTTTCGGTCATGAAACAGATTCAAGGCCCGTTCAGAATCGGCCAAGATCACGTCTTCACTTTGCACAACCGAATCTGGCGGCAATCCCCCATCTTTTTGGCTTAAATTCATGGAGCCACGGGTTATCGTCATGCGAATACCAAGAGACTTTGCCTCTTCAGCTTCAATGTCGACAGCCTGTTCAAGCCCCGCAGGAAAAAGATAGTGATGATCGGCAGCCGTCGTGCAGCCAGACATCAACAGTTCTGTCAATGCCAGACGAACCGCGACGCGAAAGGTTTCAGGAGTAAGTCGCGCCCAAATGGGGTAAAGCGCCTGTAACCACGGAAAAAGTTCTTTGTTGATAGCCCGCGGGTGGGCGCGTGTCAGAGTTTGGTAAAAATGATGATGCGTGTTGATCAGTCCCGGCAAAACAACATGTCTTGAAGCATCAAACGTGGCGTCATAAGGCTCTAACGGCATTCCTCCGCTGGCGATGAGTTCAACGATTACTCCATGCTCAACCACAATGCCGTTCGAAGCATTGTCAGCAAAAATATCGAGCGGATGCTTAATCCAAATGCGGGTCATACGCCCCTCACGCTGCGCTCACCCATGATGTAGGTGGCAGCAATTGCCCGATCATCACCCATCGTCATTAGCACAAACAACTCTTCCATCAGGGTTGAAACTCTCTCCATGCGCATTGCCATGGCTGGCGTGGCGCGGGCGTCGAGCACAACTAAGTCTGCCTCATGACCGATTTCAAGAGAACCAATTTTATCTTGCAATTTCAGTGCTTTGGCATTGCCCAGCGTCATGGCGTGAAACGCACTAAAGGGTGACCAGCTTTGTCCAAGCAGTTGCAAGACTTTGTAACCCTCGGCAGCGGTTTGCAACATCGAATAAGACGTGCCACCGCCAATATCCGTGGCTAAACCGATCCGCACACCAGCATCCGTTGTTTTTGCCCAATTAAACAAACCCGAGCCGATAAATAGGTTTGATGTCGGACAGAACACCGCCACCGATTCAGTTTCCGCAAAGCGGCTCAGTTCGCGTTGTGACAAATGAATGCAGTGCCCCATCAAGGCGCGCGACCCCAGCAGGCCATAACTTTCGTAAACGTCCGTGTAGTCTTTGGCGTTTGGGAACAGCTCTCGCACGAATGCTATTTCAGCCAAATTTTCAGAAATATGCGTCTGCAAGTAGCAAGTTGGGTTTTCTTTGACCAAAGTTCCAGACACCTCAAGCTGGGCTTCGGTAGAGGTAATGGCAAAGCGCGGGCTAATGGCGTAGCTCAAACGCCCCTTGCCGTGCCATTTGTCGATCAGCGCCTTGCTTTCGTCGTAGCCACGTTGCGGGGTGTCCAGTAAAGCCGATGGCGCGTTGCGGTCCATCATCACCTTGCCGCCAATCATTCGCATATGGCGGCTTAAGGCTTCTGAAAAATAAGCCTCCATACTTTGAGGATGTACCGAACCATAGGCAACAGCCGTGGTGGTGCCATGTGCCAGTAAAGTGTCGATGAAAAATTTGGCATTTGCCGCACAAAGCGCCGGATCGGCATAACGTAGCTCTTCTGGGAAGGTGTATTTATTCAGCCAGTCAAGCAATTGTGCGCCATACGAAGCGATCACTTGCGTCTGCGGAAAATGCAGATGCATGTCGATGAAGCCGGGCATTAGGATATGTGGCCGATGATCGACGACCGGAATTTCCGGCAGCAAAAGTGAAGTAATTTCTTCAGTGGGGCCTATATGTTTTATGAGACCGCCCACGATGTAGACCAAGCCATCCTCAATGTAGCGCCACGCAGCATCGCCCGCGACAGCGGGATCTTCCACAAACCAGAACAATCTGGCCCTTATCGCTTTTGTCGTCTGCATTTAATTTCCTTAGGCAAACACTATGCCAAGCTCTTAAAGTTTAATCCATAACCAGAGCCGCAAGCCATAAAAAGTCGCGATGGTTTTGCCTTTAAATATTTGAAAGTCCTTCCACGCTCGGTGGCTTTTGCATTAAACTTGCATATCGCACTGTCCAAGGGGACGGATTTCGTCCAGAGGAGTTTGAATGCGTAACGTCCTTAGGTTTTATCTCGGTGACATTCGGCATGAAATAAGCGGATGTGCGCCGACGTTGGGGCTTTTGGAGTGGTTGCGCCTCGATCAGCGCAAACGCGGCTCCAAGGAGGGTTGCAACGAGGGTGACTGCGGTGCTTGCACAGTCGTGGTGGGAAGCCTCGAAGATAATCGGCTTGTGTATCGCGCTGTAAATTCCTGCATAACCTTTCTCGCCAACCTGGACGGGTGCCACATTTTGACGGTCGAACATATTCGATCGGATACCGGACTTAACCCTGTGCAGCGCGCCATGGTGGATACGCATGCTTCCCAATGCGGTTTTTGCACACCAGGGATAGTGATGTCGCTTTTCGCGCTGTGGTTAAATGAAGCCAACCCGTCGATTGACCGAATTGAAGATGTATTGGCGGGAAATCTTTGCCGCTGCACCGGATATCGCCCGATTATCGACGCCGCAGTACTTTTGTATCGGACAAATGATCGAAAAACCGATCCATTCATCGTGGCAGTCAGTGCGGTTGCGGCAAGACTTAAAGCGCTCAGGGACGACGATATTTTGCATCTAAACAGTGCCCACGGTGACTTTTACGCTCCTGTCACGCTGGAAGATTTGACGGATCTGTATTCCAGCAAGCCGACTGCGACGCTGACCGCCGGCACGACCGATGTCGGTTTGTGGGTCACAAAAGGCATGCAAAATCTGAACCCGATCATTTCGCTAACACGCGTGACTGCACTTAAAACGATCGAAGACCGCCCGGTTCAAATCCACTTTGGGGCAATGGTATCGCTTGCTACAGTTTACAAACATTTGGGTGCCCTGCATCCCCACATCGCTGAACTCCTGCGTCGTTTCGGCTCGGAGCAAATTCGAAATTCAGGAACAATTGGCGGCAATATCGCTAACGGCTCCCCGATAGGCGACCTCGCACCGCTTTTGATCGCAATGGGTGCAACAATCACTCTGCGGTCGAGTGGAGCCACCAGAATAGTGCCTGTCGAGGCGTTTTTTATCGATTACAAAATTCAGGACAGACGAACATCAGAATTTATTGAGAGCATCGCAGTACCCAAACTTGCAGAAGATGAAATTTTGCATGTTTCAAAAATATCTAAGCGCTTTGATGAGGATATTTCGACTATTTGCGGCGCTTTCTGGTTAAAACTCTCGGAGAATTCGATTGTTTCGGCACGTGTTGCATTTGGTGGAATGGCTGCGATTCCAAAACGTTCTCGCGCTGCCGAGGCGGAACTCATCGGCACTGTTTGGTCTCAGGAGACCGCAAACAAAGCGGCAAACGCTTTGGAATCAGACCTCATACCTTTGACAGATATGCGCGCCTCAAAATCCTATCGTAGTGCTGTTGCGGCAAACCTCCTACGTCGATTTGCGGTGGAGAGTCTGACCCCGAGTGTCCCTGCCCGCGTAACGGCAATTGGAGGTCACCATGGTTGAGACTGTTGGCGGCTCCCTGAAACATGATTCTGCCCATAAACACGTTTCCGGCGAAGCGATCTACATTGATGACATGCCGGAACCAGTCGGTACATTGCATGTCTACCTAGGGCTATCTGAGCGCGCTCACGCTGCCATTATTGCCACAGATCTCGAGGCGGTCCGGAGTGCCCCGGATGTTGTGGGCGTAATAACCGCCGCGGATATCCCGGGTGAGAATGACGTCAGCCCGGTTGGTGCCCACGACGAACCGCTGTTTGCCACAACTGAGGTGCTTTTTCACGGCCAACCGATTTTTGCCGTGGTGGCCAAGACCCGGGCGGCAGCACGCGCTGCTTGCAAGCTTGCCAAAATTTCATATCAAGACCGGCCGTTCCACCTTGATGTCACCAGCGCGCGCAAGGCAGGTGGAGATACGGTGGTAACGCCTATGAAACTCGAACGCGGCCAAGTGGATTTAGCGCTTAATGCCGCGCCTTTGAGGCTCCAAGGCTCAATGAAAATTGGCGGACAGGATCATTTCTATCTGGAAAGCCATATCGCCTTTGCTATTCCGGGAGAAGATGGCGACATTACCGTCTATTCCTCGACACAACACCCGAGCGAAGTGCAGCATATGGTTGCACACATATTGAACGTGCCAAACCATGCAGTGACAGTTGAAGTAAGGCGCATGGGCGGTGGTTTCGGCGGCAAGGAAACCCAAAGCAATTTATTTGCGGCAGTGGCTGCGCTTGCAGCCAAAAAGTACGGGCAAGCTGCGAAGTGTCGGCCGGATCGAGATGACGATATGATCATGACGGGCAAGCGGCATGATTTTGTTGTCGATTTCGACGTTGGTTTCGATCACGACGGACTGATTTTAGGCTTGGACGCCGTATTCGGGGCGCGTTGCGGATTTTCTGCCGACTTGTCCGGGCCGGTGACCGATCGCGCCTTGTTCCATTGCGACAACGCCTATTTCTATCCCTCAGTGCGGGCCAAATCCGAGCCGCTGCGCACACACACCGTTTCCAATACAGCTTTTCGTGGCTTTGGTGGACCCCAAGGAACGGTGGCGGCAGAAAGAATAATAGAAGAAGTTGCCTACGCGGTCGGCAAAGATCCGCTTCAAATCCGTAAACTGAATTTTTACGGCATCGATG
>JAYVYB010000277.1:0-6103 GCA_043784625.1 Methylovirgula sp.
CGGCCAAGGACTGCGATCCGTTGCTTCAACAATTCAATAAGATGATAGTTTTCCTGCGCCTCCGCAGTAGCATGGGTCACCAATCGTTCGCCCAGTTGCGCCAGCTTGATCAAAACACCATCATGGCCACTGCTGCCCGCCATAATAGCATTTACCGTATGATGAGAAACGCGTCCTGCCTCACACAATTTCCGAAGCCCTATTAAATCCTTTGCTGCTTTCACTGAACCAACAAGAACCTTGCGCCGCTCTGGGGCCAGTTGGTATTCGATTGAACCGTCATCATCTCCCACAGCTACTTTTTCATCGAGATCGTCGGCTTCTTTTCCGATACACTGAACTGCTAACGCATAAACATGCCTGCGTGTCAGTACGCCTCGATCATCGAAGTCTCCTCCACGAAATTTGTTTTCCCGATGCAAGTGAAAGAGCACCAAGCTGCGACCATGAGTTTTCAGCCAGGCGATTGGAACTGGCGCTCCATTCTTGTCGTCGCGATCAAAGGCGAAAGGTGCGGCCAATGCTGCGGTCTTGACGTACGGTGCAGCCGGCTTTGGACGACGGCTTTTCCAAGAGGGAAGCGACAATGCAGCCGGGTCTGCTATCTGCATTTTATTGTTTGACTTGGCTTGCATCACGAGCAAGAAATTAAACGGACCAATCTGATGTGATGCCTCTACGCCGCTATTGTATTTTTGAAACCATTTGAGCAAGGCGGGCTTAGTTGCCGCATATCGGCTTGCAGCCGGTTGATCATAACCGCCCAAGCCAGTGGTATCCACAATATCAGGCTTATCGCTGTAAGCTGCTTTGATGATAGCCTTCCAGTAATCTTCTTGCCAAAGTTCAACTCCAATTCGGTCAATCCGCTTACCCTTGTCAGGATCGCCATAGGGTGCCAGCAAATGGCCCAATCCATGGGCTGATGCTTTCCGGATCGTGACTTCACCGTCTTGACCCTGATTAAACAACACATAACGCTTTGCCGATATCGCATAGCAAAGCGGCGGATCCAGATTTGAAAGTTCGTTAATTTCCGTTTCGGGGAAATTGGTCTTTTCAAGCTGCAGAATAGACCCTTTCTGATCGTAAGGATTGAGAGGTTCAAACCAGGCACGAACCTTTTCGACCTTAGAAATGAAGTTATGTTTATCTAAACTCGCCACATTGGCAATAGCCAAGCTGTCAGTATCACAAAACGCCCAGTCCAATCCTTCATCAAGAACTTGGCTTTCTGCAATGGCTAGCATCAAGCGTGCAGCACCTGTGATGAGGGTTCCCAGAAGTGGATGAAAATACTTACCCGTTCGTTCAATTTTGTTGGTTTGAATTTTAAACGACTTGTCGCTAGAACCGTAACATTTAAACGACTGCTTTTTCTCCAGTTCGGAAACATTCAGCTCCACGAAAATTCCATAGCTTGTGGCATTGGCCAATATCTTCAGAGCTTGCTGTTCACTTTGCAGAGCAGCTTTCTCATCTGCTGTTGCATTATTCATCCGGGCTTTGACAGCACGACGCTTGTTGATGAGGTCGCGGTAAAAGTCACCTTGAACAGGGTCAATCTCTTCTGTGCCCAGGGTAATTGATCGCAGTCCTTTCTGAGGTGGCAACGGTTTAAAGCGAATGGCCTCTAATATTTTGGGTGCCTTGCCACTCAGAATCTTTGATGCAAGCACATCTGCAAGGGTAAGCCAGAGCGGGTCTGGCGATGTGAGGTGATTCAGTCCGATAGTTGCAGAGACAGTTTCACCATCATCGCGCTGGGGTGCATCATGTTGATCTTCATACCGTGCTCGGACTGGAAATATATCATTTTCGGGTAGAACTTTCACGAGAACTGTCAAAGACGGCCAGATGGCAGGATCTTGCAAGTCATCAAGTTCACAAGTTTCAACAAATTTGCGGATTTTGTCTGTTTCATCATGCTCCGTCATTCCCTGAGCAATTACAAACTGCCACAGACCCATGAGTGTGCAGACCGTGGGATACATGGACAGAAAATCACAATGGATGACAGGTACGATTGTGCGACGGATATGCACTTCAGCACGTCCCCCAAAATATGAACTTAGAATATGGCCAATGGTTGCTGGAGCAAAATCGGGCTGGACCTCACGCCATGGTTTAATCCCCATCGATTTTAAAAAAGCCTTGCCAAGGCTTGCTTCACTGAACAGCTGATGCAATCCAGTTTCAGTCAAATTGTAGGCGGCATATTTCTGAGCCAGGATTTCAAAACACTCCCAGGTAACTTGTGCGTCATGGATCGCGTAATGCACATAGTCGGGTGTGAGAGGTTTTCCATGTTCATCTGATTCTGACTTTGGTTCGGTCAGACCCAAAATTTTGGACAGGCTTTTCAGGCTATGACTTTGACTTGTGAGCGCTGCAGCAAGTGTTTTCACGTCAACAAAGAAACCCCGGGGTACTGGAATGTGTTTGCCTTTACCGGTTTTACGTCCGCTGGTTTTCTCGGTTCCCGCAAAATCTATAAATTGCGCTCGTTGCGAAAGGTGCTTGACTCTGACACGGGGCCGATCGTCATTAGTTGTAAATTGAAAGCTGAAGCCGCCTTTCATACCGCGCCGAGCGGACTCGTGACTGAGTGCCAGACGGGAGAGATCAAACGGAAGATTGAAGCCTATAATCGTTGCGTCAGCCTCGGCCCATTTAAAAAAGCATTCGACAAACTCAGCTCGGGTGAGAATACATAGTTTCTCGCCTGCATCAGAAGGATCTTCTTCAGCCATTACAGCTCGCAGGATAACTAGGTCGGTAGACGGAAAAACTTTTGTATCTTCATTGTAGAAAACACCTCGCTCAATAAGGTGGCCACGAGCTCTGATTTGGTAGGTGCCAAACCGCAACCTTTGGCTGGGATCGATGGTTGTTTCCGTATCAAAGATCAACGTAAATTCAGAGGGGGAGACCGGATCAGTATTTTGATATTTTTTGTTTGCGCCAAGATTAACGTATGCCCGCAATTGAATCACCAACTTGTCGACCGAGCCCGCTGGTTTTTGCAGCAATTCGGCACGGTCGACTGGGTTCATTGTTATTAATCCCTAATATTATTAATTCCACGTTTTGCTAACCGCTGTAAAACGTCAGCCAAATCTAGTAAATTCACGATAATAAACTCAAGGTAGTGGGAAACATTCAACAGAAATTGAGCGTATTTTTCTAAATCATTCTTCGGATCGTTATCGCTCTTAGGATTTTCAGTCAATTGCCGTGACGTTCGTCTGCTGTGACAATTTTTGCAGAGAGGCATTAAATTATCACTGTATTTTTGACCATCATGGTGATCCAGCTCATAAAAACAGAGTGGGTCATTTTCTGGACAAAGTGTGCATCCGATGGATCTTATGCCATGTCTGCGAAAAGCCTTTTGCCGTTCTGACACCCGAATTTGCATTCTTTCAATATCATCAATCATAATTGGACCTCACCGCGCAACGTCAGCATAGATTTCTTGAAAGTCGAGCTCATCGACACTGTCGAGTCTGCGAAGCCGGTTATGACCCAACTCTAGGAGATGCAGCTTTCCCTTGATGTCCCGAACCGATATGTCTTTGAGATCTCGTAAGTAAACGATATCATTGGTATCGAGAAACTTGTTCACCGCGTTCCAGTAAAATCCAACTTTTGTGCCTTCGTCCTTGGTGAGCGTGACTTCCTTTCTGCGGCCATTGCTTGCGATCCAATAGCTCTCTGGTCGCAAGTCACGAATGGTCCATTTTCTGCCAACACGCTTTGCCTCGGTATTGGTCTTAACAAAGGCCCGCAGGCGCTCGGTCGAAATATGAACCGACTTGGCTGCAGTTTTTTGGCTGACACCGTCTTTCATCATCTTCAAAGCCCGCTCCAAGTGGCCATTGCGGTCAATTGGTTGAGCTGTGATAATTGCCCGTTCCGAGGCTTTAGGATGTCCTCTAGCCTGAGAGCGGCTAAGCCCCTTTGCGAGGCCTCTTGCTATCCGGCGTTGGTATTCTTCTTTGTGGTTGCGTTCTTTGCGAATCATTGCTGATCTCCTTGTTGCTAAGAAGCGCGAAAATGATGCACAGGATTCTTGGAAATCGACCTTTGGCGCGGGGCTCTAGTGGAACCAACAGAAGAAAGTACTGAGACTTTTGAAAGCCGCGAGGACCTCGTGCGCTTAATTCTGGAGGCTGGCCATACCATGCCATCAGAACACCAGCTCGAACGCTGGCGTGGCGAAGGCTTGCTGGCACCTGTTCGCCAAGTACAAATACCGTACCATGGGAGTCGCGTTGAATTTCCAATTGGAACCGCAAAACAAATTATTGAAATTCAAAGGCTATTAAATATCAGGAAATCGCTCGATTTTGTAGGTTGGGAATTATGGTGGTCAGGATATCCTGTGGATGAAAAATGGTGGAAGCCGAAACTTGCTGATGCCGCAAAGACAATAGATAAACTTTCCAAACGCCTAAAAACGCTGGTTCGATATGAAGATATTAAATCAGAAAATATAAACGGTAATTCCCCATCGATATTCGATGGAAAAATCAATTTATCGACGTCTGGCAATATTTTTTCGAGAATACTTCGGAGAGTAAATGAAAACGAAATTGGGCAGCTTCTAAACATTTTTACTCAAATTGGGTCTGGCCGCTTTGAAAACTTTTACAACCCGAACGATGATACAATCCATTCAGATGAGGCCCTGTTAACTCGCGCATTGGATTTAAATGTCTCTCTCTTAAAACATAACAACGTTGATGCGTACGCCGGAAAACATATTATTGTGGGTGAAAGCCTAAGTCTGTCAGAATCAATGCCTTTGACATTTCGTGCCATGTCGCGAGTATTTAATTCAAATAGGTTCACAAATGCTTTGTCGTTTCCGCAGGGTGAAATTGAAACTGCTCGAAACGATTATCGTAATTCATTGATCATCGCATCAAATCTCTATGAATCAACGCAATGGATTTTTCGCGAAAGAGCGCTTGGATTAAGGCTCTTGGCATGGGTAGCAAGCCATTCATCCGTTCAAACAAAGGTTATCGGGATCCTTATTTTTATTTTCCTACGTCGATCGGGGTCGTATCTCATGCCTTCTTCAGTAATTTCAGCGACCGCTGAATCATCGATAAAAATGCATTCGGACGCAATGGAGTTCAGGGATATATTGAATGCCAATCCCGCATTAAAGAAATTATCAACGCCAAAAGTGCTTCGATGGGCACTTTCGAGCAATTCTAATTTAGCAGAATTTGAGACCAAACTTAATGCATATTTTGTCTCACGGAAACGGATTTAAATCAAATTTTCCCGCAGAACAAACTCAATTGAATAACAGAAGTAAGCATTATTCTGAAGATAAATAGCCACAGTAATGCTAGTGTTATTTATGTAGAGCGTGGCTTTGTTTGGCTTAATTTATTTCAGGAAAAGTCAATGGAAAAAGTAATAGATCAATTCGAAGATGATCAAGAATATGCCAAACGTTCTGAATATTGGCTTGGAAAATCCGTACCGTCCCGAAGTCACGGAGGGCCTGCTAAAAGAAGAGATCGTAAGCCATTAATTATTTGTGGCCACGGTGCACGATTAAATATTGAGCGGGGCACTTTATTTATCAAAAATGGTTTTACCCACTATCCGCAAAAGCAAGAAGAATTCCGGTATTTCAGAGGCGATCCACATTTACCAAATCGCATAATCATTATTGATGCCTCAGGCTCGATTTCTTTTGACGTTTTGGAATGGCTCAGCCAGCAGGAAATTCCATTGATTCATTTAAATTGGCAGGGTGATATAGTCTGTGTAGCAAATAGTAATTATTCGGCTGATCCCAAATTGGTGGCTATTCAAAGAAAAGCTTTAGAAAATGGCAGTGGGCTTTTACAATTTCAGCAATTAATTGCAGAGAAATTCAGGAATTCAATATCCACACTGCGGTTATTGCCCGATAAAGCAGAGAAACTGTCAGCCATTGAATATTTAAAATCAGCAATAATTCTTTTGTCGAAAGAGAAAACAATTTCAAAAGACGAAATGCTAGGGATCGAAGGCCAAGGGGCTGCCCTGTATTTTGCGGCATGGCGAGGAATTCCAATTAAATGGAAATTGT
>JAYVYB010000278.1:0-5693 GCA_043784625.1 Methylovirgula sp.
ACTGCGTGCTTCCATGAAAATCCTGCACCTAGGGTTGCTGGCTCAGGTGCATGAAAATGTCCACAGTGCTCGTCATGGACGTGGTTGACCGGCTGAGGCGAATGATCATCGTGTACCGAATGTCCGTGATCATGAACGCCATGCTCATGTCCGTGATGTCCATGATTGTGTTCAGGCAAAGCAACTGGCGTGGCTTGGCCGCGTAAATAAAGTTTGAGTGCCGCTCCTTTTTTCCAAACCAGCCAAACTCCTAAGAGGGCAATTCCGGCAAAGGCCATTATTTCGACGCCGTGTGCCGTCGCCTGAAGAGTTTGGGCTGTCGCATGAAACAACAGTGCCAAAACGCCAACCAATATAATCGCCACAAGCCCTTGCATCAGCGCTGCAAGAAACGACAAAACTAACCCACGTTTCAACGCCTCTTCATTGGCGATCATATATGAGGCTATCACTGCTTTGCCGTGGCCAGGCCCTGCAGCATGAAATACGCCGTAAAGGAAGCTAAGGCTCGCTAAAGTGATGACCGCATAGGGACTGGCTACGACGGCATGCACTTCTTTGGTGAGCGCTTGCTCGAAACCAATTTGTTGCGCCACTATCCACCCAAATGGACCCGCTGGTGCGCCGCTCCCCTCAGATATTCCAATACTAAATGGGTTGCCGGCCAAGGCTGCACCGGCAATGCCGACTTGCGTAACGGCGGAACACAAAAAAATCCAACGTTTCAATTTCATTTGAGCCTCACGGACAAGCAATGATGATGCGAGAAGCCAGTTTCAAACCGAAATTGCTCCCCGGCGACTGGTTGGCAAAAAAGGCTTCACTAAGCTTTTTATAATCTTCGATTTCTAAGGACTTAGGCTTGTTGGCACTGCTTGAACATCCATTTGACCCGCCGACGAGGCTGATTGGATCAGTTTCAGCAAAATTGAATTCGACAAAAAAATCTGGGTCGTACACTTGCAACACCAGCAAAGGTTTTGGCGCTATAGGTTTGATTAACGGTAAGTCGTAAGTCAGAGTTACGATCTTATCTGGGCCAACATCATAGTGAGCATCAGAGGCAGGGCCATAATCGAGCGAATTAACTCCAATTTTTGCGAAAGTAAAAAACTTAAACTCCGGCATCGTCGCCATGGTGGTCTTTGCCAGAGGTGCCATTTGTTCGCGGGTTGGAATCTTTCCGTCAGCAGCAAGACCTTGAATTTGATAGGCCGAATAGGCTTCGTCAAACTTCCAGATATGCCGGAACCCGGTGACAAGCCCTTGCGCGTCAAACAGGACTTGCGCCTTTGCGGTGACCCAAACATGTGGATGTGCCGAAGCTGAAGAGCTTGCGAATACACACGCTAAGAGAAGAGGGAATGATTTATTCATGGCTTGAGTATCCGAACTAGGGTCTCATCGCGCAGCTTAAAGTGATGCAAGAGTGCTGCACCAATGTGGAGTACAATGACAGCCAGCAGCAATTTGAACAAAAGGAGATGCACAATCGCAACCGGAAACCAGATATAGCTGGCTATTGCTCCGGTGATGCCTTGCGCGATGACAAGTCCGTAAAACGCCCAATGTGCCAAACGAGCGGCTTTGGTTGTCCAGAGTGCAGTATTGTAGAGCGCATTTGGTACGCCTTGCCAGAGGCGAAGCAACAGCCGCACGCACATCAACGCTAGAACTAGCAGACCGACGCGCATGTGAAGTTTGTGCAGAATGTCGTCCCAATCTCCAGAGACATGACCAAGAGTATGGCTTTGGTTCATGCGAACAATCGCGCCGCTAGTGGCGTATTGGGCAATGATGAGAGCGGCTATCAACCAGTGCAAAACAATCTGAACGAGGGTGTATTTCACGGAGGTCGACGACTTTAAGGACAATTCCATGTGCTTTCGACTTTCAAATGATAGCGTCTGCGGCGCGAATGCCGCAGACGCTACGTGTCAATCTGATCAGGCTTTGACGTTGAGTTGACCCATCATGCCCAAGTCTTCATGTTCAAGAATATGACAGTGGTACATACGCACTCCGGGCAAATCCTGCCGGGTCAGCAGCCGCACTGTCTCCCCGCGTTTGACATTGACAGTATCTTTCAGAGCGCGAAATGGCATCTTGGTTTTGACACCCTCCCGTTCGGTTTCGATCACCTGGAATTGGGTGCCATGAATATGGAACGGGTGGTCCATGTCAGTCGGGTTATTGATTTCCCAAAGTTCGACCTGACCCACTTTTGACTCTTCATCAATGCGGTTCATATCAAAGCTTTTGCCATTGATCAGGAAACCCATGGTCATGCCATTGGCGTCCATCCCCATTGTTTCACCCAAAGTGAAACGCCTGGTCACTGTTGGTGTTCCGATTTTAGCAATGTCGCGGAGTTTTGCGGGCAGCGGCGGAACTGGCGCGGCTTTTTCCTGGGTCACGTTGACGCTCAGCACGGTGATGCCCTCGTCTTGTGGGCGGCCTGGCCCCATCCAGCCATGGTCGTAGGCGAGTGTGGCGAACTTCACCGTTCCCGCCTTCGGGAAAGCGACAATAACTTCCAGCCGCTCTGCTGGAGCCAACAGTATTTCGTTGCCGCCGTTGACGGGAGCTTCAAGTAGACCACCATCTGTGCCGATGATGGTGATCGGCAAACCACCAAACGACAGTTTCAGGAAGCGGGCGCTGGTTGCGTTGTACAGACGGAACCGGCGCGATGTTCCAGACGGCAATGAGAGTGTCGGGTTTTTCTGGCCGTTGATCAGGATATGATCACCAACCCGCCCGTTCATGATGTCAATCATGTTGCTCGGGGGCAGTGAGCCATCGGCTGCAAGACGTAAATCCGACATCACCAACACCGTGTCGCCATAGGCTGCCGGAATTGGTTCGAGTTTGGGCTTGACTACAAAAGCCCCTGCCAACCCCTTGTAGACCTGCTCTGCGGCCCTGCCGTGTGGATGAGGATGGTACCAGTAAGAACCTGCACTGTTAGCAGGAATATCAAAGGCATAAACGCGCTCTGCACCTGACTTGACAGGATCCATCGGTCCGCCATCTTGGCTAGCTGGAATAACAAGGCCATGCCAATGGATGGTGCTATCCTGCGCCGGAATGCGATTGGCGAAACTGATCTCAACATGATCGCCCTCCGTTACCTCAATCAAGGGGCCGGGCGTCTGACCATTATAGGCCAGAATACGCGTGTCCAAACCTTTGGCCAGTTGCACTTTTGCGGCTCCGGCGGTGAGCTTAGCCGCAAACTTGCCCGGTTCTAAAGAAGTGTTGATGAGCTTCGTCGGTTCTCGGAAAGGAGCTCCCTCTTGCAACGCCACAGGTTTACTCTTATTGCCACCCATCATCCCACCCATGCCGGGCATCGACTGGTCCATAGCTCCGTGGTTCATTTGTGCATAGGCTTTGCCGGCAACCAACGTCGCTGCGCTGGCAAGAAGAAATTTGCGACGATTCATGATCATAACTCCAAAATATCGTGTGAGATCAGCATGAGCTCAAAAGGCTAATGCATCTAAATAACCCGGGGGGTGGAGAGGCAGAATTACTGCAAGCTATAGCCGATATCGCGCAAGACTTGGCGCGACTGCTCGTTGAATTTAATGGAAATCAGACTCTTGGTGGCCGGAAGGGCGGCAGCCCGCGATCAAATGGCTGAAATATTTCCGCGGCAAAGGCCAAGTGTACAGTTACAACATGCGGAAACAGAATTGGCGCTGATGTAGTTAGCGCTGCGCCAAAACACTTGAGCTGGCAAGCCGCCCCGAAAGCGCAACAGCCCTTGTCATTTTGGACAGGGCTTGAGTCATGCTGCTCCCAATCGATCGAAATTTTGACCAGCGCTTGGTTCATCGAGTGGTATAATTGGTCTGGCGCGGCAGGAACTATATTCGACAGTGCGCAATGGGTTTTTTCCGAATGCTCTATACGCATTACGCCCGCGTTCGCACTGGAAATCAGTACAATCGAGACTGTTATAAAACAGGCAATGAGGAATTTCATCATTCTCATGCAGAGCTAATCTATAATCAAAATGGCCAAATCATGTCCCATCCAAAAACATTCCACCACACAGCAAGGTCGTCAACCTATAAAAGTGTAAAAAGCCTATGGCAAAATGAAACAGGCGGCTCAAATTTCGAAGGTCAAATTGTAATTTGGTGGTTTTTCTAACTGATTTCCTCAGCCAGAGAGCCGCTCCGTTTTTGAAAAATGACCTTGCCCGCAAGTTTTATCCAAATCTGTGTTCGTTCGAGCGGTTTGTTGAAGTGCTCATCTCGGGTCGCGTCTCGTCGCAAGTGCAAAGGAGCGCGCGCGAATTACTGAGAAAGAGCCTTCGCCGGCGTAAGGCCTCCACTTGCTGAAAAGCTTTATTGATACGATGCAGCTTGTAAGAAATTTGCTCGCTTGAAATTTTCTATTCGAACGCCAGGGTTGATTGCTAGTGTTCGTGGCGCAAGAAAGACGCGCATTGTGCGTGACATTTTAGCTACGTTGATTCTTTCAATGCAGGTGGTACTCAGCTTTATTGCTGCCATTATGGCAAAATACGTGCCTCAAGGCGGGGATCAGCATACTGTTCGTTATCTTCAATTGCTTGCTCAACCGCATCAATCAGGTCTTGTTCTTCTCCATGCAAAATTAGGAACGAGATGACTTCCTTGAGAGCCTTGCGTTGCTCAATGACCAGTAACGCCTCTTCAATGTCTTTGAGTTTTTGACTGTTCTGAATTTTCATAGCAATTGACCTTGCGTTTGCTTATTTTTAAACCTGACACTCCCACAGCAATTTGAGATGGTTGCGTGCCCCCGCAACCAACTCTAATTTCGACACAACGTCGCCCGCACAAGCCGCCCCTCGAGGGCGATTTTTGCGTTTGGATAAGCCAGACCTTGAAATCGTGTCGCAGCCCTTGCAGACTGCGGATTCCGACGATGTCGCCCGGGTGTAACGATATCATGTCGCCCAGGGATTCCTAGATGATGCCGCCCACTGTAACGGAATGATGCCGCCCGGGTTGCGTCGCTCACTGGCTTCATTTTTTGTGGCTTAAGAGTGTGATTTGGTCAAGGGTTCAGGGCTGGTCTTTTGTTGACGCGGCGCATGCTTTCACCGGTCAGTTCAATGCGGTGGGCATTGTGGACAAGCCGGTCGAGAATGGCGTCGGCATAGGTGGGATCGCCGATGATCTCAAGCCAGCGATCGATGGGAAGTTGCGAGGTGATCACCGTCGATTTGCGGCCATAGCGTTCTTCGAGGATTTCCAGAAGATCATGGCGCGCGGCGGCGTCGAAAGGCTCAAGACCCCAGTCATCGAGAACCAGCAAATCAGCCCGGCCAAGCGAGCGCAGAATGCGCGGATGGCGTCCGTCACCGCGCGCCAGGGCAAGATGCCATTTTCATGGGAGAACGCGGCGCGGGTAGCCGTCAGTCCCCGCGCGCCAGACATGCTTCTAAAGTGAATTACGATCCGCGATGATCGTCGCAAGGCGTTCGCGATCCGCAAATGAAATGGCGAAATTGATCCCTGTGCGCATCAGAAAGCCTCGGCCAAAACAACGTCAAAGGGAATCCAGATCAGGACTCCTCCGTTCCGATCAATCGTGTCCGTCCGGTGAACGGATTTTTGGAATAGCGATTTCTGGTGCAAGTTAGCTCACAGATTACTCATTTGTGAACTAACTGGAGAGTATTATGGCAA
>JAYVYB010000279.1:0-3664 GCA_043784625.1 Methylovirgula sp.
GGATTAGCGCATTTAAAGTGTCCGGCCTGCCGCGGGAAAAGCTGATCTTGCTGAGGAATACGAGAACTTCGCCTCCAAAGACTGACAGAAGCAACGCCAAAACCAAAAACCATTGTCGCCGACGCGACAGGAACAGGATCGAAAGCAACAATCCCACGCCAATGATCTGCCAATTTGCCAGATAGGTAAAAAGCAACATTACTGAGGTTAATCTGGGAGTTCGCAAGTTTTGAACAGCTGACGACACGCTTTGATCAAAATTCACAATTGAGTCGTGTGTGAACACGTCTTCGGCGATGTTAATATAAATAATGAGAAAACAAATGGCAGCGAGAAAACCCAAAATCTGCCAATTCATAAACTGACTTCTCATTCGATTTATGTTCACTGATGACGTCCTATTGCTCGGAAAGTTTGAAGTAACGCGTGCCTCGTGCGCAAGTTCCGGCATTCAGCATTTTTTGGGCGAACGGTGTGTTACATGTCTTCTTCCAGACACTTCCTTTATGCAAAACTTTATGCCTATAAAATTCAGATAGCAAAAATGACGATTTGAATAGCTCCCAGAACTGTCATGACCATACAACTTGTAAAACAGCGTGCAAAACTTTTCTGATTATCGGCATAAACAGCGTCCAATAATTTCCACGCTCGATATGTAACGATCCGGCTTTTGAGCCGGAAAATCTGGGATGTTATGCATGGAAGTCATTGCCGAAATCCACCGTCGCCATCTGGTTAGCAAGGAGGGTATCAGCTCGAGTGCGCGCGACCTGAAGCTCCCCCTTCCGACACTGCGCAAGCATCTGCAAACCGTGTCTGAAGGGGTCTACATCCGCCAAAATCAGTCATCTCCGAGGTTGGGGACATTATAGGTGAGACTGGTAAGTTCGCTGGAAACCGAACGACATCTACCTAAAATCCAGCGGCGCACCGCGCGCCGCCTGTTTGAAGGCATGGTGCTTGAGGGATATCGCCGCGCTTATGACAGCGCGCCGGAAGCCCGCAATTCACTCGGTCGTTATCCGCACTTCTGAAATACAAAAAGGCCATTCGATCCTTGACCGGTAGACGCCGGATCTGGCCTACTTCATCGCGTTGTTGCCAATTCCGTCAGCAGCATAGCAGGGCAGAAATGCACCTATCTCAGCCCAGAAAACTGTTCAGATAAATCGAGCCACCTCTTTTACTATTTTCCTGCAGATACATGGGGCTTGTCTATTCTACTATTTCGGCGCGTTATATTTACTTTTCTAGGGCGCAGAAAATGAACAAACACGGCGCAATCTTGTTGGCGACTTTACTTGTGCCACAAGCGGCCGCTGGTTAGGCCGGGGTTTCCCCTGCCATAGCGTTGCACCTTCACGTTCTGCCTTCTCCCAGAGCAGTCAGGAAGAACCAACGAAAAGCCTCTTTTTTTCGCAGACAGGCGTGTTTGACGGTGACCTGCTTCCAATAAATTAGTCCATTTTGACCTGGAATTTTCCTGTTTAAAATCCCGGTTGCGGGACAAGGAGAGTTCCATGGAGAACATTAGGTTTACCGAGGCGGAAATCGCCATCATTTTAAAACAGGCTGAAAGCCGCTTGAAGACCGATGGAGCTGTAAGCAGCAATAAAGCTGGCGTAAACCATCTTTATCAAACGCGACGCGGATGCCGTGAGAGACGCATATAATCTTACAAAAAAGTAGGATACCGTATTGCTTCTCTCAAACAGGCTAATTCGGGCTGTTGGCTTAGGGACACGATCGGAGACACGAAAATGACCCATTTGCTTTCAAATTTTTATGAAGATAGGTCTGGAGCAACAGCTATCGAATACGGTCTAATCGCGGCGTTGATTGGAGTAGCTATTATTGGAGCTCTTCAGGCTACCGGCGCCAAGTTGACCAGTGTGTTCACCAACGTTCAAAATCAGCTTTAAGCCTTAGCATTAGAATGGAAGTTCGAAAGACGGCTCCGCGAGGGGCCGTTTTTTGTTCTTTGACCGGTCTTAATAATTGCCTAACTATGCCGACTGAAGTGCAAAAAAATTAACACTTATTAATGTTATTTAGGTTCTGCTTTTAAGAAATTCCTTGAACATTTGAGCCAAATTCGGATCAGCGCCGGAGCAATGGCGCGACACATGATCCCAAATCCGGGACTCAGCAATATGGAGCTTACCATGACTTCTTTGATCGCACGCTTTGTAAAGAATGAATCCGGTGCAACTGCAATCGAATACGGCCTCATCGCCTCTTTGATCGGCGTTGCCATCATCGGCGCGCTGCGGGCTACCGGCACAAAGCTGAACGGCACATTCACCAACGTCCAGAACCAGCTCTGAGTTTCACATAAAAAAGGCGGGGGCGAATCCAACTCGCTTCCGCCACTTTGGTATCAACTATAAATTCGGCAGAAGATCGTTTCGACGAGCTATCAGAACCAAGGCGGCTTTCGAGCCGCCTTTTTTATTCCAATTAATAGAAACGTTTTTACTTGGTACGCATTGTACTTATCAAATGCCCGTGCAACTCTGAGGTATTACTGACGGAAATCTCGGAAAAAAAGGGGGACGTGATATGCAAAAACTTATTTACAGCGCGCTGATTTTAGCGGGACTTTCAACCAGCGCCCAAGCAGCTGCAGACTGGGTTTTCACCATTACCAACAAATCCGCCACAACCATTGACCGGTTTCGTACTCAGGAGGACGGGGCTTGGAGTTCAAGCTGGCTTACCAACCACATTGAGCCAGGCGACACTTTTAATATGCACTTTGGCCACGCCGACGGCGACTGCAGCGTGCGTACCCAAATTGGCTTTGAAGACAACACGTTTTTTGATGTGGATGTGGACTATTGCCAAGTGGAGCATATGGACATTTATGAAAAGCGGATAACTTGGAAATAGGCTAGCTGCGCTTAAAAGGCGGTCTCAAATTTCTCGGTCGCGCCCGGCTTCGAGCTGGCGCTAATTATTAGCCGCAGAGAATCTTTTGCGGCCTAAGTTGGTGCTTTCCCCTCGCACGGCTCACTTGAATTTGGCGCTCGCGCATTCTTCGGGAAGCGCGCTTTTCAGACTTTAGCAAAGGGCTGCAATGCGGGCATTGCACGCCTTCCTCATATGCGGGCGAAGCCACATCTTGCTGTTCGAGCGGTGTGCAGCAACCATGGAACAGCTTGAGACCGGAAACGGCGAGCGCGTGGGTGAAATAAACGCTCTGTTCAAAAGCGAAACACGAGCTCATTTCCCTTGGGAATACCATCAGAGATGATGCAAACCCGCCTGTCCGGTTTCAGCCAGCGCCAAGATATGCTTTTTCGGATCATCGGACCGGCAGGATCTCAGGCGTCAGCGCTAATGGAACAAATTGGGCGGTTTTCATAGGCGAGCATTTTTGGCCTCGTCTGCTCTAAGAAGGACAGTCGATGGGGACAAAGACACCTATTTCAAAGGCATCGGCCAAGCCGGTCGTAAAGGATATCCGCCGCGCCCCGCGATGGCATTATTCGGCTAGGGACAAGATCATGATCGTGTTGCCAATACCCAAAATAATCAGATTTGAGACAAATAAACGTGTCTTAAATGTCCCGAGCTCACGCAAATTGGCTAAAAATGGATGTCGCGGACACTATAAATAGGCACCAAAATAGTGTCTCGAGACATACTACGAGACAAA
>JAYVYB010000280.1:0-9087 GCA_043784625.1 Methylovirgula sp.
GGCACAGCACCACGCAACACAATGGCTATGGACTTACAACAACGAACGCCCCAACATGGGCATCGGCGGCATGACACCCGCACAGAAACTGAAATTGGCCGCATAAATTCTACGAGCGAACCCCCGTTAAAAACGGGGGGATTACCGCCAATCCTGGCGGCAGCATAAATGAGGCAGAATTCCACTTACGAATAGCCCCGAAGTTGTTCAGATAAACCGAGCCACCTCTGTCTGACAGCAGGTGGGGTTGTTGGGACGATAAGTCTGGCATGTTAATTGCTTTTGCGGCGGCAAGACCACGGAGGTTGATATCATGAAGGAGGCTCTTCACACTACGTGAGGCAAAAAACAGCCATTGAAGCTAAAGCCATGGAGCGCGGGAAGGGGCGGTCAAAGCCGCCAATACGATCCCATGATTGCGGTCACTCCGTCGACATCTTCTCCATAGTAAAGCGTAAAGAAGCCGCCACTTTTCACAGCGATCGTTGCCGGATAGCCGAGGTTCTTGCTCTGCATTCCGCGGCGAATATGGATCGCATGGTCGACATCCCAAGTCTCTCCTTCGTCAGATGACAGAACGGCGCGTATTGAGAAATCGGGCTGACGCCACCCGTAGGTCAAAAGAATCCGGCCATCGTCAAGCACCAGCAAGTGGCCTGGATAGCCTTCAACCCGAATAGCATGCGGCGTGCTCCAAGATTTGCCCGCGTCAAGCGACACGGACTGATGCAAGCGCCGCGTCATATTGTCCCTCAAGATCATCAGCAGTTTGCCGGATTTACACCGTAGCACTGTAGGCTCCTCAAATTCATGTCCTGCTCCGCTGGCCACCAGTATGGGAGCTGACCAAGATTGGCCGCCATCGCAGCTTTCGACGTTGAATACTTGCTTGTAGTGCGGGACATCGCTCAATGGGAGAATGATTTTTCCATCAGGCAGTTCGGCCGCACCGCGCATGCCGTAACCGCCGCTAAAGGGGTGCGTGTTAATCCTGACGCTATCGCAAAAACTCACCCCATTATCTTCCGAAAAATGGACAAAAGTTGCTCCGGGGGCACGCACCCAGGGTGCAATCCGTTCGAATGATTCCGGACTGATGCCGGCGGTTTTGTGCTCCGGAGAAACATGCCACGACTTCATGAAGTCTGGGGGATAGGCCAGTGCGGATTGATCGGCCGCCTTGCTTGCCAAGCCCAACGGCATCCACTCGAACCGCCACTGATTTAGCATCAGCCGCCCGTTTGAAAACAAGGTCAGTCCCGCGCATTCGGTGCCTGACCAACTACATTCAGGGACGACCTGCGGCGCGGTCCAGGACAGCCCTTCGTCCTGCGAACGGATGATGACGTTGTGGAACTGAGGCTCCTCAGGTGGATGGAGCACGAATGATTTACGCGGCGCACGATTAAAGACAGCAACCCATGTTCCATTTTGTGCAATCACAATATGCGGATGCGCACAATAAGAAAATTCCTCGCGAAAGACGAGGACATGACGATACTGCGACGCGTTACTGGACATAGGTTGCATCTTTTTATCTTATTGAAATTTATCGATCTTACTCTGCTTGGCCGCTTTATTTCCGTTCCCAATAGCTGTCCGGAGGCGGGCCCCAATCATTCAGGATGCAACAATAGACCGCGGTTTCGTCAAAGGGATAGCGCGCTTCAATTTCAGGGGTAAGCGTCAGCCCCAGACCAGGCGCTGTCGGACGCAGGAGACGTCCATTTTCAATCCGTCCCTGATCGCCAATCATCTCGACGGTGAGTGGGAAATACAGCATGGGAAACTCGACCAAGTTACCGCCTGCTGCAAAGGCGGCGTGATAGCTCGCCATGATCGCTGACGCACCGCCCCAGGCATGAACAACCACATCGGTGCCTTTTGCTGCGGCTGCCGCGAACACGTCCATGACTGCGGAAATGCCCCCGATGACGGACGCGTCGGGCTGGACAAAATCGTAGACGTCCGCATTGATGCGCTCGATCATTTCCTTGGGCGTGGTGATGATCTCCCCGCCGCAAACAGGAACGTCAATACGTCTGCGCAACTCTCGGAACTCTTCGGGACAATCCGGTCCGATTGCTTCTTCGACAAACGCCATGCGATAGGAAGTAATCGCATGAACAGATTCAACGAAATTGACAACGTCGTCGACCTCTTGCGGAGGATCGGCGAGGTTTTGGCACATGTCGACCCCGACCTTAATGCCAAGTTTCCCGGCTTCCTCCAGAATCCACGCCGTGCGCAGAATGTCGTGCTTGACCGAGCGGATCTTGTAGATGTCGATCTTCAAGGCCCGCAACTGATCTAGTTCACGCAGAAACTGCTCTTTGGCATCGCAGCAGCCTCCGCTGCCATAAATCTGGATTGAACTTTTTTTGGCTCCACCCAGCAGATCGAAGATAGGTACGCCCAAGCTCCTGCCCTTTGCATCCTGCAGAGCAATTTCAAATGCTGCAATAACATGGCGCGCAGCGCCTTGAAGCGACCAGTAGTCGCAAAGACTGCGGAGATTTTTCACACGGCCCTTGATATCGAAGCCGTCTTTTCCCATCACATGGGGCGTACACAGATCCACGATCGACTTGAAAACTAGGGGCGCGAACACGGCGAGATAGCCTTCCCCGATTCCGGTCACGCCATTATCGAGGGTTACTTCGACCATACCGATTGTGCGTTTGGGACCATTTGGAAAGCATTCCTTGATCTCCGGATCGTCGGCATCGGCGTAGGGAGAGCTCAGCAGGACGCAGCGAATTTTTTCAATATTGGGCATTAGTATCCTCTTTGGAAATCAACCGTGTTTTTAAGCGGTTCGCTGCGGCGATAGCGCGCTAGATTCTCGACAAAGACGTCGATCTTGCGCTCCAGTTCATCCGCAGTTCCGCCGCCGGAATGTTGGGTTAATAGGGTGTTGGGGCAATGCCACAGGCGGTGCTCCGCCGGCAAGGGTGCCATACGCGTGACATCTAGGACGGCCCCCGCGAGCTTGCCGCTCGTCAGGGCATTGGCCAAAGCCGTTTCATCCACGATGGTGCCACGGCCAAGATTGGCAAATATTGCACGGGTCGGCAACAACGAAAGCCGGTTCTCGTCAAAGAGATTGCGCGTCTCTGAGGTGTCCGGTGCTGTGCACACCACAATATCGGCTTCCTTCAGCGCGGCATCGAGGGTATTGATCGGCGTATCGCGCCGGATAGCCGTAATACGGCAACGGAATGGCGTTAAAAGCTCGGCAAGGCGCCGGTTGATGGAGCCAAATCCCACGAGCACGACATGAGTTCCCCGAAGCAATGTGAGGCGGGTGCGTAGCGGGTCGCCTTCCCATGTTGCCGTGCTTTTCAGTATTACCAGCCTGTCGATTCCGCGTGCAATCGCCAATAACCCTGCGAGTATGGTCTCAGCCACCGGATCAGCAAAGAAGCCCGCCAAATTGGTTAGCGTGAGCCTGTGCTGCAGGTCGGTCCAATTCATGCTGGTGTATTCGCCAAATCCAACGGATTCCAGTTGCACCCATCGCACGCTATTGGCCCGATCGAGCCACTTGGCGGGCGGATTGCCGAAGACGATTTCGCACCCGGCCAGACACTCTTCAGAGTGATGGTCCCCGGTCAGTACGACCAGTTCGTCCGCTCCGATCTCGGTGAGCAGACGGCGCTGTTGATCCGGTGCCAGCTCAATACAAAGTGCGATACGCTTCATGCTCCGAGCCTCCGGCTGATCCAAATCGCCTTTGTCTGGAGGTATTGATCAAGGGCTTCGGTGCCTTTGTCACGCGCAAGCGAGCCGGACCGCTTATAGCCGCCGAACGGTGTCTTGATGTCACCCTCGGAAAAGCCGTTAATCGAAATGGTGCCACACGGAAGGCGATGAGCCATATGGAGCGCACGGTCGATATCGCGGGTAAATACAGTTGCGTGCAGGCCGAAGTCCGTATCACTCGCAACACGAAGAGCTTCATCCATACCGTTGACCGGAATGATGCCGAGCACAGGGCCGAAGAATTCTTCCTTTGCAATGCCCATGTTCGGGTTCACACCGGTGAAGACAGTTGGTGAAACAAAATATGCAGACCGGACGCATTGCCCGCCCATGATGAGCTTGGCCCCTTCGCTTCTGCCCATATCAATATAGTTCAGTACGCGTTCCATGTGCTCTTTGGTAACCATCGCCCCAATATCCGTTGATGGGTCCAACGGATTGCCAACCTTGTATGCTTGGGCGCGGGCGCAGACTTTTTCCAGAAAAAGGTCCGCCAACGAAGAGTCGACAATCTGTCGCATATTTGCGGAACAATTTTGCCCGCCATTCCAGAAGGCCGATTTGACCGCGTGCTCAATAAGGTCCTCAGTGAGGTTCGCGTCGTCGCGCATGATGAACGGGCTTTTGCCGCCCATTTCCAGCCTCACGACCTTGAGATTGCTTTCGCTAGAATAGCGCAGAAAATGTCCTCCAACTTGGCTCGATCCCGTAAACGAGATGATATCAATGTCAGAATGACGGCCAATGGCCAGTCCTGTGGTTTCGCCCAAGCCCGGCACGACGTTTAGCACTCCATCAGGTAGTCCGGCTTCTTGCGCCAGTTCAGCAAGCCGGATGACTGAAAGCGGCGTCTGCTCTGCCGGCTTAACAATGGTTGAACACTCCGCCGCCAAGGCGGGTGCCAGCTTCCAGGCAGCCATCAAGAGCGGAAAATTCCACGGCAAGACGAGACCGACGACACCTGCCGGCTCCTTGACTACCAAGGCTAGCGCTTCTTCACCTGTCGGGGCGACTTTGCCGAAAGACTTGTCGCATAATTCTCCGTACGACTGGAAAAAATTCGACACGTCCGCCCCGATTTCGTGGATACAATTGGTTATGGTTTTGCCGCTATCCAAACTTTCCAGCACGGAAAGTTCGGGGGTGTTTTCCCGGACAAGAGCTGCGAGTTTGAGCAGGACTTCCTTGCGATGGTCAGGGGCTGCTCGCGACCACCGGCCATCTGCAAAAACGCGCCTGGCGGCGGTTAACGCTCGGTCAACATCGGCCCCAGTGGAATGCGCAACTGAGCAAATAACCTCGCCCGTTGCCGGGTTGACGGCCGCAAACGTGCCTCCGTTAGAGGCGTCGCAAAATGCTCCATCGATAAAGGCCTGTGCCTTTGGGCGCAAAGACCCGGCGATTGTTTGGATTTGTTCCAAGGAGGTTAACATCTGTCGGTTCTCTGTTTAGACACGTAAGGTCAATGGGATATTGAGAAATCCGGAATAACCGAAGGTAATTTAGAACCGAAGACGCTATCGTCGGAGGACGCCCGGCACGCCCGATTCGAGCATCATCTTGCGGGTGTCCTCGCGATAAAGTTCGCGGATATCTCTAGTCGGAGGACGGCACCTGCTGGACGGCAGGCCGATCAGTTCCATGCAGAGCTTGTCGAGGTAACCGTCACCTCCCGTATACTCGCCTTCGATTTTCATCCAAAGATGATAGAACGGCATTGCTTCGACCGTGATCATGCGCTGAACTTCCGTGTAATCGCCTGTGCTCAGGCGTTCGACAAGTTTCAAACCCCATTCTGGCCAGTAATTGCAGAGGTGCACTTCGAAAGCGCGCGCACCCATCATGTGACTCATCGTGAAGAAAAGGTTGTTGTCGATGATGCTTAGACGTTTAGAGAAATGCGTGCAGACATGCTCAAATTCCATGGCGTCAGTGCGCGGCGTCGCCCATTTCAAGCCCACTACGTTTGGAATCTCGGCGAGCATTTCGACCATTCCAAACGAAATATTCCGGCTGGTCCAAAATGTATTGTAGATGATGATGCCAGTGTTCGGGGCAGCATCGGCCGCAGCTTTCACGAACTCGTAAAAATCCTGTTCCGTGTGCGTGAAATAATATGGGCAGGAGACCTGAATATAATCGACGCCGATGGTTTCCGCCGCTTGGGCAAGGGTTATGAGATCACGAGTCGACGTGGTCTGTGCGCCCATTGCCACAGGGGCGGCACCGTTCACCTCTTCCTTGACGGCGCGCGCAACCGCACAGCGCTCGTCGATGCTCATCGTCGAAAAATCGCCGGCAGCGCCGGCAGCCAACAAAACCGCATTGCCTGTAGCAGCGCCGTGATCGAGAAGGAAGCGACTGTGAGCTCGCGTCGCTTCAAGGTCCAACTCCAAGTCTTGATCACGAAACATGGTAGGAACCGTGATATAACAGCCCTGAAGCCGGTCTTTAAGGCCATTCAATCTTTGAAAATTCGACACTGAAGTTCCTTTCGTCGTTGGTGGGCGCACGATGGCTTAAGGGCGCTAGTGGAGCACTCATCTGGAATATATCGGTAGGTGGCGATTTTCAGATTTGCATATTGCGACAGTGAATTTGCAAATTCGGATGTGCTGGTAGGCTATCTTTTGTAACTTCGGGATTCGCTTAGCGACCAAGTGACGTGAGGCCTGAAGCGGGCCATTTCAATTGCGGAATAGCTGGCGCGGAATCCGCTCGGTGGTTGGCCGAAATTGGCGCTGAACGTCCTAGTAAAGACGGCAGGCGAGCTAAAGCCGCAAACCAGCGAAATCTCCGAAATTGAGACATCGCTATAAAAAAGCATTTCCCGCGCTCGCTCGAGGCGCACCCTCATATAATATGAGGCGATCGACGACTGTGTCTTTTTCCGGAAGACGCGTTCGAGATTGCGTCTTAATTGACCGAGTTGATTCGCAATTTCTTGAACTGATAGGGGGCTTTCAGTGTTGGCCTCCATCATCTTCACAGCTTGGCTTACAGGATCCCTGATGTTTTGGCCAGGGTTTCCGGCAGCTGTTCGTTGGGGACCGTCACCGCGCACCTGATTTGGATAAACGAATCCGTTGGATATATGCCGGGCAAGGACGGGACCATATTCGCGCTCTATATAATCGAGTATCATGTCGAGGACGGCAATTCCACCAGCGCAAGTGATTACGGAAGGATCGATGATGAAGCGCCGCTCAACGATATCGATATCCGGATATCGTTCCATAAACAGCGGCATCGCCTCCCAGTGACAGGTCGCACGGCGGTCTTTTAAAAGGCCGGCTTCGGCCAATGCGAAAGCGCCCGTGTCTATTCCGCCTATCGTGGCGCCATGCGCGTGAAGCTTTCGAATCCAGCTCACCAGGCGCTTTGACAAGTATGAAGTCGCGTCATTGCCCGAAAAAATGAAAACTAGATCAAAATGGAAATCCGAATAGACACTGGCATCGGCAGTGATCGTCAATCCCGCGCCGGATTCGATCGGTCCGCCATTCTCGGAAATGAACGTCCAGTTGAACAGGCGCTTTCCCGAATTCTGATTAGCGACGCGGAAAACCTCTATCAACGGGACAAGCCCATACAAGGCAAATTGCGGAGCCAGAAAAATTCCAACCTCCCTGTATTCCCGTGCCTGATGAACTGGCTGTTGCATGTCTTTTTCGATCCGTTCGAATGCGCTCGACGCAATTAGAATCATTATTGTCGCAAAATGCAAATGTGGTTGGTGAAATACTGGGCAAGATTGTTCTGTGTTCGGTGACGAGGCGGCCAAACTGCCTTGATGCGATATTGACCGCTGCACAACGACGTCCCGCCTATTTAGCGAGACGCTGAGAGCCATCAGTGTACATTCCGATAAGCGAGACTGTTGCCGTTTAGAGTGGCAAGTTCGTGGTCAACAAATAAAGAACGCGACGAGCTGGGGAAGCGCCAGTTCAGTGGAAGAAACGTGAAAGGAACCCCAATGACAATCAATACAAAGATGGATCTAGGGCGCAGGCAGTTTCTCAAAACCGCAGGCGCGCTTGCAGGAGCCGCCGTGACGACACCGTTCGTAGGCACACGCGCTTTTGCCTACAAGAAGCCTATCGAACTCGTGCACTGGAGTTGGCTCGCTGCATCAGACGGCGAAGTCTGGGCCGAAGTCATCAAGTCCTTCAATGAAGCCCACCAGAGCAAGGGCATCCAAATCAACATGCAGCTCATCCCCGAAGAGCAGTATAGCACCAAGCTGTTGACCGCAGCGGCGACTGGACAGGCCCCCGATTTCGGCTGGGGCACTGCCGGCAAGGCTGCTCAATTGGCTAAGGATCTTGTCACCGTTCCGCTCGATAAGCTTATTGCCCAAAGCGGGCTCGATCTTGCTGATTTCTCGGAATCGTCAATCAAGGCGGCCCGGTATCCCAAATATGACAATCAGATCTTTATGATCCCCATGGATCTGATGAGCCTGCAGCCCGAAATCAACGTTGATCATGTCATTGCAGTCGGCCTCGATCCAAACTCGCCGCCGACGAACGGTAAGGAGCTGATCACCTGGGCCAAGGCGTTGACTAAGACGACGAATGGCAAGGTCACGCGCTCCGGCATTCTCATGACCGGCTCGGGCGTGCAGCCGACGGTAACTTGGGGCATTGTGGCAGAGCAAATGGGCTTCCAGCGTGCCAGCAACGACCTCAAGACAGCCTGTGTCAATCCAGAGGCTGGCGTCAAGGCGATGGAGTGGGTGCTTTCGCTCTTCGACGGGGACAAGGTTTCGACACGCGACGTCACGGATCGCTATAAGGCATTTGGCACCGGCGACGGCTCGATCTTCTGGACGGGACCATGGACGCTGAACGGCTACATGAAACAGGGCCTCAACTTCCGCACCTTCGACATGCCGAATATTGGCGGCACCAAAAAGACCTATTTCGAAATGGGCGGCCTTGAACTCTATCATCAAGCCGATGAGGGGCGCTACGAGGCGACCATGGAAGCCGTTCGCTGGTTGTCGGACAACAGCTTCAAATGGACCACCGTTGGACGAGGTGCTTCGCCCAGAAAATCGATCCTACAGCGGCCTGATTACAAGACCGCGGGAATTCCGTGGGACAAACGCGGGGCCTTCGTAGACGGAATGGAGTTTGCCACGATCCTAGAAGTGCCCGTCGTGGCCGGTTCTGAGTTCACGATCTATAGCGGCGGGAACTTCCTGGCGAAAACACTGGAAACTGTCTGGGCAGGCCAACGGTCGCCAAAAGAGGCCATGGATCAGCTGCATGATCAGTGGCAGAAGGGACTGAACAAGGGATGAAGAACCCCCTAATC
>JAYVYB010000281.1:0-7591 GCA_043784625.1 Methylovirgula sp.
TAACCCGGAGCTGATTGCCAATGCTCGTCGCCGCATAGCAAAAGCCAAGGTCAATGCAGTTCCCGTTCCTACCAGCAAGCGTGATCTCAGAGATGCAAATGCTGCACTTAAAGACTGGGCGGGAATCAGTGCAAAAGATCCGGGCAACGCAATCGCCAACCTGCACACCAAACAGCTAGATCAAGCCGCCAGCTCTGGCAATGTTCTGCAACTCCTCACCAAGATCTCAACTTCACCCAATTGGAGACCATCTGTGACAAAATCCTCTTCCGCCGAGCAAATGCGTAACGATCTGGCTGAGCTCAATGCCCATGTCACCAAGACAGCGCTGGCCTTAGAGGGCGATACCAAACTCACCTTCCAGCGCAAGGCTGCAGCCACCCTCGAGAAGCTGGCGATCCGCATTGATATTCAAGCTCTGAAAGAGCAGGGCGTATCTCAGATCACCGTCGAGCAAGCGCAAAAGCTGCTGGGGCCTCATGCCGATAAGTTGATTGCCCGGGCGCAAGCTTTAGCCGCGACACAGCAACGTGAAGCGCAAGCCGCCAAGCAAGTGCGTGACGCGGCGTCAGAGCACGTGGCCAAGGACAGAAGTTCTGAGACGCGAGTCAGGCAGCACGCAAAGGGCGAGAGCCTTGCAATACCTAGCAACGGCAAAAGCGAAAAGAAGATGATTAAAGATGGAACTGATGAACGAAGGATGGAAAGCGGCCGTGAGAGTATAGGTCGTGAAAGCGCAAATGACGCTACAGCGCAACCAAACCAAGTCACCCCAAACGATGCACTCGCCAAACAAAAGCTCGCTCAGGATCGCGCCATCCTGCGCAGCTCAGAGACGCAAGCCGCAAAAGAACAAGCTGAGGCCCTCAAGTGCGAACAAACGGCAGAGGTCGCCACACACGCTGCAAGGCAGAAGGGGGCGAGGCAGAGGACGTGATTACACGAGCGGGTGACAGTCTTGATTGTGGCGAAGTGGTCGCGGCGGCGAAAGAAGTTGACTGCGTAAATTCTACCCGCAAACCTAACTAAAAATGAGAGATTACCCGTCAATTCAAACCGATGTAGCTAATATTCATGAAAATAGCGCTGAAACCTCAATACTTGACTTATGTTCCTTGAAGATTCAGGCTTGTTTGAGCAACTAGCCGTTAACCAACTGCATATTGAACTCCAGACTACGGAGTTTCAACATACTTCAATGTGGGTCGGCAGTTGTCACCCGAGACCCTTCTTTGGACCGCCGGAGGGTTGAGTTTTCCGGCTTGGATCACGACGACGGGCTGGATGCGCCATCGGGATTTTGTAATGAGACCGGAACGTTATGCCTTATTGAGGCGGGCAGCGGACATGCAACCCGCAGACCGTAAAAGCACCTTCAATGGAGGCATAGGGCATGGTTCGCTCCTCGCGACTAAATGCTTCAACAAGCCACTATTCGGTTGTCACGCCGGCAAATTTTTCTTTTGAGGCCTGTGCTGCAGCCTTTGTTGACTGAACAAGCTTATCCAGATGGTTTGGCGGGCCGTAAAGCGTGTAGAGCTTCATTGATTTGTCGCCGCTGTTGACCAGATTATGGCGCGCCCCTGCAGGCACCACGATAGCAAAGCCGCTTTTTACTTTATGGGTCATGCCATCAATCACAATCTCGCCGTGACCTTTTTCAACGCGGAAAAACTGGTCACGATCAATATGGATTTCGCTGCCGATATCCTCACCTGGCTTCAAAGACATCAGTACGAGCTGAACATTTTTGGCGGTATAAAGCACACGCCTGAAATCATCATTGTCTTCTGTGAGAGTCTCGATGTCTGCAATATAGCCCTTCATGGCTAACTCCTGTTTGTTTGAGGTGGATTAAGGTCTCTTAGGCGGCAAGGGAGGAATTGCGCATTGCGTTAAAATTTAGCATGTCGCGCGAATCCATGATCTTCAAGCAGTGTCAGACCGGATAAACTCTGGCACCAGCGTCGGAAACTACGCAATTTTAAGCCCGCTATTCGACGATCTGGACAATTTCCTGCGTGCCGGGATCGACAAGCACTGTGCGCGTATTAACCACTGAATAGAGATAGCCCGCTGCGCCATATTCAGGCGGCACTTTGAAATATCGCACACCACTAAACGGCAATATCACGCCGATGTGGATGTTCTCGCGAAACTGATATGACGCCTTGTGTTGACCAATCACATAAAGGCGGAAGGCGGCGCTCTGATCCTTGGAAAGCGGCAGCCCGGGTGAAGTTTGAAACTGCATGACAGGCGGCGGCTCAACTTTGATACCGTCAATGGTGCCAGGGCCAAAGCCTTGAGTATGCGCAACCACAGGCAGTGACAGCGCGAACACCACCAAACTTAATCGCACGAAACTGATCGCCATGTTTCCCCCGCGCGGCTTTCAAAGCCACGTCATCGTAAAGCCGGTGGATTCATCAAGTTCCGGCGAATTTCATGTTCTCAGGGTACAGCGGAGCGCGCGGTGCGACAGACTCGGCTTATACTCAGGGCTAAAATCCCAGTAAAACCAATGCAAAGGACAAATTTCGCCGGATCGGTATGGGCATAAGTACTTTCCGATTCTAGCTCCATGCAGTGGCAAGCGATTAGCTCTAAAGACCAACATTGTTCCTGAATTTGCAAATGTGTTGGCAACAGTGCGGTTATCAAACCGGCAAGGAAGCCAAAATGCTATGGAATGCCTCAGCCTTTAACGGCTTCACCCTTAAAGCCAGTGATGGCGAAATCGGCTCGGTCAGTGATATTTTGTTTGACGATACCAACTGGGCCGTTCGTTGGCTGGTGGTGGAGACAGGCAGCTGGTTTTCCAGCCGCAAGGTTATCCTGCCGGTGTCGGTGCTTGGCCATGCGGATCGCGCTGCTCGCGTCTTTCCAGTTAATCTGACCATGCAATTGGTCAAGGACAGCCCCGACATTGATTTTGACGCGCCGGTTTCTCGCCAGATTGAGGAGCGCTCGCTCACTTATTATGGCTGGGAGCCGTTCATCGGCGGTGCGTTCTTCCCGATGAGCAATGCAATAGCAGTCCCGCTTTTGCCGCACGAACATATCGACGCTCCCTTGGATACCAAATTGTCGCGCGACCACGGCGATCGGCATTTGCGCAGCGCCAATGAGGTCAATGGCTATCATGTGCACGCGACAGATGGCGAAATCGGTCATGTTTCCGACTTTCTTGTCGATGATGACGGCTGGACTATTCGATATATCAGCGTGGACAATCACAATTGGTGGCCTGGAAAGATTTCGTTGATTTTGCCGCAATCGATTGGCGGCATCAATTGGTCTGAACGCATGATGTTCCTGAAGGTCAATCGCCAATTGGTGAAAGACGCGCCGCCTTATGAGGCAAAACTCACCGTTGACGGCGCCTTCGACGCCAAGTTTCTTGAATATTATTACCCTAACTAACCATATGAAATAACGACACTTTCACGCAAACCTGATCCAAGAAGGGATTATGCTATGAAACAAGTTCTTCGCACTACATTGTCCGCGCTGGCAATTGCGGCAACATTTATCGCTGTGCCGGCTTTTGCTGACATGATGAATTTCAAGGCGGTGCTTTCCGCGACAGAAGAAGTGCCGGCAACCACCTCCAAAGCCACGGGCATGATTGATGCCACCTTTGACAGCGCAACCAAAAAGCTCTCCTGGAAAGGCACCTATGCCGATCTGACCGGCAAATCCACCGCAGCGCATTTTCATGGCCCCGCAGCCAAGGGTGTCAGCGCTGGTGTTGAGCTTGCCGCGCCTGCTCCGGCCAGTCCCTTCGAAGGCTCAGCAACTTTGACTGAGGCTCAGGCCAACGATCTTTTGGCAGGCAACATCTATTTCAACATTCATACCGCGGCCAATCCAAACGGCGAAATTCGCGGACAGCTCGCCAAAGCCAAATAAACTCCTCTGCAAACGCATGGCTTTGTTCGAGAACAGTCATACGCTTGCAAATTTGGCTTGACGGGAAACGGGGCGTGTCAACCGGACATGGTGGCAAAGGGAACAAAATGATTTTTCCGGTCTCTCATTTTGACCAACGCATAGGTAGTCGAGCCCTTAACCCGCCCGCCCCGCTTTACCGCACACAACCGGCCACTGACTCTATGCCTGATGCGCATTTTAATACCGCCGCACGCCAAAGGCATCTCTCGAACGGACCGGACTTTCCGGTTGTCTGTGTCGGCGGGTCGGCGGGTAGGCTTGACGCCTATGTCCGCCTGTTACAGCATTTGCCCGCAGACATGGGCGTTGCGATTGTGATCGTCAATCATTTGCGCCATGTGGCGACCTATCTGCACGAGATTTTGCCTCAATACACCAAAATGCCGGTTGAACTCGTTACCCAAGGCCTGACTATCGCGCCAAATCATGTTTTCATTATTCCTGAAAAGCGCGATCTCTTTGTCGGTGACGGAAAATTTGTGCTCAAGCCGATTTCAAAGCCCCACGGTTGGCCGGATGTCATCACCCTGTTTTTGCAGTCGTTGACCAAGTGCTGGGACGGTGAACTCATCGCGGTTATTGTCGCCGGCTTTGACGGCGATGGTGCTGATGCACTGTGCGGCATCAAGGATGTCGGCGGTGTTACAATCGCCCAGAAACTCGACACCGCTGAACATCCTGACATGCTGGAAAGCGCTATCGCTAGCGGCTGTATCGATTTTATTCTTTCGCCAGAGGATATTGCCCGTAAAATTGTTGAAATCGCTGCTTGAACGGCTCAAAAATACCGCCATCGATTGTGAGTAGTTTCCGAACCTGACGATGCCGGGTCAATGCCGATAGACTTGCCATACTTCAACATCGCGCGCTTGCCAACAGAGCGGCCCGCCATTCTCGCCACAGGTTTGATTACGCCAATTTGGCATAACCAGACCACTTGAGAGGCCATTCACATGAAAACCACCACAAAACCAAACGAACCCACACGCAAAGCGTTGGCGGAAAATGCCAAGATCAGTCCGTCGACAACATTCGATGACCCGAGCAAAGTGGTCTCTGCTGGTGCACTCACTAAGAAAGAAAAGGTCGGCATTTTGGCCCAATGGGAAGCCGACGCTATCGCCTTGCAGACAGCATCCGATGAGGGCATGTCCGGCGGCAATCGACCAAGGCTCGACGAGGTCAAAAGCGCCCAAACAATGCTTGGTGCGGAAAAGGCGACAATTTCAGCCGTGGCGACAAATGTGACCTGCATTGAAACGTTTAAAGTCGATCCCAAAAAGGCAGATCGGCTGATTTCCGAACTTGAAGCTATTGCCAAGCAAGCAAGGCAACAAAGCGCTGGCTACGTCTCGACGAGTATTCACAAAAGCGAAGATGGCACACATGTGGTCAACTATTCGCAATGGGTGAGCAAGAGCGATCTTGAAACCATGCAGGAAACGCCGAACACCAAAAGCATGATCAAAAAAGCCGCGCAAATTGCTGAAAAGTCAAAGCGGGTGATTTATGCGGTTGTTTTTGCCGAATAAGTCATCGGCGGCCTCCCAAGCGAAATTTGCGCGGCGTCGCGTTAAGACGTTCGCACAAGGCCCGGACGTCGTGATTGATCATATCCAGAACAACGGTTTCGGGGCGCGATAACGGAGGACACGCTTGTTGGTGTTCTCTACCGTGCCTTTCTGCCATGGGGATTGCGGGTCGTAGAACCAAGAGGCGGTGCTCATACCCTTTTCCACGTCTCGCGAAGAAATGCCGTTTCGAATACCGTTGCAAGAACTTATTCTATGCCTCATATAGAAGGCAACACGGTCGGCCCCGCTGCGCTTGCGCATGGGTCGGCTTTCTTTTATTATAAGGTGTGATTACGTATTCCAAGCCATTTTTGTCGATACAGCAGCAGCTAACGCTGATAACGAGCCGTGGGCTTTCGATTAGCGATCTTCCAAAAGCTGCACAATATCTTGAAAAGATAAGTTATTATCGACTGAGCGGTTATTGGTATCCCTTTCGTAGTAGCAAGGTCTTGATGAATGGCGACGGTAAGTTAGCGTCGCAAGTTCTCGATACTTTTGTCCCATCATCTGAATTTAGCCAAGTCGTCGACCTTTATGTGTTCGACAAGAGGCTCCGCTTGATGATGTTGGATGTATTAGAGCGCATTGAAGTCTCTATCAGGACAGATGTTGCCCTTCAAATGGGGATTAAAAATAACTGGGCTTACCGAGACAAAGCCTTATTGGACGGTAAGTTTACGGCTATTGATCCACAGAAGGGCGGCAGTCGGTTTGATGAATTCGTTCGTCGTTTCGATGAAATGGCTGCCAGCTCGAAGGAAGAGTTTGTGGCGCATTTTCGCTCCACATATTCCGATCCGCTTCCCATTTGGGCAGCTGTAGAGCTGTGGGATTTTGGAATGCTCTCAATGTTCATTGCGGGTATGAAATATGGGGATATGCGAGACATTGCGAATAAATATGGGGTATCTCGACCAGAATTATTCCCAACATGGGTACGTACATTGGCGTTTGTTCGCAATATCTGTGCTCATCACAGTCGGCTTTGGAACAAACCACTTATCGCTCAGCCCAAATTACCTCGCCTCAATGACGTGCCGCTGTTAAATCATTTGGCGGGGGACACGTTTGCGAGCGAGCACTTTTATTCTGCCGCCGCCATAGCACGGTATTTTCAATTGCAAATAAACCCAACTTCCTCGTGGGGCGCGCGATTTGTTAGCCTGATTGAAACATTTCCCGAAGGTCCAAAAATATCAATAGGCCAAGCGGGTTTCCCGGCAAAATGGTGCGCTTTACCACTGTGGATTGACAAAAAATAGCGCAGATCAAAATTGAGAAAGGAGCCAAGAGATGAGCGACGACAGTACTGTGACGGTCAGCAGCGGCAATGTTTTTGCTGATATTGGCTTTGATAACCCCGAAGAAGAGCTTTTAAAGGCCAAATTGGTGCGTGAGTTGCATGCCATTATCAAGCGCCGCCGCATGCCCCAGGCGAAGGCCGCCGAACTTATGGACATTGAACAGTCCGATATTTCTGCCATTTTCACCGGAACGACGGGGAAATTCACACTGGATCGACTGGTGCGCTGCCTCGACAAACTTGATTATCGAGTTGACGTCGTGGTGCGGCACAAGCCACGCTCAGCGCGTACACCCATGGGAGAGGTGGTCTGGGGAATCTGAACAGCCGGGATAAGTGGGATTTCTGCTCGAAAGCGGCGTAAGCTGCCGGGAACAAGAGCAATTATGACGAGACGCCCAAAATAATTATACTTGGCCGGAACCATACCCCGGCTTTCAAAGCTAAAGTGGCTCTAGCCGCAATCAAGGGCGAAAAGACCTTGGCCAACGAGGAACACAACCTGCCCGACTGCCTGGCACATGCAAGAGAACTCTTCCAGGAGATCATCGTCGTTGATACCGGCTCGACGGACCGGTCGAAGGAGGTGGCGTCGTCGCTGGTCGCGCGGGTGTTCGACTTCCCCTGGGTGGACCATTTCGCATCAGCCCGCAACGCCTGCCTGGGGCACGCGACGCATGAGTGGATCTTCTGGCTCGATGCGGATGATCGGCTCGATGACGAACACCGCGAGAAGCTGCGCGAACTGTTCCGC
>JAYVYB010000282.1:0-13075 GCA_043784625.1 Methylovirgula sp.
AACAAACCACCGAGCAACCCGCCGAGCATGCCGCCCAGACCACCTGCCGCTTGTGGCTGCGCGGGTGCCGCGCCCTGACCGAGCATGGATCCCAAACCGCCAGGCTGGGTTGCTGCTTGCGCCAACTGACCCAAAACATTGCCCAATCCCTGATTTTGCATCGAGTGGAACATGCCACCGGCAATCATGGACGCAATGGTGGGCATCATCTGCTGTAAAATTTGCGGGCTGATGCCGGTAGATTGGGCGGCATGCTGGGCAATTTGCGCAACGATCTGGTTGTTGCCAAAAATCTGGCTGAGCATGTCGCCGCCTGCCGCCTGCGCCGCCGGGGATTGTGCGGCAGCCGGGTTCTGAAAGCTTTGCTGATGAATACCACCGGTGAGCGCACCGATGATCGATTCAAGACCGCCTGCCGAGGATGCCTGATTTTGCATGCCCTGAGAAAAAGCCGGAATAACGGCCTGAATGGCGGCCTGGGTTTGCTCCGGCGACAGGCCAAATTGCTGCGCGATGTTATTCATGCCCTGGCCGCCCTGGGCCGCGTTTAAAATATCATTGATGTTAAACATGTGGTTTCCCCTATTTAAAACAAAAATCCGCGCAAGGGCAGAAACTGTGGATTTGTCTTAAACCGGATTGATTTGTTTTGCGAGCCGCGCCGTAACGAAATATGCGACTATTGCTCCAGCAATGCCGAAAATAGCAGAGCCGACGATCATCCCGACCATCCCGCCTTCAACACCCCAGTGATCGGCGAAATAGGTAACGAAGGGAATTGTGCCGATGGTGGCACGGCCCCAATTGAAAAATGTCGAATAAAGCGGAAAGCCCAGATTGTTAAACGATGTGTTGGCGACAAAAAGCGCCCCCAGAAACAGCCACAGTGACGCGCCAAACGTGCAATAGAATTTGAGCAAGGACGCTGTTTCGCCTGACACTCCGAACAGCTTGACCAGCAAACCGCTGCCAAGCCATAGCAAAGTCCAGACCACAACCACGTAAACAATCGTCAATAAAAAGGCATCGTCCAAAGTTTTTCGGACTCGGCCCATCAATTTGGCACCAAGATTCTGGCTCAAAACCGGGCCAAGAGACCCCGTCAGCGCAAAAATCACGCAGAACGCCACGGGCGTGATGCGATCAATCACCGCAAAGGCGGCAATAACGTCCTCGCCAAACCGCGAGAAAATCTTCATGGCGTAAGACTGGCCCACCGGCGTGGCAATGTTGGTAAGGATGGCCGGAAGCGCGATGGCTCCGATCATTTTGGAATCTTGCAATACATCCGGCAGGCGGGGTTTTGCGACCAGGTCATGCACCTTGACCGCGCCCCAAAAGCCGACTCCGGCAAAAACAAAGCGCGAAATGACCGTTGCAATTGCAGCGCCATAGACGCCAAAGCCCAACCCGAAAATAAACAAGGGGTCGGTAAACGCAGTTACCAGCCCGCCAAACAGGGTGACATTCATAGCGCGCTTGGCATCCCCCACCGCACGCAACACGCCGGAAAAGCCCATGCCGAGCCCCATGAGCACATTTGCCGGCATAACGATGAGCAGAAAATTTGCGGCCACTTGCGCGGTGCTTCCCGAGGCACCAATCAGGGCCAGCAGTTCAAACCGATAAAATATCATCAGCGCGGCGACAACGGCGGCAATAGCGGCGGTCAAGGCCAAGCTCGAAGCCGCCGTGCGACGGGCGCGAGGTCTGTCCCCTGCCCCCAAAGCGCGCGCCACTGCGGCGGAGGTGGCAATGACCAGACCGATATTGATGGACATACCAAAAAACATCACTGTGCTGGCGTAACCAACCGCTGCGGTGAGATGCGTATCGCCCAAATGCGAAACATAAATCAGCGAAAGCAAATCCACGACAAATATGGCCATCAAGCCAATTGAGCCGGTTGCCGTCATAACCAAAACATGGCGGAGCGTGGACCCTTGAGTGAAGGTTGGTTTTGGTTTTTGTCCGGCAATGGACGTGGAAGTGGTCAAAGAACTTATCCGGCAATGTGTGAAGAATGACCTCTACATAAACCAAAGCGCCACCAGCACCAGTGCCATGCCAAACATAATGCGCCGCGATTCACCGTCATTCCTAAATTTGTTCGCAATTGCGACACAAGCTTGGTAGAAGCCAAAGGTGCAGGAGACGCGCGACGTGACTGAAATTTTACCGGATTTAGCATTGGTTTCACCCACAGGCGAGCCGAAGCCGCACATTGAGCCGAGCCTGACGGCCGCGCGCTCAGCCAGAGTGGTTTTCGAGTGCTTTTTGAATCATGGATATGTCTCAGCAGAGCCAAGCCTGCTGCAGCCAGCATCGGTTTTTCTTGATCTGTCCGGCGAGGACATCCGCAGCCGCCTGTTTGTGACCCATGATGCTGAAGGCCATGAACTGTGCCTGCGCCCGGAATACACCATTCCGGTTTGCCGGGACTATTTGAGCAGCGGCCATGCTGGCAACCAAGCCGCCTATGCCTATTGCGGACCGGTTTTTCGCGTGCGCGCCGGAGAGAGTGGGGAATTTATTCAAAGCGGCGTCGAAAATTTTGGCCGGACCGATTTTGAGGCGGCTGACGCGGATTTGTTCGCGCTCTGCCTGGAGGCGGCGAACGATACTGGCCTCAAAATTAAAATCGGTGACACCGCCCTGCTCAGCACGCTGCTGAGTCAGCTCGATTTGTCGCCGTTTTGGCTGCGGCGGATCAAGCGCGGCTTGGCGGCTGGAAAACCTTTTGCCGATATTTTTAACCTGCCACCGCGCGGCGCGGCGCAGGATCATTCCGGCGTGCTTAAAGCTCTGGAGGGTGTGGACCGCAAAGGGGCGCGGGCTTTGGTGGAAGATTTGCTCTCCATCGCCGGAATATCCACAGTGGGCGGGCGCTCTGTCGGAGAGATTGCGGACCGGTTTTTGGAACAATCCTCAATGAAATCCGATTCTGGATTGCTCCCGGAAAAGCGGGCTATTCTGGAGCGGTTTTTGAGCATTGCCGGGCATCCGGATTCGGCCAGCATTAAATTGCGGGTTTTAGCAAAAGAATCCAAGCTGGACTTGAGCGATGCGCTGGACGCTTTTGACATGCGCAATGGCTTTATCGCGGCGCATGGCATCGCCTTGGAGCCGATTGAATTTTCCACCGCCTTTGCCCGCAACCTCGACTATTACACCGGGTTTGTGTTTGAGGCGCGTCACGCCAACGCCAGCCGACCCAGCATTGGCGGCGGGCGCTATGACCGGCTTCTCAAGGCGCTTGGCGCGCCGCAAGACATACCGGCGGTGGGCGCCGCACTTTGGATAGACCGGCTTAACGGGGTTTCAGCATGAGCCAGATTGTTTCCCCCACGCCACCAACCGCTGCAAACGTGGCCGCAACGCCCTTAACCCTGGCGGTGCCTTCCAAGGGCCGTTTACAGGAAAATGCCGCAGCATTTTTTGCCCGTGCCGGATTTCAGGTGACGCAAGGGCGCGGTGTGCGCGATTATCGCGGCACGCTGAAAGGCGTTGAGAATGTTGAGGTGGCATTTCTGTCCGCCTCCGAAATTGTCGCGCAGCTCGCCGCCGGAACTGTGCATATGGGCATCACCGGTGAAGACCTGGTGCGTGAGACGCTGTCCAACGCTGATGCATGTGTCAGCCTGCTCACGCCGCTCGGCTTTGGCCACGCCAATGTGGTGGTCGCGGTTCCGCAGGCTTGGATTGATGTGCGCACGATGGCGGATTTGGAGGATGTAGCGGCGGCTTATCGTTCCAAGCGGGGCCAGCCCATGCGCGTGGCAACCAAATATATCAGCCTGACGCGGGCTTACTTTGCCGCGCATGGTGTGAGCGATTATCGTATTGTCGAAAGCCTTGGTGCGACTGAAGGTGCGCCTGCCTCTGGCAGCGCAGAATTGATTGTGGATATTACCACCACCGGCGCGACCTTGGCGGCAAACGCTCTGAAAATCCTCGATGATGGCGTTATGTTGCGCTCCGAGGCCAACCTTGTGGCGGCTTTACGCGCACCTTGGACCCCGGCGCATAGGCAGGCGGCGCGCACCATTCTGGGGCAGATCAACGCCGAGGAAGAAGCCCGCACCAGCCGCCAGATGACCGCTTATATGGCGCAAATTCCGCCAGGGATGACCGAGGCGCTGACACGTTTTGGCGCGGGCGCGCCGCTGGGGCACACGGGCAACGCCGGCGCGGTGACGCTGTACTGCCCGAAGGAAAATGTTCCGGCGCTGGCGGACTGGCTGTTGGCGCATGGCGCGGAACATGTGAGCGTGCAGGCGCTGGACTATGTTTTTGGGGCAAAAAACCCGCTTTATGAACGTTTGGCAGCCCGGCTGGGATAATCAGCCTTGATTTTGCCGCGGTGGCGCTGTTGCATATTGGAAGATGAGGGGAATTCTATGAGCGAGAAATATTTGTCTGGTGTCTGCAAGTTTTTTGTGTGCACGGCGTTGAGCATCGGCCTTTTAAGCGACGGCGCCGCGCTGGCAGCCGCCAAAAAGCCAAAAGACCCCGCTGCTGCGGCAAACCCCGATGCCGCGCCGCAGCCCGACAAGAAATTTCCGACCAAGGCCAGCTACGAGCTGAAATCGGTCAATGGCAAGCCGATTGCCAGCAATCTGCTGGTGACATTTTCGCTGGACGAATCCTTCCGCGCCACAGGGAGCGCCGGATGCAACAATTGGTCGGCGACGATCTACCCGTCAAACGGTCAGCGCCTGGCCGTGGGGCCAATCGCCCTTACCCGCAAGGCGTGTGACAAAGACGCGATGCAGATGGAAAAGCTCTACACCGCGTTTTTACACGCCTCGCCGTTTTGGGATGTCGATGGTTCGACCATGACGTTAAAACTGCCCAACATGGTTATGGTTTTGCAGCGGTCGTTGTAAGTTCCGCTAAGGTAATTTTTCCCAACCGGCCCACACTCAAAGCGCCCGTTACATTACCAGCTTGCAAATGCGCAAGGCTTAACCTTCAAGGTTCAGCCTTAGCTTATGTCCGCAATAGGTCCGGCTGAGCCGCCTTACGCCAGTTTGAATGTTCCATCGCTCTGCTTCACCATGCCGATTTGGCGGGTGATTATCCCATCCAAAGTGGTTGAGTGCGCAACCGCGGCAATGGCGCAATGAGGCAGGCGGATGGACAGCATCTGCGCCAGATCTTTAGCGGAAGCTTCATCCAGCGCCGACGTGGCCTCATCCAGAAACAACACATCCGGCTTGAACAACAGCGCTCTGGCAATGCCTAGCCGCTGCTGCTCGCCGCCAGACAGAATATTCTGCCACAAGTCGGAGGTATCGAGCTTGGCGACCAGCGCGCCGAGGCCGACATCGACCAGCGCCGAGATCACATCCGCATCCGCATAGGCCGCAGCGGACTGCGGATAGGTGAGCGCATCGCGCAGCGTGCCAGACGGAATGTAGGTGCGCTGCGGCAGAACCAGTGTTTTACCGGAAACTGCAATTTTTCCAGAACCAAATGGCCAAATTCCCGCAAACGCGCGCAGCAGCGAGGTTTTGCCCGAGCCGGACGGGCCCGAAATCAACACGCGCTCGCCTGATGTGAGATTGAAACTATCGGTGGAGGTGATGGGCGTGCCGTCAACCCGCGTGACCAATGTATTTTGCGCGGTGAAGCCGTGGCCGTCGGTCGCGGATGTAACCTGTACGCCGGATTTTGCCGCCGCTTCGGCCGCGCGAATGGACTCTTCAAAGCCGACGAGGCGGGTTACCACGGCCCTGTAGTCTGCCAAGCTGGAGTAGGCATCGATAAACCAGGTCATGCCGTCTTGAACGGAGCTGAAGGCGCCCATGGTTTGAGTGAGATTGCCAAGTTTCATCGGGCCGAAAAAATAAGCCGGAGCCAGCAGCAAAATGGGGAAGACGGCGGAAATTTGACCAAAAAATGCGGTAAACCACGTCAGTTGCTTCTGCTTTTTGATCCGCGCCACCGCATTTGCCAACACGAAAGCGTAACGGGTCATAAGCCCCATTTTTTCGGCTGGCTCGCCGCCCAGAAGCGCAACCTGCTCAGAATTTTCCCGAATGCGCGCCATTGAAAAGCGAAAATCGGCCTCATACTTCTGCTGAAGAAAGTTCAGGCGAATTAACAGACGACCGATCCAATGGGTTATTAAAGTGCCCAAAACCGAGTAGATCAACGCAACCCAGATCAGCCAGCCGGGAATATTGAAGCTGAAACCAAGACTGGTCATCGGGAAAGACTCAGACAATCCCCATAGCACACCCAGAAATAATGCCAGACGCACCGCGTTGCCGATAAAATTAATACTAAGTGACATCGTCGTTCCGACGAAACTGTGAATATCTTCCGCGATACGCTGGTCAGGGTTATCCGCCGTGTTGCCGATCAAGCGCATCCGATAGTGGGCTGCTGGCTCAAGCCAACGGCTGACAAAATGCTCGGTCATCCACAAACGCCAGCGGATTTGCAGGCTTTGATTGATGTAGTTTCGATAAACTTGTGTGACGATGTGGAAAAACGCCAACACGGAAAATGTATGCAGGGCCACGCCCCACGATGAAAAATTAAGAACCAGCGCCTTGAAGGTAGGGTAATCCTTGTCTTGCAGTGCTGTGAAAAAGTCATTGTTCCAAGCGTTGAAGGCTTTTTGCAAGTAGGAAAAAGCGACTTCTAAAACGAGAATGACGGCCAGAAGTCCGATGGCGATATAGCTCTCGCGGAACTTGAATGTTCCAAGCATCGGAATTTTGATTTCACCGGGGTCGCGGCTGGTAAAATACGGCACGGTGAGACGCCAAATATCACGTAGCGCACTGAAAAAACCGCCCATTCCCACTTCTCCGCAAATCAGACAATATGTTTCTCATAACACGAAAAATTATGGTGCCAACAAGGCATAAAAAAGCCCCGGGCTGAGCCGGGGCTTTTGAACATTAAATATGCTGCAACTTTTCGTGATCAGGCATGATTTGCCCGATTACGACCGGATTATGCCCGACCGGATTATGCCCGACCGGATTATTCCTGGCCGGGCTACTCTTGGCCTCTTGCACCGTCCACAGACCAATCACCGGCGCCGGCAACCATCAGCGCGAGAAATCCGCCCGCAATCGCCAAGTCCTTTTTGAAGAACAGCATTTCTGCCATGTCCGAAAACTTGTTATGGAAGACAAAGGCCAAAGCGACCGTCAACACTGCCAGAAACAGCGAGGCCAAGCGGGTCTGATAACCGACCAAGACCATGAGGCCGCCGCCGAGCAAAGCCACAATGGCCGGATAGACCAAAAAGCCGGGCAAGCCGACGGACTGGATATAACCGGCGCCGCCAGCAGGATTTGTTGCAAAGAAGAAACCGTCCATGACAAAGCCGACCGCAAGCAAAATGCGGGCAACCAGCAGGGCAAGGTTTGATTGAGGATATGTGGGAACCATGATTTATTTCCTTTGAATTATGCAATCGCAATTTACGTTGAGAATGTGTGTAACCAAAGTTTAACACGCAAGGAAGTGTGAAATATCAAATGCAATGTTTGCAAATTTGCAATTTTTGAGCCATTTAATGGTAATATAAAACCTTAAACGCAGAAACTTGGCAGGTATAAGTCAGCTTGAGGTGTTAGATGGCAAAATACATCACTCCAGCCGCATTTTTTTCATGTCCTGCTTTATTTTCTGAAATTCGCGGTAGCGCAGCTTTACTTTTTTACCAACGCCCAGATCAAACAGATGGTCCTTCGAACTACCGGCCAAGTGGATGATGCTGATCGGTTCAAAAGGGAATGTCGGGACAACGAGGCGTAATGCGTCCACATCAAAGCGGGGCTGGCACGCATAGGTTTGCCAATTGTCGGTACCACGCAGCGGGAAGATACGGACATTTGAGGTTTGAAGCAGGTAATTCAGCGGTATTTCATCGCTGAAGTAAATACTCTCACCGCTAACAAAGCGCTTTCGCAGGTCTTTTTGAGCGCTACGCCATGCTGCCCAAATCGGTGAAGCCGGACGTGCTGAGAAGACGCCCGCATTCATCATCGGTTGACGGATTTTCGACTCATCAAATTGACGCGGTGCCGCGCGGGCATAAAGATTTACAGTGCGGTCACTTGGCATTGGGAAAGTTAGGTAGTGCACGTCAAGTATAGGATGAATGCATATATCGCTGGTGCCGCTGGCAATTTCAACTTTCCTAAAAGTAACGTCATTCTGCACCCAGCAATCCGCGTCAACCCAGGTTAGAAGATCCATTCCGCGAAAAAGTTTCGGAAGTGACGGCTTTATATTAGCATAGGCCGCGTAATAGCCATATTGCGGATCAAACTGCGCGTATTCAGATGAGCAATCGACAATTTCATCGACAAGGTTTGCAATGGCTTTGGGTACCGGAGTCGTACAAAACCTCACGAAGCCGATTTTAAACTTGGCGTCGCAAGTTTCTCGTATGGAGGCGATGAGATCGGTGGCAAGATCAAAATGTGCGGCGTCGCAACCCGTTACAATCATATGACGCAAGTTCTGAATTCCTGTTTCTAATCTTTATTTGGCAGTGCGTTACTTTACTTAGTCATCTAGGACAGCCGACTGTTCATGCTGTCGATGCTTTATTCTAAAGGTTCACGAGCAGTCATAGTACGATATCGCAGCAAATTCATGACTAAAAAATAGCCAGCGAGTCTGAAAATTCAGACATTGACTAAAACCAACCGGTTGGTATCGTATGTGATCTGCAAAAACCAAATTGCATCCCCTCAGATCGTCGGATCCATGGCCACGCTTTCAACCAAAACCAAGCTTCTGAATGCGGCGTTAGGCACCATCCGCGCCAAAGGCTATTCGGCCACCTCTGTGGACGATTTGTGCCGGGAAGCTGGCGTGACCAAAGGCGCATTTTTTCATCATTTCAAAACCAAGGAAGATCTTGGCGTAGAGGCTGCAAACTATTGGTCGGAAACAACCTCGTCGTTTTTTGCAAAGGCACCCTACCAAACGATTTCTGATCCGTTTGAGCGGCTGCTTGGATATATTGATTTTCGCAAAGAGATTTTGCAAGGCACCCTGCCGGAGTTCACCTGTTTTGTTGGCACAATGGTTCAAGAGGCATTCGAGTCTCACCCTGCGTTGCGTGAGGCATGCGGACAAAGCATTCGCGCCCATGCTGAATCACTGGAACCGATGATTGAAGCTGCCATGCAGAGCCGTCGCCTCAACCCCGATTGGACAGCACGGAGCCTGGCGCTGCATACTCAGGCCGTCATCCAAGGTGCTTTCATTCTGGCCAAGGCAAATAACAATGCCGACCTTGCCGCTGAAAGCATTACGCATTTGCGTCGCTATTTGGTGCTTTTGTTCAAACCGAAGTTGTAACAGCGCGCGTTTTGGCTCCCGAGTCAGCCAAAACAGCCTGAAAAAAGAGCCGAACCGTTAACGGGTAAACCAGAAAAGGAGGACAGGAAATGACCATAGGAAAATTTGTGTGGTACGATCTGATGACCACAGACACCAAGGCCGCAGAGGCCTTTTACGGCGAAGTCATTGGCTGGAAAGTCACAGATGCCGGCATGCCGGGCCGCTACTACGGCATTTTGCACGCGGGAGACAAACAGGCTGGCGGACTGATGCCTGTGCCGGATGACGCCAAGGGCATGCCGCCGATGTGGATGGGCTACATTGGGGTTGATGATGTGGACGCCTACTGCGCCAAGGTCATATCTGCGGGTGGAAAAATCTATCGCGAGGCGCAGGACATTCCCGGTGTTGGCCGCTTTGCCGTAGCAGCCGATCCGCATGGCGCCGGGTTTATTCTGTTTCACGGAACCGGAGGCGTTGCGCCCGACCCGGCTAACCAAATGCTAAAGGGGCATGTCGGTTGGAACGAACTTCACGCCGGTGACTGGGCGGAGGCATGGGCGTTTTACGCCAAGCTGTTTGGCTGGAGCAAAAGCACCGCCATGGATATGGGGACAATGGGCACCTATCAACTTTTTAAAACCGGCGACGCGCATGATGCGGGTGGCATGATGACCAAGATGAAGGAAGCCCCTGTTCCGTTCTGGCATTTCTACTTTAATGTGGAAGATATTGATGCGGCCGCGGCGCGCATTATCAAGGCTGGCGGGAAAATCCTGAACGGCCCAATGGAAGTTCCGGGCCCGATGTGGGTGATAACCGCCTTTGACCCCCAAGGCGCAGTATTTGCCGTGGTTGGCAAACGTGTCACCAAGGAGACCCTCCATTGATCCGCTCCCAAAAAATCAGACCATTTTTGTGGTTTAACACCGAGGCTGAGGAGGCTTCCAATTACTACGTTGCAGTTTTCAAAGACTCCAAAATTACCAATGTCCAGCGCCAGTCTTCCGGCGCGGTCATGGTGGTTGAGTTCAATCTTGCCGGTCAGGACTATGTCGCCCTGAATGGCGGTCCGCACTTCAAGCTGAACGAGGCGTTTTCTTTGATGGTGACGGCCGAAGATCAGGCTGAAGTTGATCATCTTTGGGCCTATCTCACCGCGGACGGCGGTTCGCCATCGCGGTGTGGGTGGTTGAAGGACAGATTCGGCCTGTCATGGCAGATTGTTCCGCAACGGTTTTTTGAATTGATGAAGGGGCCGGACAAGGCGGGTTCAAGCCGCGTGTTTCAGGCCATGATGGGCATGACAAAGTTTGATATCGCCGCGCTGGAGAGGGCCTATTCCGCCGCATAACTCAGGGAAGGGAGATCCATGGAACAGAAAGTTCTTGCACTTGTGGGCACTAAAAAGGGTGCGTTCATCTTTGAAAGCAACTCGGCCCGGCAGAAATGGACACTGCGGGGGCCAATGTGTGAAAATTGGCCGCTTAATCACATGATCGGTGACCCGAAAACCGGCACAATTTATGCGGCGGGCGGGAATGCGTGGTTTGGCCCCGCAGTTTGGAAAAGCACCGACCTTGGAACAACTTGGACGCATTCAAGCCAGGGCATTAAATATCCGGAGGGTCAGGAAGGGGTAAAATCCGCCTGGAGCCTCGCATTACAGGGAACGCGGCTTTATGTCGGTGTGGAGCCTGCCGGGTTATTTTACAGCGATGATGAGGGCGAAACATTTCATCATGTGGAAGGCCTGACCAATTCCCCTACCCGGGAGCATTGGAATCCCGGCGGAGCGGGGCTGATTTTGCACACGATTGTGCCGCATCCAACCGACCCGAAACAGGTTTGGGTCGGGGTTTCGGCGGCGGGAGTGTTTCATACCGGTGATGGTGGCAAGACGTGGGAGCCGCGCAACAAGGGCACCCGCCAGGACTATGCGCCCGAAGATCAGCGTTATCCGGAATTTGGTCAATGCGTGCATCATTTTGAAATGGCACCTGGCATGCCAGACCGGCTGTATCAGCAAAACCATTGTGGCATGTATCGCTCTGACAATGGCGGCAAGGAGTGGGTTTCAATCGAAGCCGGATTGCCCTCGACATTTGGTTTTCCCGCCTCTGTCCACCCCCGCGATCCCGACAGATTATTTTTGTTTCCGCTCAACGGCGACACCAAGGGACGGTTTGCGCCGGACGCCAAAGCTGCGGTGTGGAGCACATGTGACTGCGGGAAGAGCTGGCAAGCCAAGCGCAACGGGTTGCCTCAGCAGGACGCCTACATTGCGGCACTGCGCCAGGCGATGGCAACCGACACCCTAGAACCGGCAGGCGTGTATTTTGGAACCAGCAACGGCGGTTTTTTCGCCAGCAACGATGAAGCCGAAAACTGGGCGCAGGTAAGCCCGAACCTGCCGCCAATCCTGAGTGTAGAAACTTTGGTAGTTAGCGCGTGAGCAGCGGCGCATCCGATTCAGCAACCGCGCAGCCTATTGGCCATAATTCAGGGCTGGTGAAAGTGCGGCTACCGGCTTTGTTCGGTGGCCTTTTTCCGACCGCTCCGCGCTATGTTGAGTTGGCTGCGAGCAGCGTGGACGAGCTTTTGAATGCGCTTGATGCCCAATGGCCCGGAATGCGTGACCGGATTTGCGACAGTTCTCCGGCCATCCGCAACCACATGAACGTGTTTGTGAAGGGGAAGCGCGCCAAGCTCAACGCGGTGCTTGAGGGCGGCGACGATGTTTATATTCTCACGGCAATCAGCGGTGGTTGAACCAAAATGCTAAAGCTTTTGTAACTGTAAAAACCTGAAAGAGTTGAACGACCAGCCAAACCGGCGCAAATACTGCCTTCAAAGGGTAGTTACCCGCGTAAGGAGAGTTGCGATGGCCACGATCACTTCAAAATCAATGGCGGCGGCGGTGCTCAGCTTGCTTGCAGGGTTTTCCTGCCTAAGCGCGAGTACGCCTGTTTTGGGCTTGGGCACCGCTTCGGCTGCACAATCCAAGGCGTCATCGGCAGCTGTTGCGCTGGCGCTGCTGAACAATTATCGGGCGTCGCAAGGGCTTGGCCGCGTTCAGCTTGATCCCGCTTTAAACGCTATGGCCCAGCGCCAATCCAACGCCATGTTAGCTGCTAAAACCATGTCGCATGACATTGCCGGCGGATTTTCCTCCCGCATTTCGCAATCCGGGATATCAGCGCCTTACGCAGCCGAAAACATCGGCTACGGCTACGATTCAGCCGGCAGCATTTTTGAGGGATGGCGGCAATCTTCCGGCCACAACGCCAATATGCTGTTGGCACAGGCCACCCGCGTGGGCGTGGCAGTGGCGCGGGATTCTGGCGGGGTTTATTGGACGATGGTGCTCGCCTCCAACCCGAGGTGAGGTGCTAGCCCAGCTTCTAAACGGAAAAAAGGGTCGCCTTTCGGGCGACCCTTTCGTGTTTATTGGGGATGAGCTTGGACTTAGAAGTCCATTCCGCCGCCAGTTTAAGTCCGCTGTTGCGGACTTAAACCACTGGTATGTAACGGGCGGGTGCCTGTCTTTCTAAGCTTGCGCTTAGAAATCCATACCGCCGCCCATGCCGCCCATGCCGCCGCCGCCAGCGCCGCCCATAGCGCCTGAGTCCTTCTTAGGACGGTCGGCAATCATGGCTTCGGTGGTGATCAGCAAGCCCGCAACCGAGGCTGCGTCCTGCAAGGCAGTGCGTACAACCTTGGCCGGATCGATAATCCCGGCTTCGAT
>JAYVYB010000283.1:0-5701 GCA_043784625.1 Methylovirgula sp.
GTTCCATCGTCACGCCGCTGTTTTGATCTTGCCGTACCAGACTCTCGGAGTCTGCGGGCAAATCTGATGGCAGCAATTCGATTCGCATTGGTTATGGTGTTAATTGTGGTATTTGCAGCCATCGGCCTGCCGTTGCACCGCTTAGCGTTCAGATTTGGCTGGAATTGGCACCAGCGCCTGCCGCAACTGTTTCACCGGTGTTTGGTTTGGCTTTTACAGATCCGCACCCATGTGCGCGGCGAAATCGCGGCTCCGCCCGCACTTTTGGTGGCAAATCATGTGTCGTGGGTAGATATTTCGTTGCTCGGCGCATTGGCTCCGCTGTGTTTTGTTGCCAAAGACGACGTGGCCGGATGGCCGGTTTTTGGCGCTTTGGCGCGGGCGCAACAAAGCATATTTGTCAATCGCCGACGCCGGATGGGTGTGCGCAAGGTAAATTTGCAAATCGCGGATCGGCTGCTGAACGGCCACCGCGTGGTGCTGTTTCCGGAGGGAACCACCGGCGATGGCAACCGGTTGATGCCATTTTTTACGTCGCATTTTGCCGCTACGCGTGACGTTTTGCGGCAGAATATCAACGTTCCTTATGTCGCGGTTCAACCCGTCTCGATTGCCTATCATCGCCGCCACGGATTGGTGATGGACCGAAACGCGCGCAGTTCCATCGCGTGGTATGGTCACATGTCGCTGTTGCCGCACTTATGGAGCTTGCTGAAGGGCGGCCCGGTGGACGCAATTGTGACGTTTGGAGAGCCAATCGCCGTAGATATTTCTGAAAACCGTAAGGTTTTTGCACAAAAAACGGCAAAAGCTATCCAAAACATGAATTATCAAGCGCTTTACGGCCGTGGCGAATTTGCCGGTGCAAAAGCAGTGGCACCAGAGCTTGGCTCTTCTCAACCGGCGCAAAAGTCTTTAACATGAAACGTGTCGTGGCTTTGCCACCTGAAACCCGAGCCGGAATGTCCAGCATCAAAGCCGAAACGTTAGCGCCCAACAAACGCAAGTTGTTTGTAAAGTCCTACGGGTGCCAAATGAACGTTTATGACGCCAGTCGCATGGCTGATGTGCTGGCTCCCGAGGGTTACGACGAGACAAATTCGCCCGACGAGGCCGATTTGGTCATTCTCAACACCTGCCACATCCGCGAACGCGCCTCAGAAAAGATCTTTTCTGAACTTGGCAAATTCCGCGACATTAAGCTTGAGCGGCAAGCGCGCGGCAAAGATACGATGATTGCTGTGGCGGGGTGCGTGGCGCAAGCCGAAGGTAAAGAGATTTTGCGGCGGCAAAAAGCTGTTGACCTCGTTGTTGGCCCGCAAAACTACCACCGCCTGCCGGATTTGTTGCACAAGGCGCGCACCACCGGGCGCGTGGTTGATACGGAATTCCCGCCCGAAGACAAATTCGATTTTTTGAATAGGCCGTCGGCGGAAAAAACCCGTTCACGCGGCGTCACGTCGTTTTTGACCATACAGGAAGGCTGCGACAAGTTCTGCACGTTTTGCGTGGTTCCTTACACGCGCGGCGCGGAGGTTTCGCGGAGCGCCGCTAAAATACTCAGTGAAGCCCAGGACTTAGCCGCGGCGGGCGTGTGTGAGCTCACGCTGCTCGGTCAGAACGTCAACGCTTATCATGGCGAGGGATTAAACGGGAAAGTCTGGCCGTTTGAACGCTTGGCGGAAGAAATTTCTAAAATTGAAGGCATCAAGCGCATCCGCTATTCCACCAGCCATCCGCGCGACATGACCGACGGGCTAATCAAAGCGCACCGCGATTTGCCGGCGCTTATGCCCTCTCTGCACTTGCCGGTGCAGTCCGGTTCTGATCGGATATTGACCGCGATGAACCGCGATCACTCCCGCGCGCGCTACCTAGATATCATCGGGGCACTGCGCCAAAGCCGTCCGGATATCGCGCTGACTTCGGACTTTATTGTCGGATTTCCCGGTGAAAGTGACGAAGACTTTGCCGATACACTTGATTTGATCAAGCAAGTGCAGTTTTCGGCAGCCTATTCCTTTAAATATTCACCGCGCCCCGGCACCCCTGCGGCAGCCATAGCGGATCAAATCCCGGCTCACGTTATGGCTGAGCGGCTAAGCGGCTTGCAGGTGTTGGTCGAAACGCAACGTCAAGCCTTTCACCACGCCGCTGTAGGGCAAACACTCGAGGTTTTGTTTGAAAAGCCAGGCCGTAAATCCGGGCAAATCGGCGGCAAGTCCCCGTATCTCCACGGCGTGCACATTGAAGGGCCAATTGAGCTGTTAGGCCAGGTGCGCAGTGTTGAAATTGTTGCGTCCAGCGGTACATCATTGGAAGGCCAACTGAAGGAGAGCCAAACTTGAAAACATCCGACGTCTCAAACGTGACTGAACTCAAAAGCGCTTCCAGCGCTCCTGTTGAAATCTCTTTGTCTTTTGAAGATAATCGCGTCGCGTCGGAAGTGTTTGGCCAATATGATCAGAATTTGGCGCAAATTGAGCGCAAACTGGCCATTGTTGCCCGCGCCAACGGCAATCAAATCAGCCTAAAGGGGCCAAGCGACGCTTGCGCCCATGCCCGGCGGGTTTTGGTGGCGCTCTACACCCAAGCCCGTAACGGCCGCCCGATCACCATGGGTGATGTTAACGGCGCCATTGCCGAAGGCGCGCTGCAAGGCCAACTCTTCCCCAAAACGGCAGAGGCGGGGCGCGTGGTTTTTGACCAGATCGGCACCCGTAAACGCGGGCCCGTCAAGGCACGTAATGCAGCCCAGGACGTTTATTTGCGGGCTTTGAAGAAATATGAACTGGTTTTTGCCGAAGGTCCCGCAGGCACAGGCAAAACCTGGCTGGCGGTCGGCCATGCCGTTGCGCTGCTGGAACAAGGCGCGGTGGAGCGTTTGATCATTTCTCGCCCGGCAGTTGAGGCAGGCGAGCGCCTCGGCTTTCTGCCCGGAGACATGAAAGAGAAGGTGGACCCCTATTTGCGTCCCGTTTACGACGCCCTGTTTGACTTTATGGAAGGCCGTATGGTTGAGAGGGGCATGCAAACCGGCATGATAGAGGTGGCTCCGCTGGCGTTCATGCGCGGGCGAACGCTTTCAAATGCGGTGGTTTTGCTCGACGAAGCGCAAAATGCGACATCAATGCAAATGAAAATGTTTCTCACCCGTCTGGGCGAAGGCTCCCGCATGATCGTAACTGGCGACCCGACACAAACAGACCTGCCCTACGGCCAGAAGTCTGGTCTGGCGGAAGCAATTTCGCTGCTTTCGGGCGTAGAAGGTATCGGGCACGTTGTGTTTAAGGATGTGGACGTTGTGCGTCACGACCTCGTGCGTCGCATCGTGACGGCCTATGAGACAGCCGCAAAAACGGTCGGCCAGCCGAGATGATCGTTGTTGAAGTTTCGGTAGAATGCGAATTATGGGCGGCTTTGCCGAATGCAGAGAATTTAGCCGCCCAAGCCATTGATAAGGCTCGTAAGGTCACCAAAATCAAGCTTCACAAAGACGCTGAAGTCAGCGTTCTACTCGTGGATGATGCGCGGATACGCTCGTTGAATGCGCAGTGGCGCAGCATTGACAAGGCAACAAATGTGCTGTCGTTTCCGGCATCCGCTCCAGGAAAGTTGGCGTCAAATCCGCTCTTGGGCGATATTGTTATGGCGTTTGAAACCATGCAACGTGAAGCGCGTGACGAAGGCAAATCTCTTGCAAATCATTTCTCTCACCTTGTTGTGCATGGATTTTTGCACCTGATCGGCTATGATCATGAAAACGAGGGGGATGCTGAGACTATGGAGGCCTTGGAAATCAAGGTCTTGGCCGGGCTCAAAATAGCAAATCCCTATTCAGAGACAGAATTGGTTGTTCAACAGTGAGCGAGCACAACAAGAGTTCAGGCGTTGAAGCCCATTCTAAACCCACTCTGCTGGAACGAATGCGCAACGCATTGGGTTTGAGCGGCGCTTCGGTGCGCGATGACATTGAAGATGCTCTGGAAGAAACCAAAACCAGCGCGGACTTTTCACCGCAAGAGCGAACTATGCTCAAGAATGTGCTGGGTTTGCACGAGTTGCGCGTTGAGGATGTCAAAGTTCCACGCGCTGACATTATTGCTATACAGGACAGTTGCAGCCTTGCAGATGTTCTCCGCTTGTTTAGAACGGCAGGCCACTCGCGTCTGCCCGTATACCATGAAACACTGGATGACCCGCGCGGGATGGTTCATATCCGTGATTTTGTCGACCACTTGGCCAGTGCGGCGGAAGTTGGCACCAAATCAAACCGCAAAGTGCCCGATCAGCCGCGTGTAAACGTCCTGGATTTAAAAGTCCCGCTTTCTGCCGCCAAAATACTGCGACCCGTGCTGTTTGTTCCGCCGTCGATGCCAGCGCTGGATTTGCTTATTAAAATGCAGGCGAGCCGTACGCATATGGCTTTGGTTATTGACGAATACGGCGGCACTGACGGCCTTGTTTCTATTGAAGATATTGTTGAAACCATCGTTGGCGACATTGAAGATGAGCACGATGAGACAGAGGGACCGACCGTCACGGTTTCGGCTGATGGATCCGTGATCGCCAATGCCCGCGCAAGCCTGGAAGAGGTCACAGAGGTCTTGGGTGGTAAAATCTCCGATTTAGAAGAGGCGGATGACGTGGACACCGTCGGTGGCTTAGTAACTTCTTTGGCCGGACGCGTGCCTGTGCGCGGCGAAATTGTTTCAGGGATAGACGGGCTCGAATTCGAAATCCTTGATGCTGATCCGCGCAGAGTCAAACGTTTGCGCATTTCACGACGTAATCTTAGCCTTCCACTCGAAGATGCGGGAAATGCCAAACAGGCGAACGGCAAAAGTGAAACCGCGTCTGAGCTCCCAAAGAAGTAGCTTAATAATCAGCACTCTCTTTATGGCGCGCGGGCGTTCGCTCTTTGACAAAAAATCGGTGCAAGCAGCAAGGTAAAACCCATTAGAGTCACTGGATTGATTCGGTTTGGGACTTTCGATGACATCAATAGCAGAGCGGGTAGTGCTATCTTACGGGCTGGGCCGCGCGCTTATCGCGTTTGCCAGCGGTGCAGTTGGTGCTTTGGCAATGGCGCCGTTCAACTTCTGGCCAGCAATGTTGGTGCCGATGATAATCGCTGTCTGGCTATTGGACGGTGCAGAGCCCGGTGCGCAGAAATATTCTTTGGCACCGTTGCGCACCGCGGCTTGGCTTGGTTGGTTGTGGGGTTTTGGTTATTTTGTTGCCGGTCTGTGGTGGCTTGGCGCCGCCTTTTTAGTCGATGGTGACAAGTTTGCCGCACTGCTACCTCTCGGGGTGATCGGCCTGCCGGCAGCTTTGGCGCTGTTTACAAGTGTCGGATTCGTTATTGCGCGCCTGCTATGGTCACCCGGTGTTTTTCGCATCTTCGCGTTAGGGGTTGGGCTTGGCGCTTCAGAATGGTTGCGTGGCCATCTGTTCACCGGCTTTCCATGGAACGAACTTGGAATGTCCCTCGGGAACAATTTGGTTTTAGCGCAATCGGCTTCGGTTATTGGTCTTTATGGATTAAACATTGTTGCTGTTGTCATATTTTCAGCACCTGCGGTGATGATTGAGCGAAAACACCTTAAATTCGCAGTGGGCTTTCCTATGGCCGCACTTGTCGTCTTGGGGATATACGGAGCATCTCGCCTTAGCTTAACCCCGATATCCGTCGTCCCGG
>JAYVYB010000284.1:0-2318 GCA_043784625.1 Methylovirgula sp.
ACGGGACGACCGGCGCTGGGGTCGGTCCGCATCCGTCGTCAGTTGGTGGTGAACTGGGTAGAGGTGCCATTGGTGCGTGCAGCGGTGGCGTCGAACCGACTTGCTTCAGTTCGTCCTTCAGGGCCTGCACAACATCCGTGCCCAATCATGGTAGCGGCCCGCCGCATATTCCCTGCGCACTTGGCGAATTACGATAATTGGGATGGTGGAGCGCTTGAACAGTTGTAGCGACTTAGTGACAAGGTTGAACGGTGGTTTCTATGTATCTGTCCATGCCGCTAGAGAGCTACTTTTCCGCCAGACGCTTTCCTCAGCCTCAGCCAAGCAAAATCGACGTCCCCCTGCGCGTTGGCCAGAGTTGCGCGCGCCCGTGTTTGATCGCGCTCGGCGGAGATCAAATCGGTCGTCGTCGCAAGGCCGTTCTTGAATTTCAGCTCTGTCGCCCGGTAAACCTCTTCCGCGAAGCTCAGCGACGCCTTGGATGACGCGAGTGCCTGCTGCGCATAGCGAAGCTCCGCGCCTGATCGGACACTGAGCTTCCTGATCAGGTGTAAACCAAAACCCATTGTGCGATTTAATGTCCGAAGTCGCTCGCCATCTGTGGGTTAATCCAAGCTTCGACGCGTCAACGATACGTCGCCCCGCCTTTTCCTTGCCAAATAAGGACGCAACGCGCCGTGCCACTTCCTCTTCGTGGATAGGCCCTTCTATTGCAACAATTCGAGCAACTATTTCAGCCATTCGAGACGGCGGGACATCATGAGGCTCAATTGATTTAGGCACCGCAAATTTCGCCACGACATAGGTCGAACCGGTCAGAAGCCTGGGTTCAGCAGCTAACTCTTCTCGAACTTGAACGCTTTCCTGAGGAACTGGCCTCAAAAGGGAAGTCTCGTTTATCTGGTTACTTTTTGCACTTTCCAGCGCTGCTTTCAGGCGCGCAATCTCGACCGTGCGCCGCTGAAACCAATCGGTGCTCCAGATACGATAGAACATCCATCCCATATGTTCCAAAACTTCTTGTCGGAGCCTGTCACGTTCACGCGCCCATAATGCTCCGTGGTAAGTTGCACCGTCGCACTCAACGGCGAGCATATATTGACCAGACTTTTCGGGATGACGCACGCCAAGATCGATTTTAAACCCTGCAGAGCCAACTTGTGCGTCAACACCGAAGCCCAATTGACGGATGACGCGCGCAACGTCCTCTTCGAATGGGCTATCATAGTCTTCGCCAGTGATTGTCGGCGGTTTAAGTACGCCATTCTCGGCATAAGTGAGGAAACGTTTCAGCACAGAAGCACCGCGACTTTTCGAGCGATCAAGGTCAATATCGCCAGGGTCGAACGACGCGAATATTTCACAGCGATAGCGTGCGCGCGTGAACAATACATTCAAACGCCTTTCGCCACCTTCCTTGGAAACCGGTCCAAAATTCATTGACGACAAACGACCTCCAGATTGCACAGGTCCATAGCCGACAGAAATGAGGATGACATCACGCTCATCGCCCTGAACGTTTTCAATGTTCTTGACGAAAACCTCTTCTCTTTCGGCAAGATCTCGCACGAAGGCGTCCAAGGCTTCGTTCTTGCGTCGCGCTTCTTCTAACAGGTAGGAGACTAAGTCCTTTTGAGCCATCGAGAAGGTGACAATTCCAAGTGTCTTTTCGGGATTTCTAGCCGCGTGTTTAACTATGGCGTCTACAATCCCCTGAGCTTCAACGGCATTTGTTCTTTTGCCGCCCCGGTCGTACATGCCGTTTATGCGTCGCAAAACGAGCCCCTTTTCACCGCGCTCAGCCTGCGGAGAGGGAGGGACGACCAAATTTCCGTCGTAAAACATCTCGTTTGAAACTTCAATTAGCGAAGGATGGCTTGAGCGATAATGCCAGCGCAACATCTTTGATTGCAGACCGCGCGCCTCGCACAGAGTTAGTATGCTTTCCAGCTCAGCAACTTTAGCGGCGCTTTGCAGTGCGGTTTCTTCCACCTCATTATCTTCATCTTCAACCTCTTCATCATCCTTTTCCGACACCAATCGAGCGAAGAAATTTGTCGGCGGCAGCTGCTTTACGTCGCCGACGACGACGATCTGTTTGGCCCGGGCAATTACACCTAAGGCTTCCTCCGGGCGAACCTGGCTGGCTTCGTCGATAACAAGCAGGTCAAACTCAACCGCTCCCGGCTTAAGAAACTGCGCCACAGAAATGGGGCTCATCAAGAAAACAGGTTTGATTTCCTGAATGGTGCGACCAACTTCCCCGAGCAATTTGCGAATAGTTTTATGTCCACGTTGGCGGGCGATTTCTCCACGAA
>JAYVYB010000285.1:0-2426 GCA_043784625.1 Methylovirgula sp.
TGCGCGACATTCTAAAAATCATGAGTATGGCCGCGTTATCAGACCAAAAATTTTAAAGGAACGGATTATGAGTGCTTTGAAAAAAATTATGACTTCGGCCTTTGCCGTGCTGGCTTGTCTTGCTGCGCCGCTGTCTCGGTTGCTCATGCGGAAGCTGATGTGAAGGGCAGTAGCGACAATGCTCTGATTGGCCGCTATGCGGGATCGTGGGTTGCTACTTTCAAGCAGACCGCTTTTGATGAGGCAAAATTATTGACCGGCCCTTTTCCTCATGATGACGAAAAGAGGGTCTCGCCAGTCTGGAAAGAATTTTCGGGTAAAAATACTAATATCGAATATCGTTTGCCCCCTAATTCTCATTCTGCTGTCGAGGTAATTTCGGCTCTAAAAGAAAATCTAGCGATAAAAAATGCTGAAATATTATTCGAGTGCAAAAACGAAGCCTGCGTAGAAGACCCCAAAAGAAACTCCTCGTTTCAGGTGAACGATGCCTTGAATCATATGATTTGGGAGAATTTTCATCTCATTTATGGGCAAGGTAAGCTGGGAAACAACGACGTTTATTTTAATATTTCCACAAGTGAATCATCAAACGGTGGCGAGGTGATCACATTTGTCCATGCTGTCGAAGTTAAACCCATGCAAACCGGTCAAGGTGTGTTCGTTGACTCCTCCGCCATGGAAAAATCAATGAATTCCACCGGCAAAGTCACGCTTTACGGCATTCAGTTTGATTTTGACAAGGCGACGATCCAATCAGAATCCAAGCCAACCCTTGATGAAATTGCCAAATATCTCAAGAAAAACGCCGATCAGAAAATTGCGATTGTCGGCTACACCGACAATAAAGGCGGTTTTGCCTATAATCAGGACCTCTCCAAGCGCCGCGCCGATGCTGTGGCGGCGGCTTTGGCCAGCCAGTACGGCATTCCCGCTGATCATATGGACCCGTCCGGCGCGGGTATGGCTTCGCCTGTTGCCTCCAACGCGACCGAAGAAGGACAGGCCAAGAACCGCCGCGTGGAATTGATCAAGGAATAGTCTTTCCAAGCCCGTCCGATACCCTATGTTAAGGCGTCAAAATTGGAGCTTTAACATGACCAAGCCGATTGATCTTTATTACTGGCCGACACCCAATGGCCAGAAAATTTCCGTGATGCTGGAAGAGTGCGCGTTGCCCTACACGGTGCATGCCATCAATATCGGCAAAGGTGGGCAATTTGCGCCGGAGTTTCTGAAAATTTCGCCGAACAACCGGATTCCGGCGATTGTTGATCCTGAAGGGCCGGACGGCGCGCCGATTTCGGTATTTGAGTCGGGCGCGATTTTGCAATATCTCGCCCGCAAGACCGGCAAATTTTACGGCAAGACCGAGCGCGAGCGCGTGTTGGTGGACGAATGGCTGTTCTGGCAGGTGGGCGGCCTTGGGCCGATGGGCGGGCAGGCCAACCATTTTGTGCATTATGCGCCCGAAAAAGTGCCTTATGGCATCACGCGCTATACCAACGAGGTCAACCGCTTGCTGGGCGTGATGAACCGGCGGCTGGAACAAAACGCCTTTTTGGCGGGTGACTACTCAATTGCCGATATTGCTTGCTACCCGTGGGCGCGCGGGGCCGAGCGTGTTGGGCAGAATTTCGCTGATTTTCCGCATTTGAAGCGCTGGCTGGATGCCAACTGGGCGCGGCCTGCGGTGCAAAAAGGTATTGGCGTGGCGGCTGAGCAGCGGCTGGATTTGTCGAAAGATAAGGAAGCTCAGGCTCTGCTGTTTAACCAGAAGGCGCTGTAGTTTCCTTATCAGAGAGCTTATTAATAGCCATTTTTGAACCGCCTGATCGCTCGAATGCATATTTGCCAACTGCAACTGCATTTCAGCTAGTGGAAGCCCTCCAGCCCATCCCAGTCGGAACGAAATGGCTTTCGCTTGAACGGATCTTCTAAATTCACTTGTTCCAAGGTAGCATCCATGCGGGCAAAATTGCAGGGAGCGCAGGTGATTACCATATTTTCAAGGGAATTATCTCCGCCCAAAGCGCGGGGCAAAATGTGATCGAACTGCAACCACATCGCTTGAAATGCTGCATGTTGTGAAGAATTTTTGGAACCCCAAGGTAGGGCCTTTGGAAAGTGTTTTTGTAATCTTCGTCTAACTTCCGCACGCACAACCGGTATGTTGCAAAAGCGACAATGGTATCCATCCCTAGCAATTAGCGTTGCTTTATCTGAAGCAGTTGGCATCCGGGGCAAAAAGTGGTTCTGTTTCGGACTGGCTTGAATTGGTTGTGCCGTGTTTCTGCATTTATAGACACTCCCCTTGCCCCACAAGGATTCTGTCCATGCTCTGATCTCTATCATGTTTGCCATATCAAGTAGCTGGCATGAATCATTTTCGCGCCCGAGGCGAAAGGCGGTTTGTGCAGCAGTTA
>JAYVYB010000286.1:0-2068 GCA_043784625.1 Methylovirgula sp.
CGACGCCGCGCAATCCGGCCTCCATATCCCTGAAAACTTCGACGCCCATCGCAGCAATGGATTCCGGCACAAGGGTTGATGGGCCGATGACGCGGATGCGGGCACCAAGCGTGTTCAACAAGATAATATTGGAGCGCGCGACGCGGGAATGCAAAATGTCGCCGCAAATAGCGATGGTGAGGCCCTGAATTTGGCCCTTGTTGCGGCGAATTGTTAAAGCATCGAGCAAAGCTTGGGTCGGGTGCTCATGGGCGCCGTCACCGGCGTTGATCACCGAGCAATCGACCTTGCGCGCCAGCAGATGCACTGCGCCTGCCGCCGAATGGCGCACCACGATCAAATCCGGGCGCATCGCGTTCAACGTCATTGCAGTATCAATAAGAGTTTCGCCCTTTTTGAGCGAAGAATTGGCGACCGACATGTTCATCACATCGGCTCCGAGACGCTTTCCGGCAAGCTCGAACGACGCTTGCGTGCGGGTGCTGCTTTCAAAAAACAGGTTGATCTGGGTGCGGCCACGTAAAACGCTGCGCTTTTTCTCAACTTGACGCGAGACGTCCACCGCGTCGTCTGCCAAATCAAGAAGCGCGGTAATGTCTTGCGGGGAAAGCCCCTCTATGCCGAGCAGGTGACGGTGGCGAAAAAGGGGCGGTGAAGGGTTCATAAGCCTGCTCTATAGATAAACCGCGGCGCTGTGGCAAGCGGGAGCCCCCTTGATGACCAACCGCATCGGTTTCGAGCTAAGACGGGGCGGATGAAATGGCCCCCGATTGAGAAGCGCCAGACGCAAAAAGACCCCGCAGTTTCCTGCGGGGTTAATCTCTCAGACTAAGCTAAAGCTTAGAAAGAAGCCTTCAGACGAAGCTGAACGCGGAAGTCGTTCTCGTTTGTCTTGATGCCGTTAGCCGGAACGAAAAAGCCAGTTGCGATCTGACTTGCATTAAATTTGTTGTGGTAATGCTGGTAAGCGGTGTCGAGACCGATTTCCATGTTCTTCACAGGGTGCCAAGCCAACAGGTGACCGATACGATATTCGCTGTAGCTGTTTACATAATTGGAGGTCGTGAGAAGGCCGTTTGAAGCGTAATTTACTACACCATAGCTAGCTTCAATTTCTGACGAAACGGAAGGAGTCCAGTTATGCTTGAAGTAACCGAGCAACGAGTAACCAGACTGGTTATAGGCGCGATTGTTGGCAGTGCTGTAGTAGACATCGTAATTAGAATCCTGCCAGCCGTTGAACGAAGAACTGCCAAGACCTGCGAAGCGGAGAGCATTACGTTCAAAAGCAGCTTGGAAAGCGATCGAGTCGCCAGCAGCCAACATTGGCAGGTTGATGGAAACATAGCCCATTACGCCATACCCAGCGGCGGTATGATCTGCAGGGGTTACGCTTTCATGGAATGTTGTCTGATGATAGCCACCGATCAAAGATGCCTCACCCCAGCCCTGCTTCAAACGAAGCGCGCCGATGATATCAGGAACGCGGGTACCGTTCAAATAGCCACCGAATACCGAACGACCTGGTCCGGTTGCATCTTCCAGCGAGACTGTTGCCGAGAAGCCACCACCGAAGGAGGCTGTATAAGCCAAAAGATTGGTCGCGTAATCAGGAGTCTGGTAGCCAGAATAGAGGCCGCCGATGTTGTGGTAGAAGGACTCATGCTTACCGGCAGTGATGCCAGCAAATTCGAGATAGGCGTTGTCGAGGTAAGCATTGCCGCCACTGTTCACAGCTTCAAAAGCGATGTAGGTGTGCAGGTTGCCCCAAGAGGTCTTGGTCACGGCATCAAGCTGAATTTCGGTGTCAACACCGAAAGAGTTGTTGTTGCGAGCTGCGGATGCAACCTGGCTGAAAACTGACGAACCACTATATGTGTAAGTGTTGCGTGTTGTATTGTACACGATGTCCAGTTCTGCATAGCCTGAGATTTTCAGGCAAGTGTCAGAACCAGGAATGTAGAAATAGCCTGCGCCTGCAGCGTCGCAGATTTTTACGTATTGTGCAGGAGCTGCCTTCTTGGAAGGAAGATCAGCTGCGCTTGCGCCAGCAACAGCGGCGAGCGCT
>JAYVYB010000287.1:0-3402 GCA_043784625.1 Methylovirgula sp.
TTTTCATAAGTCTAATCGACTGCGCCCATCAAACGCAATCCGTCCGGCGTCGCGATTATGGCGCCGCCGCAAATCCCGATAAACAACCCGTGCTCAACCACGCCGGGTATCTGCGCAATGTCTTCGGCCAGTTTTTGGGGCTGAGGTATTGCGCCGCAATGACAATCCAAAATCCAATGGCCGCTATCCGTGACAAAAGCATGGCCGTCTGGCCGCATGCGCATTACAATTTTGGTCATGCAATGGTGGCGGGCCAAAATCCGCACCAAATGGCGCTTGGTGGCCTCGAGCCCGAAAGCCACAACTTCCACCGGTAAAGCGAATGCGCCAAGTACATCCACAGTCTTGCTGGCATCGGCAATGACGATCATCCGCTGCGAGGCGCATGCCACAATTTTTTCCCGCAAATGCGCGCCGCCGCCGCCTTTGATCAGGTTCATATCCGGGTCGATCTCGTCCGCGCCGTCCACAGTCAGGTCAAGCTCGGGCGTCTCATCGAGGGTGGTCAAGGGAATATTGAGCCCGGCAGCTTGGATGCGCGTGGCCTCGGATGTGGGAACGCAAAGCACCTGCAACCCGTCCCGGACACGCTCTCCGAGCAAATCCACAAAATGTTTGGCAGTGGACCCTGTGCCAAGACCAAGCTTCATGCCGTCAGTAACCAGCGTGAGCGCCTTGGCCGCCGCAGCGCGTTTCATGATTTCGGCAGCGCTCATCGCATAATGTTCCCGCAGTCTCGAAAGCCGGTGAAGGCAAACAGTTCACCCTATGTCGGGCCGCGCGCTTCTAACATGCGCGCTTCTGCTGTGCAGTAAGATTTTGTGCGCAGTAAGATTTGAAGAGTGCGTTTGGCAGCTATTTTGGCGGGGTGCAAACCACTTTTTCGTCATAAACGAAGCAAATGCTCATGGCGCCGGTGCGTTGGTCAACGCGGAACACACCTTGCTCGTCTTCGTGGCTGGAGGCCATCAGGCCATATTCGCTCGGCGGTTGCGCTGTAGCGCCCGCGCCAGCCGGATAGCACAAGGTGACGCCGAGGGCATCGGCCGCAACTTCGGTCTTGCCGGGGGTGAGGCCATATTCGCAAGCCCCCATTTCGCCGCTGTATTTATCGATCCGATAGACGCGGTTAAGATTTTTTTGCGGCGAGGCACGAAATTCGTAGGACGCCGCAACAGCGGGCACCGCGACAAGGGTGCCGAGCAAAAGCGAAAGGGAGAGGGCAAGGCGCATGAAAAACTCCGGCAGTCGGGAAAAAATCGAATCAGATTATGATAAGATCATCCAAGACTGTGGCAATTTCAAATGCGCAACTGTCCCGTTCCAGCTTGAGAAACGCTTTTGTCTTAAGCGGTTTTTTGCAATTGTCCGGCGGCGCTCACCAAGCCATGCATATCGCGAGTGCCTTTGTTGGCTTCTGCCAAGATTGCCGCCAATACCAAATCCGGCTCCACACCTTTGTTCCAAACCGAGTTGCAGGCGCGGCGCAGCGCCTCTTGCAAAAGATGTACCTCGTTGCGGGTGGCTGGCCGGTTGTTGATTGAAAATTCAGTGATGAGTTGCATGACGTTCCCCCGTTAAGCTCTTAAAAAACTTTATAAAGCCACGCTAACAAAGGTTTCCTACAGGTAAGCTGAGAAATTACCTCAAATTTTATGCAATTTGTACTTTTGTAAAATCGGGTGGCGGGCTAAGCAGTGCCATGGCCAAACCCCTCCTTGTATTTGATCTTGACGGAACTCTGGTTGACTCAGCCCACGATCTCATGGGCACGCTCAACCATGTGCTCGCCTCCTGCAGCATTGCGCCTTTGCCGCTGGAGTCGGCCCGCTCGCTGCTGGGGGCCGGAGCGCGAGCCTTACTGCGGCGCGGCTTCGCAGCGCAAGGGGTAACGCTGGATGATATGCGACTTGAGCAGCTGTTTTCGCAGTTCATCAGCCACTATTCCAACCATATCGCCGACAAATCACCGTTATTTCCCGGCGTGTTGGCGGCAATGGATGCGCTGGAGGCCGAGGGTTTCCGCTTTGCTGTTTGCACCAATAAGCTTGAAACGCTGGCGCTCAAATTGCTCACCGCGCTGAAGGTCGAGCATCGCTTTGACGCTATTTGCGGGCAGGACTCCTGCATCATCAATGGCAAACCGGTGCAGAAGCCGGATGCAAGAGCGCTGTTTTACACTATACAGTGCGCCGGGGGAGACATCACCCGCGCCATTATGATTGGCGATTCCAAAACCGACATTGATACCGCCAAGGCTGCCAATCTGCCGGTGATCGCCGTCGATTTTGGCTACACCGACAGGCCGGTGCATGAATTTTTCCCCGACAAAGTAATCCCGCATTTTGATGCTTTGCCGCATGCTGTAAATCAGTTAGCTGCACATCTTGACTCAATCCATCGCCGTGCGTAAACGAAACCTCGCCGCACAGGCGGGCGCGTAGCACAGCGGTAGTGCGTTCCCTTCACACGGGAGAGGTCACAGGTTCAATCCCTGTCGCGCCCACCAGTTAAGTCTCTGATAATAAAGAGATTTAATTTTGTGGATCATCCAAAAACACTATCGATATTCAGTCTGTCACACTCTGGTCACAGTAAGAGAGACAGCATGGCTACTATTCGCAAACGTGGTGACAAATGGCAGGCACAAATTCGCCGAGACAATGCGCCGCCGATTTCCAAATCATTTCGTCTTAAAGAAGACGCTCTCAAGTGGTGTCGGCAACAAGAGCTGGCATTTGACCGTGGCGAGTATGAGGCTCCACTGGAGGCTCTGAGGGACATTCTTCTGACTTTGCTGGAGCGCTACGAAACCACCATTACCCCAACAAAGCGCTCAGCACATTCAGAGGGTTACCATTTGCGCCAGATCAAGGGACACCCCATCGCCAAGATACAACTTGCCAAACTTACTCCGGCAAATGTCGCAAAGTTCCGTGATGACCGGCTTGCAAACGTGGCAAATGCCACAGTGCGTAAAGAGCTGACGTTGCTCGGCAGCGTGCTGAAGCTGGCAAAGCTGGAATGGGGCTATGCCATGAAGACCAACCCTGTCAGCGACGTTAGAAAGCCACCCAATGGACGCCCCAGAGACCGGAGGTTAAACGATGGTGACTTGCCCAACCTATTGAAGGCACTGGATCGATGCCGCAATCCCCTCATCAAGGAGGTATTCCTCTTTTCACTGGCAACAGGTATGCGGCGAGGCGAGGTCCTGTCCCTGACTTGGCCCAATACCGATTTGCAGCGGAAAATAGCACTGCTACCGATCACGAAGAACGGCGAATCACGCGTGGTGCCTTTGAGTCCTGCCGCACTGGATGTGTTGGCAAAGCGAAAGCTTCAAGTGCCCACCAAAGAGCCACTCAATATTCCACATCCACCGAGCAACCTGATATTTCC
>JAYVYB010000288.1:0-4168 GCA_043784625.1 Methylovirgula sp.
AATCCGTTCCATATTGGCACCGCTCGGATGGGGAAGTCCTTGAAGCACCTGCTTATTGTTTAGAACTCCCTTGGAGCAAAGGTATTCGACAGCGCGCGCGATGCCTGAGGGCCAAGGGGCAGCCAAATCGCTTTGCTCAAGCTCCGCGCTTCGTCGGTCAGGCAATTATCGATCATTGATTTGAGCAATGGTGTTCTCAGCATGTCGGGCTTCCCATTATAATTTTCTTCGCCGACGAACACGGGGTAGCGCAGAGCTGACGTGAAATGAATGCGTTCCCGCAACGGATCAAAAATTGTCGCGTAAGTCGTAAGTCTGAGTGCCGTGTTGAGTCCAATATGATCAAGCATGGAAACTAAATTTGCCCGCATTGGGCCACTGAAGCTTCCCTCCAATTTTGCCAGACGCGAGGCTTCCTTGTTGTCTTTGCCAGCGCGCAGAGCATTTGAAGCCGCAGCAATCGCGTTGATCGCCTGAACCCGGCCCGGTGTTATGCCAACGATTACAAGATCGGCGTTTGTGGGCACATGATCGAATGGCGCATAGGTAACGTTCAGCGAGCCAAGTTGGGCAAGAACAAGCTTTTGAAGAAGGCTCGCCATACCTTTATCGGCGGTCGAGTGACTGGCAAAAGCCGGTGCAAACTGATTGAAGAGTTTAGCGTGATCTGAAAAGTCCATGATGAATTCCCGAGTGTTGTAGAGCTTGATGTATTGAAGGATATTTGGACTTAGTGGTGGCTTGGGCGCTTCAAGCGATGGCCGACGGTGACCAATTTGCCGTTGTCTCCGACAACCAGGTAGACGTCGAGCCATGGTTCAATATGACGAATTGAACGTGGTCCGCCCAAGTGCCGTTCAAGGCGTTTTCGGGCCGCCTTATCAAAGAATATTCGATCCGCCCCGCCGCATCGTTCTTCAGTTCCAAATCTTTCGAGGAGCTCAACCATAAATGGAGGGATCGCGCGTTGCTGCAGGCGCGTGGATGCGTGACGTGAATGGTTCATTCACCCAGTTCCTTATTCAGGGGTGGGATGCCCATATCTTCCGGTTTGCGTGGATGAAATCCAGCAGCAGTGACAATACCCCAATTACCAGCGACGTTTGGTCTCCGCCAATATCGCGTTGACTGCATGCGAGCGAGACAGTTCAATGCCTCTCTATAATCTGCAAAAGCCTTCTCCGCTCCTTTTGGGCCGACAGTGTATTTTCCTGCGCGCCTACAAGTTTCAGGATGGAATTCTGTTTCGTCGCTGGCGAAAGGAACCCAGAGGATTTCGCCTTGGATAGGTGACGGCTCTGTGTCCTCACGTGCATTCTTTGCTGCATTTTGCCAAATTGACGACCTGAAGTACTCTCGGCTTTTAAGCCACTGCAACGCGCTTGACGCTGTAATTAGCCCGTCTTTTAATTTCAAGCCCGACGAACCAGATGGCGACAGCGCATTGCGTACGCTCTTGATGCTCATGCGGGCTAGCTCAGCAAGTTGGTCAGGCGTGACGCCCCTCCCTTCATCAAGTGAGAGTCTGCCTTGGGCGGTCAAAAGTGTTTTGTCGATTTCGTCTGTTTTGGGGCTATCGATGATTTCTGGAGCTATCGCTGCTTTCACAGTCCTAATTACATCCTTCACATCTTCGATTGAGCAAGGCCTTCCATCGCCAGTGGGGGGGAGCCCAAACCTAGCGTAAGCGTTAATGCTTGTGAGGCGCTGAGCAAGTGGGAGCTGCTCTAGGCTTCCTGTATCCGTTTTTTTCCAAAGAGCACGCCATGATCGGTCACCCTCATGAAGCTTGGAAAATTCGGGTAAGCCCAATGCTCGGTGAAGCGTTTTCATCGTGATATCGACAGCGTCTGCATTCAGACAGAGAGCTTCAAGGCGCTCTCCAGTATGCACAATAAGCGCCCCAAGATCGTCGGCCTCATGGTCGTCATAATGTTCACCGAATTCGGCAAGGCGGGTTTCATATTCGTCTTCCATGAATGTTTTCCTTATGTGGAGGCAATTGGGCATAACTGAATAAAAAAAGGACAGAGGGCGTCCTTAATCATTGAGATATTATCGCATCGATAATTTGTCAAATGATTTATGACATCCCTTATCATTATTTATTTTATTGGCCGCCATTTTAGACGTCTATGAACGACAAGTTCGTTTCGATAGAGCCAAAAAAAATATATTATGCATAATTTTTCAATAACATAGATCGTATTTCCCTTTGCTCACGCCGCTCATAAGTTAGACTTGGCCTTGTAAAACGTTACACGGAAGTTGCGTATGCGTAGAGTGAATGAGTTACCACTTGGGCTTGCGCCAGAGCGGGAAGAAATGCGTTTCGGGCAGGTTGAACCCTTGCCCTGCGATAAATGGATCGCATCCAGCGTGTTGCAAAAAGCTATCCGGCGCGTGATCTTAAATTGTTGATCAAGGGCATTGAAGTCCTTCAAAAGACCAAAACGATGCTGCTGTCGCTCTCGATGCTGCTGTCGCTCTCACTGAACGATCACAAGCTACTCAGCGCAGCCCTTCTTAAACACGGCGCATTACCGTCAGGCAACGGCCACGCCAACAAGGAAACAGCGCTCATGAAGATGGTGGCAAAGCTGATACTCTATGAAAAGCTGTAAGAGCTGTGCTCAGGCGGCTGGTCGCAGATATTGGGCAAGTGCGACAAACATTCTATCAGCGGTCTGCACGGGGTGCGGATTCCGATGCAAGTCGGCCATGTATTCCGACATGAAGTCGGACAGCGTTCCGAAGTGAAGTCGGCCACCTAGCGGTGGATTGCGGCGGATATTTTTCCCTTGGGTCAGCGTGAAGTGCACACCGTTTCCTTGATTGAACAAGGAGGAACGGATGCCTGCAAAACGAGAGCTGACCATGAGATCTATACGACAGATTGTTCGATTATCTGCTGAGCGAATAAGTGCCCGCGAGATGGGGCGACGGCTTGGCGTAGCGCGCAGCACGGCCCAAGATTATCTCAACAAGATTATCTCAAGCGGATTGCCGCTGCTGGATTGACCTGGCCGTTGCCTGAAGACCTGACGGATCAGGTTCTGGAAGCCCGGCTGTTTACCAACAAGGGAAAGCAGGCGGGCATCCGGCATCGGGTCGAGCCGGACTGGGCGCAGCTTGCCAAGGAGATGAAGCGGCCCGGTGTCAATCTGATGGTGCTTTGGGAAGAGTACCGGGCAAATGAGTCGGAGGGTTATGGCTATTCGCGCTTCTGCGATCTGTTTCGGGGATTTGAGAAGTGCTTGTCGCCGGTGATGCGCCAGCACCATGAGGCAGGCGATAAACTGTTTGTTGATTATTCCGGTAAGAAGATTGGCGTTCTGAACAAGGCAACTGGCGAATTCCGTGAAGCAGAGATCTTTGTCGGGGTTCTGGGTGCTTCAAGCCTGACTTACGCGGAGGCGACCTGGACGCAGAGCTTGCCGGATTGGATCGGCGCGCATGTGCGCATGTTTCGTTTTTTTGGCGGCGTACCCCGTCTGCTGGTGCCTGATAATCTCAAAAGCGGGGTCAATCGCGCCTCTTTCTATGATCCGCAGATCAATCGTTCCTACGCGATGATGGCAGCCCATTACGGTATAGGCGTCCTGCCAGCGCGACCAAGAAAGCCCCGGGATAAGGCCAAAGTTGAGTCTGGCGTCCGTTTTGTCCAGCGCGCCATTCTTGGCGGATTACGCAACCAAACCTTCTTCTCTCTTGCTGAAGTCAATGCGGCGATTGCCCAGCGGATGGAGCACATCAATCGCTTTGTCATGCGCAGGCTTGGTGCCAGCCGTAAAGATTTGTTCGAAGCGATTGAAGCGTCAGCCCTCAAGCCGCTACCCGCCGAAGATTATCTCTTTGCCGAATGGAAGATGGCCCGTGTTGGGCTTGATTATCATGTCGAGCTTCATGGCTTTTATTATTCTGTTCCCCACGCATTGATCAGAACCGAAGTTGAAGCCCGGCTCACCGAGCGAACAGTCGAGGTCTTCCATCAGGGCAAAAGGGTGGCCAGCCATCAGCGCCGATATGGCGGGCGCAAGCATGGCACTGATACCGACCATATGCCAAGCAGCCATCGCCGCTATGCCGAATGGTCGCCCGAGCGATTTCGACGCTGGGCAGCAGATATCGGACCCAACTGTGAAAGCCTCATTGTGGCAGTTCTGGC
>JAYVYB010000289.1:0-9698 GCA_043784625.1 Methylovirgula sp.
GATTTCGCCGCTCTATTGCAAGAAACTTACGGCGATACAGAAGCTTTCGAAGGAACAGTGGTAAAGGGTACCGTTGTAGCCATCGAAAAAGACATGGCAGTTATCGACATCGGTTTGAAGACCGAAGGTCGCGTCGCCGTGAAAGAATTTGCCGGCCCGAACCGCGATCAGGTGATCAAGGTCGGTGACGTGGTCGAAGTTTACCTTGAGCGCGTGGAAAATGCGCTTGGTGAAGCCGTTATTTCCCGCGACAAAGCCCGCCGCGAAGAAAGCTGGGTTAAGCTTGAAAAAGCGTTCGAAGCTCAGGAAAAAGTTGACGGCATTATCTTCAATCAAGTTAAGGGCGGCTTCACGGTCGATCTTGACGGCGCTGTGGCCTTCTTGCCACGTTCGCAGGTTGATATTCGCCCGATCCGCGATGTCGGCCCGCTGATGGACATTGTTCAGCCGTTCCTCATCCTGAAAATGGACCGCCGCCGTGGCAACATCGTTGTCTCGCGCCGTTCCGTTCTTGAAGAGAGCCGTGCAGAACAGCGTCATGTTATTGTGGCAAACCTTGAAGAAGGTATGGTCATTGACGGCACAGTCAAGAACATCACCGATTACGGCGCGTTCGTTGATCTGGGTGGTATTGACGGCCTGTTGCATGTCACCGACATCGCATGGCGCCGCGTAAATCACCCGAGCGAAGTTTTGTCCGTCGGACAGGCTGTCAAGGTTCGTATCATCAAGATCAACCACGACACCCATCGCATCTCGCTTGGAATGAAGCAGTTGCAGGATGATCCTTGGCAGGCAATTGACGCGAAATATCCGCTCAACACCACCTTCCATGGTCGTGTGACCAACATCACGGACTACGGTGCATTTGTTGAACTGGAGCCAGGCATCGAAGGCTTGATCCACGTTTCTGAAATGTCCTGGACCAAGAAGAACGTGCATCCCGGTAAGATCGTATCGACCAGCCAGGAAGTTGACGTGCAGATTTTGGAAGTTGATGCTTCCAAGCGCCGCATTTCGCTCGGCCTCAAGCAGACCTTGCAGAATCCATGGGAAGCTTTCGCTGAAAAGTATCCTGCTGGCACAATCGTTGAAGGCGAAGTCAAGAACAAGACTGAATTCGGTCTGTTCATCGGCCTCGACGGCGACGTTGACGGCATGGTTCACTTGTCGGATCTCGACTGGAACCGTCCGGGCGAACAGGCGATCGAAGACTTCAAAAAGGGCGATATGGTCAAGGCCATCGTTCTTGATGTTGATCAGGAAAAAGAACGCATTTCGCTTGGCGTTAAGCAACTCGGCACCGCACCTGCGGCTGGCGCAAAATCAGCTGGCAGCACTGCAACCGCTGGCGAAGAAGGCGATAACCTGAAGAAGGGCGCTGTTGTTACCTGCGAAGTTATCGCGGTTAACGAAGGCGGCATCGAAGTTAAGCTCGCCGGCACCGATATGGTTACCTTCATCAAGCGCAATGAACTTGCGCGTGATCGCGGCGACCAGCGCCCTGAGCGTTTCGCTGTTGGCGAAAAAGTTGACGGTCGCATCACCCTGTTCGATCGCCGCGCCCGCAAGGTAACGGTATCGATCAAGGCTCTCGAAATGGCCGAAGAAAAAGAAGCAATCGCACAATACGGCTCCGCAGATTCGGGCGCGTCCTTGGGCGATATTCTGGGCGCGGCTCTCAAGGCTGCAACAAAGAAGAAAGATGCTGAATAAGCATTTTTCGCTTCTTTAGGGGCGTAAACATTGGCCCGCGCGAAAGGGTATTTCGCGCGGGTTTTTATTTGAACATTTGATAGGTTTTTTGGGGAAGTCTCATTTTGCAAAATGATAAGGTCATTTCCGTCGGTATTGATTTTGGCACGACAAACTCAGTGGTGGCTCTCGCCCGCGCCTCGGGCGAAGTGAACGTGCTCAAGTGGCCGACACGTGCCGGAGTCTCTGACACATTCCGCACGGCAATGTTGTTTTGGCCAGAAGGCGGCGAGCTTCACCACGTTTCAGGCCCGGCTGCTCTGGACGCTAAAATTGCCGATGAGCATGAACATCGCTTTATCCAGTCCATCAAAACCCATGTCGCCAGCGCGCTTTTCACCGAAACCCGGCTTTTCGGTAAAAAACTGACCATAGAAGATTTGGTCGCCACCTTTCTGACCGACCTCACACATCAAGAGCGCGCGGCCATTTGCGCGCCGGAGATGCCCATTGCCGCTGGCCGCCCTGTGGTTTTTGCCGGGGAACGTCCAAATGAGGTTTTGGCGGAACAACGGTTGCACACGGCCTATGCGCAAGCGGGCATGTCCAAAGTATCGTTGGCGTTCGAGCCGCTTGGCGCGGCCTATTATTATGCGCGTGACCTCAAACGCGACGAAACAGTTCTGGTGGCAGATTTTGGCGGCGGCACCAGTGACTTTTCTGTCATTCGTTTCACCAGAACTGACGGGCAATTGCGCGCAGCTGCGTTGGCGCATACCGGCGTGGGCATTGCCGGAGACACGTTCGACTACCGCTTGATTGATCGCCTCGTTGCTCCCAAACTGGGCAAAGGCACGCTTTATCGCAGCCACGAAAAGCGCTTGCCGCTACCGTCGCATTATCACGCCGCCTTTTCGCAATGGCATCAATTGTCTTGGTTGAAAACGCCAAAAACGCTTGCCGAACTGCGTCGGCTGATACGCGACGCCGAAGCGCCGGATCAGCTGGAAGATTTGGTCACCATGATTGAAACAGATGCCGGATTTGATCTTTATCAAGCGATCAGCGCTGTTAAAATTCAGCTTTCATCGCAAGACTCCGCCGAGCTCGTGTTTGAGCGTGAAGGTCTGCACATCAAAGCCAAAGTGACGCGCGCCCAGTTTGAAACCTGGATTGCACACGATCTCGAGAAGATAAATGCGTCTATGTCAGAAGCCGTTATTGCTGCGGGCTTGGACATGGCTGATATCGATGCCGTATTTCTCACTGGCGGCACCTCTTACGTGCCAAGCCTGCGCGAACTCTTTACGCGCCAGTTTGGGGCGCAAAAAGTGCACATTGGCGATGCTTTCCAGTCTGTCGCGGTCGGATTGGCGCTCTACGCGCGGGACATGGCGGCCAATTAATTTTGGCTTGGGATAAATCTACGCTTAAACCTTGTTTTCTTGACACTATTTTTGAAAAATCCGCTTCACTCTTGTGCGCTCAAGCCTTAGTGTCTGCCGCGATTTGTAAAAATAAAGGCTGCTTCATTGTCTCTTGCTGACCATCTGGTTGATCGTCGTAAATTGCGCCGCACCGTTACAATGTGGCGTGTTCTCGCCTTTGTTGCGGCGGGCCTTGCTGTTGTTGCCGTGGCAACTTCCATGGGCGGGCGCGGTTTCATGCGCGGCAGCGGTCCGCACATTGCGCGTATTGCAATCGAAGGTGTCATCACCGGTGATAAGGATACGATTTCGTTGCTCGATGACGTAGCCGCCTCCGATGCCTCGGCGCTGATCCTCACGCTGGAAAGCCCGGGTGGCACGACAACAGGCTCGGAGAAGGTTTATGATGCCATTCGCCGTGTTGCGGCCAAAAAGCCGGTCGTTGGCGTAGTTGGCAACTTAGCAGCATCCGGCGCTTACATTGCTGCACTAGGCACGGATCGGATTTTTGCGAGCGGCAACTCTCTGGTCGGGTCCATCGGCGTCTTGTTTCAATACCCGAACTTTGCCAAGCTGCTCGATACAGTTGGCGTAAAGATGGAAGAGGTTAAGTCCTCGCCGCTTAAGGCCTCGCCAAATGGTTTTGAGCCGACCAGCCCCGATGCCCGTGCGGCGCTTGCGGCTCTGGTTACCGATTCTTATGATTGGTTTAAGGCATTGGTCAAAGACCGCCGCCACATGAGCGATGACGAGTTAAAAACCGTGGCTGATGGCCGGGTTTTTACCGGGCGTCAGGCTATTGGCAACAAGCTGATTGACGCCATGGGCGGAGAGAAAGAAGCGATTGCTTGGCTTGAAAGCGAAAAAGGCATCGCAAAGGCGCTTCCTGTGCGGGACTGGAAAAAGGCTCCCGGGCTCGAGCGGCTCGGACTGCTGGGTTCAGCAAGTTCTCTGGCCCGCCTCTTGGGGTTTGAGTCTCTGGGAAACACATTGCAGCAGCAGGCGGACCTGTCGGAATCACGAAGTGTAGGCGGCCTGATGTCGCTGTGGCAAATTCAATAAACAGGGAATAATCAAGTGATAAAGTCCGAATTGGTGCTCAAAATTGCCGAGCAGAACCCGCATCTCTATCAGCGTGACGTTGAAAACATCGTCAATGCGATCTTGGGCGAAATTACCTCCGCGCTGTCGCGTGGCGACCGCGTTGAGCTGAGGGGCTTTGGTGCGTTTTCTGCAAAACAGCGCCGCGCCCGGCAAGGACGTAATCCGCGCACCGGCAGTCAGGTCGCAGTGGACGAAAAAGCCGTTCCCTTTTTTAAGGCGGGCAAAGAGATGCGTATGCGCCTGAACGACGGCGTCGATCTCGGCGAATAAACGGAGCTAAAATGCGCACATTCATGCGGTATTTCGTATTTCTGCCAATTGCGCTGCTGTTTCTAGCGTTCTCGGTGGCAAACCGCCACGTCGTCAATGTGCGCCTTGACCCGTTTGCGGCGGAGGACTCTGCCGCCGCCCTGTCAATGCCGCTGTTCGCATTGATTTTGTCGGCGCTGGTCTTGGGGGTTTTAATCGGCGGATTAACGGTCTGGTTTTCACAAAGCCGGTTTCGTAAGGCGGCAAGGCTCGCCCGCGCTGAGGCTGACCGCCTCCGCAACGAAGCCGCAAACGCGTCAAAACCGGTCACTTTGCCGGTGATTGCGCCGCATTAATGCGTGTCGTTGCGGCTGAGCAGCTCGCCGCGCTGCTGGACTATCCATCACTGATTGCCGCGCTGGATAGCGCGTTCACTTCGGATTACGTGATACCTCCGCGCCATCACCACGAAATTTCGCACAGTGCCACCCATTTGCTGATGCCGGCATGGAGCGCAGGCACGCCGCGTCCAGGCGCATATCTTGGCACGAAACTTGTCAATATTTTTAGCCAAAACGCGGCTTTGGGCCTGCCAAGCATCGCCGGAGTCTATGTTCTGCAGTCCGGCCATACCGGCGAACCTTTGTGCGTAATGGACGGGGCAAAGCTTACTGCCCGGCGTACTGCCGCCATTTCCGCATTGGCGGCGTCACGTTTGGCCCGTCCGGAGTCCAGCCACATGCTCATGGTTGGTGCCGGTGCGCTTGCCAGCGAGCTTATCGCCGCCCACGCGACCGCGCGTCCTTTACGCAAAATAACATTATGGAACCGAAATGCGGAAAGCAGCGAAAAGCTGGCGGCAACACTCCAGAGCAGTGGTTTAGAAGTTGTAATCAGCACCGATCTGGCTGAAGCCGTCGCGGGCGCGGATATTGTCAGCGTGGCAACACTGGCCCGTGAACCGCTTATAACGGGTGAATGGCTCAAGCCGGGTACGCATGTTGATTTGGTCGGCGCATTCAACATGCAGATGCGCGAGGCTGATGACATCGCATTGCAGCGCTCCAGCATTTTTGTTGATACGCCGTCAGCCACAGTTGAGGGCGGCGACGTCGCGCTTGGCCTAAAAAGCGGCGCGATTTCCCTTTCAGATGTTCAAGGAGATTTGTTCGCACTGTCGCGTGGCGTTCATAAGGGCCGCGCCTCACCCGAAGAGATAACGCTGTTCAAGTCTGTCGGCTCCGCTGTATCTGACTTGGCCGCCGCCATTTTGGTTTGGCAAAGGCTTGCTTCAGCATGAGTCATCTGCGTGAATTGGCCGCGTCGGCGCTAAAAATCATAGACTCCTCCCGATTGTTGTGCCAACCACAGTCCAATGCTCGGTCTAATTAAAATTTGCGGCCTTTCGACGCCGGAGACCCTTGAAGCCACCCTTGAGGCGGGCGTGGATATGGTGGGCTTCGTGTTTTTCGATAAGAGCCCGCGCCATATTTCTTTCGACATTGCGGAGCGCCTTGGCGCGCAAGTTCAGGGACGCGCCTTGAAGGTGGCGCTGTCTGTCAACGCTTCCGACGAGGCTCTCACGCAAATTATCGCGCGCCTCGACCCGGATTGGCTGCAGCTGCACGGTGCCGAGACTCCGGAGCGCGTGCGACACCTTAAACAAAAATTCGGGCTTCCGGTGATGAAAGCTGTCGGCATTGCCTCGGTTGAAGACCTCAACGCCGCACCGCGCTTTCAAGGTGTGGCTGATCGACTTTTGTTCGACGCAAAGCCGCCCAAAGGCGCGCAATTGCCGGGCGGAAACGGGCTCGCCTTCGACTGGACACTTTTGAAAAACTCGGCTGACAAAACCAACACTATGGTTTCCGGCGGATTGGATGTGCATAATGTTCAATCCGCTATTTCAATAAGCGGGATCTTCGGCGTCGACGTGTCGTCTGGCGTGGAATCGGTGCCCGGCGTCAAGGATATTAGTAAAATTCAAGCTTTTGTGCGCCAAGCGCGGCAAGGCTTTGCCAGTTCAGCAGGAGTTTCAAAGATGCAAGGGTTGCAGCCATGACGGCCATGAATATCAACAGCTTCCGCAACGGACCGGATGAAAACGGTCATTTCGGCATTTTCGGCGGGCGCTTTGTAGCGGAAACCCTGATGCCGCTCATCCTTGAATTGGAAAAGCACTATAACTTTGCCAAGTCAGACCCAAGCTTCAAAGCCGAGCTGAACGGGCTTTTGAAACACTACGTTGGCCGGCCAAGCCCGCTGTATTTTGCCGAGCGCATGACCGAACACTTTGGGGGCGCAAAAGTTTATTTCAAGCGCGATGAGCTCAACCACACCGGCGCGCATAAAATCAACAATGTGTTAGGCCAAATTCTGCTTGCCCGCCGCATGGGCAAAAAGCGTATCATTGCTGAAACAGGGGCAGGCCAGCATGGCGTCGCCACCGCCACGGCCTGCGCAAAATATGGTCTCGAGTGCATCGTCTATATGGGCGCAGTCGATGTGGAACGGCAAAAGCCGAATGTGTTTCGCATGAAAATGCTCGGGGCAAAAATTGTCCCGGTGCAATCAGGCTCCAAAACTTTAAAAGACGCCATGAACGAAGCGCTGCGCGATTGGGTCACCAATGTTGCAGACACGTTCTATTGCATCGGAACTGCGGCAGGCCCGCATCCATATCCCGCGATGGTGCGCGATTTTCAGTGCGTCATAGGCGATGAAACCAAAGTGCAGATGATGGAGGCCGAGGGAAGGCTGCCGGATTCGCTCGTTGCGTGTATTGGCGGCGGCTCGAACGCTATTGGCTTATTCCATCCGTTCCTGGATGATCCGACGGTCAAGATTTTTGGCGTCGAAGCAGCCGGCCACGGCCTTGATAAGGAACATGCCGCCTCTTTGGCTGGTGGACGCCCCGGTGTGCTGCATGGTAACCGCACCTACCTTTTGATGGATGATGACGGTCAAATCACCGAGGGTCATTCAATTTCGGCGGGCCTTGATTATCCCGGCATCGGTCCGGAGCATTCCTGGCTCAAAGAGTCCGGCCGCGTCACCTATCTGTCAGCCACCGACAACGAAGCCCTTGCGGCGTTCCAACTCTGCTGCAAGCTGGAAGGCATTATTCCGGCTTTGGAGCCGAGCCACGCTCTCGCGAAAGTCATGGAGCTGGCACCAACTTTCCCTAAGGATCACCTGATGGTCATGAATCTCTGTGGTCGGGGCGACAAAGACATCTTCACGGTCGCTGATCATTTGGGGGGCATGTGAACATGACAACCCGCATAGATACCCGCTTTGCCGCGCTCAAACATGAAGGCCGCGCCGCGCTTGTCACCTTTGTCATGGCTGGAGACCCCGATCCAATAGCGTCGTTGGATATTTTGCGGGCTCTGCCAAAAGCGGGTGCCGATATCATTGAACTTGGGATGCCCTTTACGGACCCGATGGCAGATGGCCCGACCATTCAGGCCGCCGGGTTGCGCGCGCTCGCAGCCGGTATGACGTTGCACAAAACCATAGAACTGGTGAAATCTTTCCGCGCGACGGATAACACCACACCAATCGTGCTGATGGGCTATTATAATCCTGTCTATGTCTATGGCGTTGAACGCTTTTTGGTCGACGCTAAAGCAGCAGGGGTTGATGGTCTTGTGGTGGTGGATTTGCCGCCGGAAGAGGATGCTGAATTGTGCATTCCGGCGCTCAAAGCGGGGCTGAATTTCATCAGGCTGGCGACACCAACCACAGATGACACGCGGCTCCCTGCGGTTTTGAACAACACATCCGGCTTTGTCTACTATGTCTCGATTACGGGCATCACCGGCATGGCAATTCCGGATTATAGTCATGTTGGCGCGGCGGTGCAGCGCATCAAAAAGCACACAAACTTGCCGGTGGCTGTTGGCTTTGGTGTCCGCACTGCAGCCAATGCTGCCTCAATTGCGCAATATGCCGATGCGGTGGTGGTTGGAACGGCATTGATTGACGCGATAAAGTACACATTGGACGTAGCAAACCATGCAACATTGAAAACCACCCAAGTGGTTTCCAGCCTTGTAGCCGAATTGGCCTCAGGCGTGCGCCAGGCCAAACGATAGGAGCAGAGCATGAACTGGATTTCGAACGTTGTTCCGCCCAAAATCCGTTCATTTTTACGGCGCGAAACACCCGAGAACCTTTGGGTAAAATGCCCCGAAAGCGGGCAATTGGTGTTCCACAAGGACTTGGAAGCCAATCTTTTTGTGGTGCCGGGCTCCGGCTTTCACATGCGAATGGCCACCAAAGATCGTCTCGCCGCCACCTTCGATAATGCGGCTTGGGAAGATATTGCCGTACCGGAAGTACCGCTCGACCCATTGAAGTTCCGCGATGAAAAGCGTTACACCGACAAGCTGAAAGACGCCCGCGCTAAAACCGGATTGCAAGATGCGGTAAAAGTCGGGTTTGGCACAATTGAAACGGTGCCGGCGACAGTTGCGGTGCAAGACTTTGATTTCATTGGCGGGTCTTTGGGCATGGCTGCGGGTGAGGGCATAATCACCGGTCTGACGACAGCGCTTCAACGTAAAACGCCTTTCATTCTCTATGCTGCCTCAGGCGGCGCGCGGATGCAGGAAGGCATGTTCTCTTTGATGCAGATGCCGCGCACAACAGTTGCAGTCCAGCGGTTGCGTGAAGCCGGCCTGCCTTATATCGTCGTCCTGACCAATCCCACCACCGGCGGCGTTACCGCCTCTTATGCCATGCTGGGTGATATCCATATTGCCGAACCGGGTGCCTTGATCGGCTTTGCCGGGCCGCGCGTTATCGAGCAGACTGTCCGCGAAAAGCTCCCCGAAGGCTTCCAGCGCGCCGAATATCTCAAAAACCACGGCATGGTCGATATGGTGGTGCCGCGCGGCGAGATGAAGGCAACCTTGGCGCGCATTTGCCGGTTGTTAATGCGCGTTCCCGTGGCTGCATGAGCCCAATTGATACGTATTTGCAACGCTTTAATGCGTTGCACCCCAAAAAGATTGATCTCTCTTTGGGGCGGATGCAGGAAATTCTGCAAGCACTTGGCAACCCTGAAAAGCGGCTGCCACCTGTTATTCATGTTGCCGGTACCAACGGCAAAGGCTCCACCGTGGCGTTTTTGCGCGCCATGCTTGAGGCGGCGGGCCAGCGCGTCCATGTTTACACGTCTCCACATCTGGTGCGATTTAACGAGCGCATTCGATT
>JAYVYB010000290.1:0-1938 GCA_043784625.1 Methylovirgula sp.
TAGCCTCTCGTAAAGCGCCCGGATGATGCCGGCGGTTACGCCCCAAATATAGCGCTGATGATAGGGCATTGCATAGAAATAACGTGTCTGGCCATTCCATACCCGCGATTGGGTTTGGTGATTGCTGGCATCCAACAGAAAGGCCAACGGCACTTCAAAGGCCTCCGACACTTCCGCCGGATTAAGGGTGAGACTGATGGAGCTGGAAAGCTCAGCCAATATCGGATGAATAAGGTAGCCGGTGCCGGATAAACAGGCGGGCATGGCTCCAAACGGCTGAATCAGCTCCGGCGCAATGCCGACTTCCTCATGAGTTTCGCGCAGCGCGGCGGCAAGCGGGGTTTCGCCGGCATCCAGCCGACCGCCGGGAAACGCCACCTGCCCGGAATGGGTGCGCAAGGCGTCGGCGCGTTGGGTCAGCAAAACATGGGTGACGTTTGCCCGATTGATGAAGCCGATGAGGACGGCGGCGGGTTTGGCATTCGCCAATGCATCCGCATCATACACATCAGGGTTCAGCGCGTGATCTCCATAAGGGGCGGCAAGCTCGCTCTGCGGCTTGGCAATGATGCGACGAAGCTCATCGAGATGCATCTAAAGCGCCTCGATTTCAGCAGCAGAGGCCATTGCGAAAAACGTCCCCTGAGATGACACGCCAAAAACCGCTACGCCGTCCACCTCACGGGTTTCTCCCAAGCCAACCAAATCATAAAACAGTGCGCGCTTGACCAACGCCCAGAGATTGTCGCGCACCAGAACATAGGGCTTCATGCCGCCGCCCGGCTCCTGTTCAAAGCGCAGCGGATGGTCGGCTCCGGCGCTTACATCCTCTTCCACATTGGTGGTGAAAATCAGCGCTCCTTGCTCCTGCCGCATACGGATGGCAAGAAAAGGCGCATCTTCGACCTGAATTCCAACTTTTTCGACGGGCGTGACCAGAAAATACGATTCGCCGTCGCGGCGTAAAATCGATGAAAAAAGCTGCACCATCGGCGGGCGGCCGATGGGAGACTTGTTGTAAAACCATGTGCCGTCGCGGGCGATGCGCATGTCAATATCGCCGCAAAACGGCGGGTTCCACAGGTGCACCGGCGCGGGGCCGCGCTTGCCTTTGATGCCGGCATTGGCTTTGCCAACCAGTGCATCGAAAGCAAACGGGTCGGGCGGAGAGGGAGCATCAGATGTCATAGATCACTTTAAAATGTGCACGTGTTGCCGGTTACGCGTCAAGTCTGCCATCATTTTAACACAGGCAGCAAATCAGATCGGGTCAAAGGTCGACTTTAGCGGCCCAAGCGCTAATGTAATCCTTGTGGCGCAAAAGTGTAGAACAAACCTCACGGAGAATGCATGTTGACTGGCCAAGCTGAACTTATTGTGGCCGATCCTAAGACAGCGGAAACAATTGTAGCGCAGATAGATGCGGCTGTGCCGCGGCTGGCTTTGGCAAGCGCAGAAATTTCCAAGGTGATTTTGGGTCAGCCGCAGCTGATTGAGCTGGCGCTGGTGACTTTGCTGGCAGGCGGACACGGCCTGCTGGTTGGTTTGCCCGGATTGGCAAAAACCAAGCTTGTCGAGACCATTGGCACCGTGCTGGGGCTGGACTCCAAGCGCGTGCAATTTACGCCGGATCTGATGCCTGCCGATATTCTCGGCTCGGAAGTTCTGGAAGACAGTGGCGGGGCCAAGAGCTTCCGGTTTTTGCGTGGTCCGGTGTTTTGCCAACTTTTGATGGCCGACGAAATTAACCGGGCCAGCCCGCGCACCCAATCGGCGCTGCTGCAAGCCATGCAGGAACGTGAGGTTTCGGTGGCCGGTGTGCGACATGTTTTGCCGCAGCCGTTTCACGTGCTGGCGACACAAAATCCGCTTGAGCAGGAAGGCACATATCCTTTACCGGAGGCGCAGCTCGACCGGTTCTTGTGCCAGATTGATGTG
>JAYVYB010000291.1:0-6677 GCA_043784625.1 Methylovirgula sp.
GTTTCGAGGTGCGTGATGTTGAAAGCTGGCGTGAGCACTACATGCGCACCTGTAAAGAGTGGCATGACCGGCTTTTGCGCAACTATGATGCCGCTGTCAAAGAAGCCGGAGAGGTCAATACCCGTATTTGGTTGATCTATCTGGCGGCTTGCTCGATTGCCTTCCAGCGCAACAATTGCGGATTGTACCAGACCCTTGCGGTCAAGCGTGTCAAAACCCCGACCGATTTGCCTGCCTCGCGTGCAGACTGGTATAGATAATCTGTGAATAAAAGCAGAATTAACATGCCGTTAACCTCAAATTCGCTAAACCTGACGCTGGACGCGGGGGCGTGAACCAGTTGGGCTAACCGTAATGTTGACGAGTCAAACCAGTCTGCGCCAATTGAGAGCCGCCATCGCGAAAGCTGTCATTGTTGGTCTTGGTCTCATTGGTTTGACTTGTGCTCAAATTCCGAACCCAGCCGCCGCCCAGTCCGCACTGATACCCGATGCGCCGCTGCTGGCGACAAACACGCGTATCACCCAGACCCAGCGCAACGCCCATCTGGAAATTGATCTGTCCGGCAAAGTTGAGCCGCATGTTTTCTTGCTGGAAACGCCAGACCGTTTAATCATCGATCTTCCGCATGTCAGCTTTATGGGAGAGGCTCCGCCCCTATCGCCTCGCCGGGCCTTGATTAAAACCTTCCGGTCAGGATTGTTTGTTAAGGACCAATCCCGCGTTATTTTGGACCTCTCGTCCCCTGTGAAAATCATGTCGAAGCGTGTCGAAGCCGCTCAGGATGGCAAATCTCCGGCGCGGCTGGTTATTGATCTTGTGAAAGCCGACAGGAAGACGTTTCACGCCGCTGTTGAGCCGGAGCCCGCGCAAAATCGCGATCTTGCCGACCTTCGCCCAACCGAGCGCGGCGGCGCTGAACTGCCCGAAAAACCGCAGGCAAATGCAGCCCAGCTGCCGCTGATCGTCATTGATCCGGGCCATGGCGGGCCCGATTCCGGCGCAATCGGCATCGGCGGCATCGTCGAAAAAACCACGGTTTTCAACTTCGCACTGGCCCTCAAAGAGCGGTTGGAGTCCTCCCGCCGTTACCGTGTTATGCTCACGCGCGATCAAGATGTGTTTGTACCGCTTGCCGAGCGGATGCGTCTGGCGCGGGCGGCCAATGCCGAGTTGTTTCTGTCGCTCCATGCCGACACTTTGTCCCGGGAGCATTCGGTTGCCGGAGCGACCGTCTACACAGTATCCGATCGCGCCTCGGACGCTGAGGCCGCGCGCATCGCCGCGCATGAAAACATGGCCGACCAAGCTGGCGGGTTGGTTGTGGCGTCGCAGCCGCCCGAAGTCGCCGATATTCTGATTGACCTGACCCGGCGTGAAACTCGTTCCTACGCTCATGTGTTCTCCAAATCCTTGATCAACGCATGGAAATCCGGGCCGTTTTTATCGCTGAACAAAAATCCCCAAAGGGCGGCAGGTTTCGTGGTGCTCAAGGCACCTGACGTTCCCAGCGTTTTGCTGGAACTTGGCTATCTCTCCAGCCCTTCAGATGCCAAAGCGCTGGCGTCCGACGAGTGGCGGCACACCGCCTCATTATCGGTGTTGGCTGCGATTGATTCGTTCTTCACCAATCACAATCCACCCAAAAAGGCCGAAACCAATCCGGCGGACCAAACCGATGTTGCTCCGACAGCCTCTGTCACCGCGCAGCCACACCTCTGAGGCAGCCTGCTAGCGATATTATTGACTGCTGCCGCAAAACCGCATTGCCTCACAATGAACATAAAGTTAAAACAACACACATTAGGTGCAGCGTTTTGCAGATGAAGCGTTTTGGCGCTCACAGTCCGTTGAGCGCGTTTGTATAGCTCACGGCATTTTCTTGAAGGCATAATTGCATGCGGCTGCTTGCCCGTTTTTTTGGATTTTTATTCGCAACCGGTGCAATCCTGTTTGTCATCGGCGCTGTTGTTGTTGCCGGGGGAATCTACTTTTTCTCGCAGGATTTGCCCAGCGATGCCGCGCTTAAAAACTATGAACCACCGGTGATGACCCGCGTTCACGCGGGTGACGGATCGTTGTTGGGCGAATATTCGCGCGAGCGGCGGCTGTACCTGCCAAGCTCGGCCATTCCGCCCTTGGTCAAGCAAGCGTTCATTTCCGCCGAAGACAAAAACTTTTATTCCCACAACGGCATCGATCCTGAAGGTATAGCCCGCGCTTTGCTGGCAAACCTCACCCGTACCAGCCAACAGGGCGCGTCCACAATCACGCAGCAGGTCGCTAAAAACTTCCTGCTCGGCAATGAAAAGTCCTACACCCGCAAAGCGCGCGAGGCGCTTTTGGCGCTGCGTATCGAGAAAAACTATTCGAAAGAAAAGATCCTCGAGCTTTACCTCAACGAAATTTACCTCGGTTTAGGCAACTACGGCGTGGCTGCGGCCTCGCTGAATTATTTCAATAAGTCAGTGAACGAGCTTTCATTGAGCGAGATGGCCTATCTTGCCGCTTTGCCCAAAGCCCCGAACAATTATCACCCCTTCACCAAGCGTGAGCGCGCCGAGGCCCGCCGCAACTACGTCATCGAGCGTATGATACTCGACGGCTTCGTTAAGCGCGCCGACGGTGAAGCCGCCAAAAAAGAACCGCTAGGGGTCAATCCGAAATCCATCGTTCCAACCAACTATGCTTCCGGCTTTTTTGCTGAGGAGGTTCGGCGCGAATTGTCGGACCGTTACGGCGAGAAAAAACTCTATGAGGGCGGCCTTTCGGTTCGCACCACGCTTGATCCAAAAATGCAGCAGATGGCGCGTAAGGCGCTCACCGACGGCTTGGTGCGTTATGACGAGGCCCACGGCTGGCGCGGCCCCGTCAAGCACATTGAATTTGGCGCGGACTGGGGCACGGCCTTGGCGGATGTCACGTCCTACAACGATGTTCGCCCTTGGCGCTTGGGTGTCGTACTGGATATGACCGATGCTTCCGCCCGTATCGGCCTGCAACCTTCCAAAGATCGCTCCGGCGCGGTTGAGCCTGTGCGCGAAACTGTTCAGGTTTCGTCGCAGGGCGTCGCCTGGACTCGCAAATCGTTGAAGGGCATTTTTGTCCCCGGCGATGTTGTTTACGTGGAACCGTTGGACGCAAAATCGGGCCAATATCGTTTGCGACAGATTCCAGAAGTGTCAGGCGCAATCACCGCTATGGATCCGTTTACGGGGCGGGTTTTTGCCATGGTCGGCGGCTTTTCGTTTGATCAGTCAGAATTTAACCGCGCCACGCAGGCCAAGCGCCAGCCGGGCTCTTCCTTCAAACCATTTGTCTACGCCACCGCGCTTGATAACGGCTATACGCCATCCAGCCAAATTCTGGACGCGCCGATTGAGATTGATCAAGGCAACGGTCTTGGCATTTGGAGTCCGGAAAACTTCGAGGGCAAGTCCGGCGGGTTGCACACCTTGCGTTATGGCATCGAGCATTCAATCAACTTGATGACGGTGCGTTTGGCCAAGGATATCGGCATGCCGCTGATTGTCGAATATGCCAAGCGCTTCGGCATCTATGACGATATGTTGCCGGTGTTGTCGATGTCTCTGGGCGCGGGTGAAACCACCCTGATGCGCATGACCACAGCCTATTCAATGTTGGCCAACGGCGGACGTCGCATTAAGCCGACGCTGATTGACCGCATTCAAGATCGCTTTGGCAAAAATATTTACAAGCACGATGAACGAACCTGCGAGGGCTGTGACGCTCCTAAATGGGACAATCAGAACGAGCCGCGCCTGATCGACAAGCGCGAGCAGGTGCTTGATCCGCTCACCGCCTATCAGATCACGTCTATTATGGAAGGCGTTGTTCAGCGCGGCACGGGCGTCTCCATCAAGGCCGTCGGCAAACATCTGGCGGGCAAAACCGGCACGACTAACGACGCTAAAGACTTGTGGTTTGTCGGGTATTCGCCCGACCTCACCGTCGGCGTGTTCATGGGATATGACTTGCCACGCTCGTTGGGCGATTCGGCGCAGGCTGCGACATATACCGCGCCAATTTTCCGCGACTTCATGACCATGGCTCTGAAAGACAAGCCGGACGTGCCGTTTCGTGTTCCCGCCAACATCAAGCTGATCAGCGTCGATGTGAAAACCGGACTGCGCTCAAATGGGGCAGGGGCCATTCTCGAAGCCTTTAAACCGGGCACAGCGCCGCCTGATTCGCTCCAATGTATTGGCGATTGCGGTTTGGCTGCGTCCGGCGCCGGCGGATCAGACACTTCTGTCGGTTCCGGCACAGGCGGCTTGTATTAGCTTGTTTCGCCAGCCGTAACCCGCTACACCCGCCCGACACATCGAAGGAACCCACCAATGCGCGCCGAAGCTGAAGCGCTCAACGAACAGATCAAGCAGTCTATAGGGCTGCTAAGGAGGCATCTTTGACGTTGATGCCGCCACACGTCGTCTCGCTGAGCTAAACGCCCAATCTGAACATCCCGAATTTTGGAATGACGCCGCCGCAGCCCAAACGCTGATGCGTGAGCGCACCCTTTTGGAAGATGGTATCAATTCCCTTAAATCGCTTGAAGGCGGTTTAGAGGACGCCCTCACCTTGATCGAGCTGGGCGAACTTGAAGGCGACGTTGCCACTGAGGATGAAGGTGTTGCCGCACTGCGCACCATCAAAGTTGAAGCAGAGCGTCGCCAAGTTGAGGCTATGCTCTCCGGCGAGGCGGATGGCAACGATGCCTATGTCGAAATTCACTCCGGTGCCGGTGGCACCGAGAGCTGCGACTGGGCCCGCATCCTTTATCGTATGTATGGCCGCTGGGGCGAACGCCGCAAGTTCAAGGTTGAGATTATCGAAGAAACCGCAGGCGACGAGGCCGGGATCAAGGGCGCAACCCTGCTGATCAAAGGTCACAACGCCTATGGCTGGCTGAAAACCGAAAGCGGAGTGCATCGTTTGGTGCGCATTTCGCCGTTTGACTCTAACGCCCGCCGCCACACCAGCTTTGCCTCGGTCTGGGTTTATCCGGTTATTGATGACCGCATCGTGGTGGACATCAAAGAGTCTGATTGTCGGATTGACACCTATCGTTCATCGGGTGCGGGTGGCCAGCACGTCAACACCACCGACTCCGCGGTTCGCATTACCCATAATCCGACCGGCATTGTAGCAGCGTGTCAAAACGGCCGTTCGCAACACCAAAACAAAGCCATGGCTTGGGATATGTTGCGCGCCCGCATCTATGAGATGGAGCTCAAAAAGCGCGAAGAAAAAGCCAATGCTGAGGCCGCTGCCAAGACCGATATTGGTTGGGGCCACCAAATCCGCTCTTACGTGTTGCAACCGTACCAGATGGTCAAAGATTTGCGCACCGGCCACACCAGCCAGAGCCCCTCGGACGTGTTAGATGGCGACATCGATGATTTCGTCGAGGCCTCGTTGGCACACCGCATTAGCGGCAAGGCCAATGAAACGATCGAAGATGTGGATTAGTAGCGGGGCCTCGCAAAGCGCCGCCATTTAAACATGGGCGAAGCGCTCACAGCGCCGCCCCGAAGACCTTCACAAAGCCGATTACGCTGACCGCCGAAACCGCAAGGCACACAATCGCAACCCAAACCTGCCCGGCGCGTGCTGCTCTGGCATCGGCATAATCGTCGGCAGGCTTTACGCCGCTGACCATGGCAGATATGAGCGGCTCGCCGTGATACTGGGCCCAGATATTTGTGGCAATGTGAACGGTAACGAACGCCATCAAGGCGTAGATGCTCACCTTGTGAACTATGTCACCAATGGTCGAAATCCACGGCACCACACTTTCCGCAAACGGGCCATTGGCGTCCAGTCCGTCGCTTGCCACCATACCGGTTGCCGTTTGCAGCAGCAAAAACACCAAAAGCGTCACGATCATCAAGCCGCCCGCCGGATTATGGCCCAGATAGCGCTTCACCGGTGCGCGGCGTTTGTCGATAAGATATGATATTGCCATCCCGGGGGAGGCTACAAAGGACGCAAAACGGCTGGTAGATCCTCCGAAAAAGCCCCACAACACCCGAAAAACCACCAAAACAAGCACCGCAATGCCAAAATATTTGTGCAGAGTGTAGGTGTTACTAGACAATTGCGCGGTGATATAAGCACCGACAACCGTGAGCACGAGGCTCCACTTAAACAGTCGTGTTGGCAAATCCCATACCAAAACCTTGGTTTGCACCTGTTGTGCCGCAAAAGTGGTCATAGTGGTGCTCCCGCCTTCAATTGCGGTAACTTGTGTGGCAGCCTTTGCACTGCGACACGAGATCTGCATAAACAGCGTTGAATTTTGCCTTGTCGAGCCCTGGGGTCGCGGCCTGCCGGGCGGTGGCGGAAAATGCAACAAATCGTTTGTTCATGTCCTTGCCACCGGCGTTTGCGGGCGTAGCTTTGATGGACTGGTCAGATTGATCGGCCAGGTTTTTCAGAATTTCGATCGCCTTGGCGGAGTCAAAATTGCCGGATGTCAGAGACCGGGCCACCTTGTTGGTTGCGCCCATTTCTTCCATCAAACTTTTGAGGCTGGCCAAAGCGGGCGAGACCAAAACCAACGTGCTAAGCCCAACAAACAAGGCGGTCGACGGCTTCATCTTCAAAAAGGATTTGGGTTGAATTGCTTTAAAAAATCTTGCGCTCATCATATG
>JAYVYB010000292.1:0-14318 GCA_043784625.1 Methylovirgula sp.
AAAATGGAGATGAATGTGACACGTAAAATTTTCAATGCGCCCTTTTTGCGCGCGGCACTTTTGAGCACCGCCCTGCTCGGCTTTTGCGCTCCGGCTTTCGCGATTGACCCTACCCCGGCTCAACTTGAGCTTGGCCGCCAATTGGCCGACGCCAGCGGCGCAACCAAGAGCTTTGACGGCGTCATTAACAATCTTGTGGCGCAAACCCAGCGCACTTTGACGCAAACCCGTCCGGAACTCAAAGCGCAAGTGGAAGAAACCCTGACGCTTATCCGTCCCGAATATGATGTTCGCAAAAAGGAAATGGTCGATATCGCCGCGAAGATTTTCGCCAGCGACCTTACCGAAGCGCAGTTGAAAGACTCGGTGGCGTTTTTTACCAGCGAATCCGGCAAGAAATATGTGTCCTCGCAACCGGATATGTTGAACAAGCTCGTCACATCGATGCAGGCCTGGCAGCGGGTGTTATCGACGGACATGATCGAGCGGCTGCGGTTTGAATTCAAAAAGAAGAACATTGAATTCTAAAGTTACCGTCCACTAAACTTAGCCGGGGAATGCTGCCAATGAGCCAGTTTGACGTTGATCTGTTTTGCATCGGCGCCGGTTCTGGCGGCACCCGCGCTGCGCGTATTGCAGCGGGCTATGGCGCGCGGGTGGCAATTGCGGAAGAGTTCCGCATCGGTGGCACCTGCGTTATTCGCGGTTGCGTGCCCAAAAAGCTCTATGTCTACGCCAGCCGTTTTGCTGATGATTTTGCCGATGCGGCAGGCTATGGCTGGACAATTGGCAGTGCGGCGTTTGACTGGAACACGCTGACCACCAGAAAAGAAGCGGAGATTTCGCGCCTGTCTGGAATTTATCGCGCCAATCTAACCAAAGCTGGTGTGACGATTTATGAAGAGCGCGCCCGCATCACCGGCGCACATTCGGTTCAGCTGGCGTCCGGCAAAACCATCACTGCCAAAACCATTCTGATCGCCACCGGCGGCGCGCCAGTGCTGATGCAAAATGTGCCGGGAATCGAGCACGCGCTTAGTTCAAACGAAATCTTTGATTTGAAGGCATTCCCGAAGCGGCTGGCAATTGTTGGCGGCGGCTATATCGCAGTGGAGTTTGCCTCGCTGTTCGCTCGGCTGGGGGCGGAGGTGAGCCTGATGCTGCGCGGCGATAATATCCTGCGTGGCTTTGACGAAGATATGCGCAATGGCTTGCGTGAGGAACTGCTGCACGCCGGGGTTAAATTGATGTTCGGGGTTTTGCCCGCCACCATTGCCAAATCCGGTAGCGGTCTAGCTCTGGGCCTTTCCAACGGCAGCACGCTTAACGTTGACCAGATCATGGTCGCCACCGGCCGCAAAGCGCTAACTTCCGGCCTCGGTCTGGAGAGTGTTGGCGTTGAGACTGACGCGAGCGGAGCTGTGAAAGTGGATGGCTATTCGCGCAGCAACGTGGCGAGCATCTATGCCGTTGGCGATGTCACCAACCGCATTAATCTCACGCCGGTCGCCATTCGTGAGGGCCACGCTTTTGCGGATACGGTGTTTGGCGGCAAAGATGTGCGGGTGGATCACGCCAATGTGGCGAGCGCCGTGTTCACAACCCCTGAAATCGGCACCGTCGGCCTCACCGAGGCTCAGGCTGCGGCGCAATATCCGCTGCTGAACATCTTCGAGAGCAATTTTAAGCCAATGAAGGCGACCCTGTCCGGCAATAAAGAGCGCACCCTGATGAAGATCATTGTTGATGCCGCGTCAGACAAGGTTGTGGGCGTGCATATCCTTGGTCACGAAGCTGGCGAAATGGCGCAGCTGCTGGGCATTGCCGTCAAAATGGGCGCAACCAAGGCCGACTTTGACGCCACCATGGCGGTGCACCCGACCGCTGCGGAAGAGCTGGTGACCATGCGGGCGGTTTCGCGGCAGGTTAAAACAGGTCACTGAGACAAAAATGCTTACTGAGCCAGTGACGGCTCTTTAGATTGCAGCGTTGCTGCGGGTGCCGGTTTTTCACGCATACGGTAGGCAATGAACAGCGCCAGCGCCGCATGAACTGCCGCGGCCTGCGCAAACAACATTTGCGGGCCGAAGTGCAACATCAGGCTGGACGCGGCAACCGGCCCCAGAATCGCACCGATGCAATAGAGGGCGAGCAACCCCGCCGACACTTGCAAAGAATGATCCGGCCCGACGCGGTCTGTGGTGTGGGTGATGGCTTGTGAATATTGTGAAAACATAAAGCCGCCGAGGAAAAACCCGACGCCGCAGAGCAGCGAAATTGACGGTTGCCGCAGCAAAACCATGACAATTTCCATCACCATCGACGCCAAAACCAGTCCTAACAACACAACGCGGCGCCCGAGCCGATCTGACAGGCGACCAAACGGCCAAACGGCAATGGCTGAGCCAAGCACGATGAAGGTGGTGAACAGGCCGATATTCTGAGCGGAAAGTCCGATGCCAATGCCATAAACTGCTGCCAACGACCAGAATGTACCGTTGCAACAGCCGACGATCAACGCTGCCGCCGCGCCAATCGGCGATTGCTTCATCAGCCATAACAGCCGGAATTTGGCGCTGTTGGGCGCGGATGGCGGATCGGACGTGGTGAAAGCCATCGGCAAAATCGCCAGTGCAAAGAACACCGCCCCAGCGGAGAACATCTGATAGCTTTGCGCATCACCAAAGCTGAACACCTGCTGCCCCAAGGTGCTGCCGGCAAATGTCACCAGTTGATACAGCGCATAGGTGTGGCCGCGCCGCCCGGGCTCTGCAGAGGCATTTACCCAGACCTCGATCACCGCATAGAGCCCGGCAAAACAAAAGCCGATCAGCGCCCGCAGCACCATCCACACATAAGGATTTAGCGCCACGGGAAAGGCCAGAGCCGCAATCACCGAGATGGTGGTGAGGGCGGCAAAGGCGCGGATATAACCGGCACGTCGAATAATAAAGGGCGCGGCCACCGTGCCTGCCAACATGCCAACAAAATATAGCGAGCCAATGAGGCCGATGGCGATATCGGGAAAATGATCCACCTTGGCGCGGTAGGACACCAGCGTGTTCATCAGGCCATTGCCGATGATGAGCACAAAAACCGAGGAGAGAATGGCGATTAGGGCGGAAAACTGGCGCAATTTTTACGAATCCGGAGGCGATGTCACAAGTTGCGCCCAAACAAACCCAAAAACCAGCAGAATTGAGGCAAAAATTGCATGAAGGCCAACCTGAGCTGGCATGGCGGCACTAATAATAGCGCGCGCCCCCCCCTCAGGCGCGCTAATTTCTTGTCTCACGCCATCAAAAGCGTATATAGACGTTTTTTTGGCGCGGGATAAGCCTGCGCGGCAGGAGCGATGACAATGGTTGAGATGCGTGGCGGGAAATGGACCTCTGACTCTTGGCGGGCAAAACCTGTTGAGCAGATGCCGTTTTATCCGGACGCGGCAGCGCTCAATGATGTCGAACGCCAGCTTTCAGGCTTTCCGCCTTTGGTGTTTGCCGGAGAAGCGCGCAAACTCAAAAAGCAACTGGCCAAGGTGGCCGCTGGAGACGCATTTTTGCTGCAAGGCGGCGATTGCGCCGAGGCTTTCGCTGAACATTCTGCTGACAATATCCGCGATTTTTTCCGGGTGTTTTTGCAAATGGCGGTGGTGATGACCTTTGGTGCGGCCTCGCCCATCGTCAAGGTTGGCCGCGTCGCAGGTCAATTTGCCAAGCCGCGCTCGGCTGGCACAGAGACCATCGGCGGCATCGAGCTTCCCAGCTATCGCGGTGACATTGTCAACGACATCGAATTCAACGCGGCGTCTCGTATCCCCGACCCGCAGCGGCAGCTTAACGCTTATCGCCAGTCTGCGGCGACGCTGAACCTCATCCGCGCCTTCGCCACCGGTGGCTATGCCAATCTGGAGAACGCCCACCGCTGGATGCTCGGCTTTTTGGCCGACAGCCCGAATGCGGCGCGCTATCAGGCGCTGGCAGACCGTATCACCGAGACGCTCGGCTTTATGAAGGCTATTGGCCTCGATGCCGAGGCGCACCCTGAGCTGCGGCAGACTGATTTTTACACGTCTCATGAAGCGCTTCTGCTCGGCTATGAACAGGCGCTCACCCGCGTCGATTCAACCACAGGCGACCACTATGCCACCTCCGGCCATATGCTGTGGATCGGTGATCGCACCCGCCAGAGCGACCACGCCCATGTCGAATATATGCGCGGCATCAAAAATCCGATCGGCCTCAAATGCGGCCCCTCGATGAGCGCCGACGGCTTGATCAAGCTAATCGACATTCTCAACCCTGACAATGAGGGTGGCCGCCTGACGCTCATTGCGCGCTTCGGCTCGGACAAGGTGGGCGATCACCTGCCCGCGCTGGTGCGCGCCGTGAAACGCGAAGGCCGCAATGTGGTTTGGTCTTGCGACCCGATGCATGGCAATACGATCAAGGCGGTTTCAGGTTATAAAACCCGCCCGTTTGACCGGATTATGGGTGAAATTCGCTCGTTTTTCCAAATTCATCAGGCCGAAGGTACCTATGCCGGCGGCATCCATCTGGAAATGACCGGCAAGAACGTAACGGAATGCACGGGCGGTGCGCGCGCCATCACCGATATGGACCTGCATGACCGCTACCATACCTATTGTGATCCACGCCTCAATGCCGAACAGGCAATTGAAGTGGCGTTTCTGGTGGCAGAACTATTGAAGGCTGAACGCGCAGGCAAACCGGCGCGGGTGGAAGCGGCGGAGTAGGTTTGTAAACTTCGCCTACAAGCGGGGCGATTTACATTCTCCCTCCCCGCCAACAAACCGCGCCAGCGCGGGTTTGTTCACTTAATTACCCCCACTCCTCTCCCTCCCCCTTGTGGGGAGGGATAAAGGCTGGCCAAACCCCACATTACCCTCGCCCGCCTCTGGCCAGCAGCAGCGTCGCCCAGCCGTCAATCATGATCTTGCGTTTGAGGGCAAAACCCTGCGCGCGGTAGGCGCAGAGCACGCCTGCCACATCGCTTGCGAGCAAGCCGGACAAGATCAATTCGGCTCCAAACGACGCCCGCGCGCAAATGGACGGCGCCAGCAGGCGCAACGGCTTGGCCAGTATGTTGGCTAAAATCAGATCGTAATATTTCCCGTAAAATGCCGGGTGGCGCACGCCAACCGCCGTTACCGGCTTGAGCCAAGGCCCGGCACCATTCAGGCGCGCGTTGCCAATGGTCGCTTCAACCGAAATCGGGTCAATATCGCCGGAGGCGACAAAGCTTTTAAGCGCTTTTGCCGCCGCCAATGCCAAAACGCCGGTGCCGGTGCCGACATCAAGCACGGCAATCGGCCGCCGCTGCTTCAGCACCTGCGCTAAAACCGTCAGGCAGCCGCGTGTGGTGCCATGATGGCCGGTGCCAAAGGCCAGCGCGGCAGGAATTTCCAGACCGATCTCATGGCTGCGCACGGCCGCCCTATCATGCGCGCCGTGCACGACGAAACGCCCGACCCGCACAGGAACCAAGCCTTCCAGCGAAGCCGCAACCCAGTCCGTTTGTGCGAGCAAGCCGAATTCAAGCTTTCCGGCGATTTCGGCCCCAACAGCCTGTGCCACCAGCGCCCGCAAATGCTCTTCATCCGGCGGATCTTGAAAATAGACTTCCAGCCGCCAGTCTTTTGAGACCCATGCGGCGGCATTGGGCTCGACCTCAAAGGCTGAAACGGCGGTTTCGTCCGGATCGAGCTGTTCGAGCAATATGTTGGACAGGGCTTCAGCGGTTTGCTCGTCGCAAGGCAGCCGCATGAAATGAGAGGCATATCTGGATGTTTCGGTCATGCCTTACGCATACGAAGCACGGGCCGAAATTCCAAGAGGAAAATGCCAAGTGCAAGCCACGAAGTGGCAGATACGAAGTGGAAAACTCCAGTCCGAAATTAAACTCCAGCCGGTCTATAAGCCGGGTTCTGTAAGGCATGGGTTTCCCCATACGCGGCGACCATTCCTCTGGGACGGATATTGCTATCCGCCTCAAGCAATCTACCCGGACGACAACCCGAAGCAGGCCTAGACGCAAGCGCCCTGTCATCCCTATTCGATTTTGCTCCTGGTGGGGTTTACCATGCCGCTCACATTGCTGCTCGCGCGGTGCGCTCTTACCGCACCTTTTCACCCTTACCACTTCCTAGGCCAAGCCTTATCCAAAAAGTCTTGCGACGTTTTCGGGGCCGGGCCATTTAAAACCAAGCCTTATCCAAAAAGTCTTGCGACGTTTTCGGGGCCGGACCAAGTGTGGCGGTTTGTTCTCTGTGGCACTTTCCCTAAGGTCACCCTCGCCGGACGTTATCCGGCACCATTTCTCCGTGGAGCCCGGACTTTCCTCTCTCTTGCGAAAGCGGCCGCCCGACCGACTGGAAGGGCTGCATAGAACGCAAAACGGCGAACCCGTCAATGGAATTCGCCGCTTTAGCCGTTTTCAACTCAGTGCGTTCAGCTCAGAGGCTGGCAATAATCGCCTTGGCCTTGGCACAATAAGCGCGGTTGGCCGCAGAAAGATGGGTGGCGGCAACACCGGTTTGGTAACGCATGACGGTGCTGCAAACATTGCCACCGGACATGTTGTAGACCTGCGCCAGATATTTCATGCCGTAGCGCAAATTGGTGTCGGCGTTGAGCAGGTCGCCGGAGGAACCGGAAAAGCCGACGCCGCGCGCGGTCTGTGTTTTGATTTGCATGAGGCCCATTGCGCCGTGATTGGTGGCGCGCGGATTGTAGCGGCTTTCAATACGAACGATCGCGTCAGCCAAAGCCAGCGGAACGCCATTTGCGGCGGCATGCTGAGCGATCAAGGCTTTGATGCTGCCTGAAGCGGCACCGCGCAGAGCGGCCACCTGGCCCTTGCGGCCTTTGGTTTTAACGGGAACGACCTCGGTCGCATTTTCCGCCGTCTTTGCGGCGTCGTCGGTTTTTGAAGCGGCGGTTGCTGCGGGAGTCTTGGCCCCAAAAATTTCACCAAGCAGACCAAAATTAGCTTCTTCAGCAAAGGCGTTGATCGGGAATGCCGCTGTGGTCAAAACCACGAGAATTGCAGCTGCGGACCGTTTCAAATTGATCATTAAGAACCTCAAATGGATTATTTCGATGAGGGGCTTAAATCAGGCTAATGGGGCGACAAAAGGGCGAAGACTAAGGCTATATCTATACAGTATAGATTCTATACGTCTATTTTGACTGGCTCATGAATTCAGTATTGGCTCGTCAGTATTCTTTATGGCGAAATAAAGACAATATAATCTATGATAAACTATCGCACGCGGAAAAACCGCCCTAAAAAGACTATAACAAGAACAAGCCCGGCAAACAGCAATGTTTCCCATCCAATCGCCTCCCGGTTTATTAAGCTGGCGAAAGCAAGGGTGAAAAAGCTCTGCAAAAGCTGCACCTGACTAACCCGCGCTGTGCCGCCCATGGCCAGGCCGGTGTTCCACGCGAAAAAGCCGACATACATGCTCATTGTGCCCAGATAGGCAAATGCCAGCCAAGAGCTTGGCGCGACAGCGTTCAGATCACCCGGCAGCGTGAGAAAACTGACGGGAATGGTCAGTGGCAAGGCAACAACCACGCACCATGAGATGACCTCCCAACCGGGCATAACGGTGCTAAGCTTGGCCGAGACGGTGTAGCCGCTCGCCGCTGAAACGACGGCGGCCAGCAAATATAAATCGCCCAAACTGACGGTGCCGCCGCCTTGACGCAGGGCGAAAGCTCCAACCACCGCCGCGCCTAAAACACCGCAAATCCAAAAGCCCACCGACGGACGTTCACCATAAAAAGCCGCTGAAAGCAACGATGTCGCGAGCGGCAAAATACCAACAACCACGCCGCCATGGCTGGAGGAAACAGTTTTAACCGCCAAACTGCTGAAAATCGGAAAACCGATCACCAGACATATGGCTGCAAAGCCAATCCGCAACAGCTGACCTCGGCTTGGGATTGGCCTTTTGAGCAGGCGCAAGACCACCAGCGCAATCAATCCCGCCACCGCAGCGCGGCCAAAGGTGATGAACCACGGGCCCAAATCCGGCACCGCGAGGCGCGAAAACGGCAATGTCGCCGCAAAAATCACCACGCCAATAAAGCCGAACATCAGGCCGAGAGTTTCGCGGCGCTGCTCCCGGTATTGCTGCGAGGTAACGTTCACAAACGGCTCCAAATCATAAGGAATATCGTGGGATTGCCAATTTACACTGATCTTGACCGCCCTGAGCAAATTGCATGGGTTTGACGCTATTTACCACGCCCAATTGCGAGCCGTGCCGCGGCGAAACAGTTCGCGCCACTCTTGCGATGGAAACGACAATTCACGGAAAGCCTTCGGTGACAAATCATGTGCGTTTTCTGGAACTGACTTGCCGGCCATTGTAAAATGTACGGAGTAGTTGGACTCAAAAAACACCGATTGTTTGTCAGTCCAGGCGTTGCCCTTGCGGTTTGCTAAAATCGCCCAAGCAAAACGATCACACACCGGCCCACAAAATTTCGGGAGTTGTGACCAGAAATGTGCCATAAACTGCCGCTCGCGGGTTATCATCATGCAGCTGGTGTCTACGTGGCTGTGATTGACATCTTCGGCATCCGGTTGTGACAGTACAGTTCCATCCGGAAGAACGATCGTGCGTAGCGCGCAAATCACTGAGGCTGCGGTTTGCCGTTGATTTTTTAACATCGAACTGATGTGCCCGTCGGCAAACCAATTATCGGCATCAAGATAGGTCACAGCGTCAAATTGTTGCGCAAAAGCCAACATTCCGCCAATTCCGCGCGGCGTATTACCATTATCGCCATGGCTTGAACCAAGCGCGATATGGGTGACGTCCCAGGATTTGACCGCATCGTTTGGAAAACCATCGGCGATCATAAAATGCCGGACATTTGCACCTTGCTTTAAAACGCTGTCGTGCGCCCGGCGCAGCATCTGTGTGGATTCTTTGTAATAAGGTGTAATGACAGCGACGGACTTTGGCGGCGGCGGCTTTAAGCGCGGCAGCGGGCGCAGCGCAATATCGGTCGCTTGTGCAATGAGACGTGCCTGCGATGGCGTGACGCGCGTTTGCCAGTGTTGCGGTGGGCGCGAAGCGCTCTCACCTTGAACCGCCACTTGCGCGCCAAGCTTAGCCGCAATGTGGCCGAGAATATCGCGACGCTTATCACCGCATTGTTGTGGAATTTGCGCCCAGATTCCGGCCATAAATGCAGCGCGGTCCGTTAAAATTGCCAGATCGCAGTGTTGAGGGTCGCTGTCTAAAATTAGATCAATACCACCCCCCAAAACAGACCTTATTAAAGGTTCCAGACTGTCGGCGTCACGCGATAACGGCAGCAGGACTGCAGTATGAGCCCCTTCGGTGAGCGCCAATTGCAGGCCGATGCCCTCGGCGCATTGGCGCAATTGCTGCTTATGGTCTTTCGAACCGGCGGGAATGACTGTAACGATAATCTCAGGTGGTAGCTCGAGCTGCGGCAAATCAAATGTCATCACATAAATTCGGCATCGGCGATATTGCTTCGACAGAGCAAGCACTTGCATCTGAGTGTCGTGCGTTAGACTGGCACTAAAAATCACAAATGCCACTTGATCTGGCGGTCTTATGTCGAACGGGCGTCCAGCAGACATTTGTTTAGCCCTGCTCCAGTAAAGCATCGAAGTAGGCAATTGTGCGCTTGAGTCCCTCGCGCAGGTTAACTTCCGGCTGCCAGTCAAGGCAGGCGCGCGCCAAGCTGTCATCCGGACGGCGCTGCTTGGGATCGTCTTGCGGTAGCGGTAAATAGGCCAGCTTAGAGCGCGAGCCCGTGAGTTCCAAAACCAGCTTTGCCAACTCTCGCATGGTAAATTCGGCGGCGTTGCCAAGGTTGATCGGCCCGGTGATTGCGTCACCACAGTTCATGAACCGCACTATGCCGTCGATCATATCATCTACATAGCAAAACGAGCGCGACGCTGAACCATCACCGTAGAGCGTGATGTCTTGGTTTTGCAATGCTTGCACAATAAAATTCGAAACCACACGACCATCATCCGGCAACATTTTAGGGCCGTATGTGTTGAATATTCGAGCCACTTTAATGCGCAGTTTTTCCTGACGATGAAAGTCGAAAAACAGCGTCTCGGCACAGCGCTTGCCTTCATCATAACACGAGCGCGGACCGATGGGATTGACATTGCCCCAATAAGTTTCCGGTTGCGGATGAACGAGCGGATCCCCGTAAACTTCTGAAGTTGACGCTTGAAAAATTCTGGCTCGGTTTTTCAACGCCAGATCGAGCATGTTGATCGCACCGAGCACGCTGGTTTTAGTGGTTTGGATCGGGTCAAATTGATAGTGGATTGGCGAGGCAGGACAGGCGAGATTGTAGATCTCATCAACTTCGATTGCGAATGGTCGGCTAACGTCATGATCGACCACTTCAAAGCGCGGATTGGTTTGCATATGCTCAATATTTTTGATCCGGCCCGTAAAAAAGTTGTCCAGACAAATGACATATGCGCCATCTCGCAATAGCCGGTCGCACAAGTGCGATCCGAGAAACCCCGCCCCGCCCGTGACTAAAATGCGTTGCAATTTAAATTCCATATCTTCAAAGGCGGTGACGGTAAATATCCTGTATTCTCATTATCAAACGCTGAGAAATTGCAAGCTCAATTCTTAATTTTGCAATGGAACCGGTGCGAATGCGAATTCTTTGCGATGCATGTCGGGAATATTATTTTGCCATTACAAATGGCGCAATCAAACAAATATCGCTGTTCAAACCTATCAGCTCTTGCGATATTGCCTTCATCAGGCGTTCATGAAACGCGATTTAGGGTATCCATCCCATTATGCGGGAACCTTACTGCAGGCCCTGCGTTGTTGCTAAGATGCGCTGGCGCACATCACGCGGAAGCGGTAAAGAGGTAGAGAAGAGTTTGTAAGCTCACAACAGGAGAACGAGCATGAGAAAAGTAATTCTGGTTTCCATGGCTTTGGCATCGGCCATCGCGCTTAGCGGCTGCAACAGCAACAATCCGCAAGACCGCGCACTTGGCGGCGCCCTGATCGGCGGCGCAGCCGGCACTGCGATTGGCGCGGCAACCACAGGTAAGTTCGGCGGCGCTTTGGCTGGCGGCGTTATCGGTGCTGCTGGCGGCGCAATCATCGGCGGCGCAACCGCTCCGCAGCAGCGCGCCTGCGCCCGAGTCGGTTATGACCGTTACGGCAATGAATATTGCCGCGCTTATTACCGGTAAGATTTGAAGCCAGATTCACATTTGGCACAAAAATTTGTGGCCTCGCCTAATCATGGCGAGCGCCATAAACCTGTTGATATGTTGATTTTGCATTATACCGGCATGGCAACCGGTCAGGCGGCCCTAGCGCGCCTTTGCCACCCTTCCGCAGAAGTTTCCTGCCATTACCTTGTTTGGGAAAACGGGGCGATTGACCAGCTTGTACTTGAATCCCGCCGCGCATGGCACGCCGGGAAAAGCGCTTGGGCGGGACACCACGACATAAACTCCGCGTCCATCGGCATCGAAATCGTCAATGTCGGCCACACCGAAGTTAACGGGCAAACGCTTGCGCCGCCGCCCTACCCGCCCGCACAAATTGCAGCTGTGATCGCCTTATGTCAGGACATTACCACGCGGCATACCATCCCCAAACGCAACGTGCTCGCCCATTCAGATGTTGCGCCCGGGCGCAAGGTTGACCCCGGCGAAAATTTTCCGTGGCACGCGTTGGCCGCAGAGGGTGTGGGGCATTTTGTCCCGCCCGCACCCATCACGGACGGCGCTGCCATGTCGAAAGGCACGCTCGGCCCGCCGGTGATGGCGCTACAGCACATGCTGCAAAGCTATGGCTATGGCGTAGAGGTCAATGGCGTTTATGACGCCAGACTTGAGGCAACTGTCGCGGCGTTTCAGCGCCATTTCCGCCCGGCGCGCGTTGACGGCGCGGCGGATAAATCGACATTGGCAACCCTGAAACAGTTGATGGAGACCGCTTAAGCCGCCGCTGCCACGTTTGGCCTCAACCCTAAAAGATGACAGGTGGCGTAGACCAGATCAGCGCGGTTCATCGTGTAAAAATGAAAATCCTGCACACCGCGATCAACCAGATCAATCACTTGTTCCGCTGCCACGGCGGCGGCAATTAGGCGCCGCGTTGAGGCGTCATCATCCAGCCCCTCGAACCTGTCCGCCAGCCATTGCGGCACGCTTGCGCCGGTCTTTTGGGCAAAATTTGCGGTTTGACGGAAGTTTTGTACCGGCACGATGCCCGGAATGATCGGAATGGGAATTCCTGCGGCGCGCACCCGGTCCAGATAGCGGAAATACAGATCATTCTCGAAGAAAAACTGGGTGATGGCCATGTCGGCACCGGCATCAACCTTGGCCTTCAACACATCAATGTCGGCCTGCCATGACCCGCTTTCAGGATGGCTTTCCGGATAGGCGGATACGGCGACGTTGAAATTGCCGATTTTCTTGATGCCGGCCACCAGTTCCGCGGTGGTTTGATAGCCTCCGGGAAATGGCTCATAGCGCGCGCCCACCCCGCCCGGCGGATCGCCGCGCAGCGCCACAATCCGGCGCACGCCAGCGGCCCAAAAACCGCGTACGATATCATCAACTTCTTCACGCGTCGCGCCCACGCAGGTCAAATGTGCGGCTGGCGGCACGTTGGTTTCGCGCACGATGCGCGCCACAGTGTTGTGGGTTCGCTCGCGGGTGGAGCCGCCCGCGCCATAGGTTACTGTGACAAATTCCGGCTGAAGCGGCGTCAGGCGGTTGATCGCCTCCCACAGGGCAGGTTCGGCTTCTGCGTTTTTGGCCGGAAAAAATTCGAATGACACGCGCACAGTGCCCCATGTGTTGCGGCTTGGCCGCAACGAACTTACCCGCACCGAGCTGGGCGATTCAGCGTGTGCATCTCTTAAAAACGGCGACATTATGCAACCTCCGCACGGCTGGTGAGATCGGCGATAAAGCGCGGATCGCGGCCAACCCAAATAGACACAGTTAACTTGCCCGCGCTGGTTTTCAGATCACCGGTCTTCGCCGCCGCCGATTTCAAATCGATATGGCCGTCAGAGTTCAAACCGGCATCGCGCATGAAACCTTCAACCTCGTTGGGCGCGAAGCCCAAACGCCGGTGCGCATGCTGATCGCGCAAAATCTCTTCGGAATGCGGGGCAAAATCGACCACCACCAAGCGCCCTTGCGGTCGCAAAGCCCGCGCCGCCTCGCGCAGGGCGCGCGCCGGATCATCCAGATAATGCAACACCTGATGCACGATCACCAGATCATAAGCATCGCGCTCCACGGGCAACGAATACAGATCGCCCTGCCGCAATTGCACATTGCGTAGACCGGCCTTTTCAAGATTTACACGGGCGACGGCAAGCATGGCCGGGCTTTGATCAACACCCACAGCGCGGGCGGCCAGCGGCGCAAACAGCTCCAGCATCCGCCCGGTGCCGGTGCCAAGATCAAGCACAGACTGGAACGGCCCGGAGCCACATAGGCGCAACACCGCCTGCTCAACATCGGTTTCGGCAATGTGCAGCGCGCGCAGCTCGTGCCAATTGGCGGCATGTTCGGCAAAATAGCTGGCCGCTTGCGTGGCGCGGGCATGGCGCACATCAGCCAGACGGGCACGGTCGGCGGCAAGTTCGGCGTCTTGCGGGTCAAGCCGCGCCAGAATGTCATGCCCAAGCCGCGCCGCAACGCCGCGCTCGGCAAGACGGAAAAATGCCCATGCGCCTTCGCGGTGGCGCTCAATCAGCCCGGCTTCCAGCAACAGTTTAAGGTGGCGGGACACGCGCGGCTGCGACTGGCCCAAAATCACCACCAGTTCGGAGACGGTGAGTTCCGCTTCGGCAAACAGATGCAACAGGCGCAGGCGTGTCGCCTCCCCCGCCGCTTCCAAGGCGGCCAACACCGCATTTGTGGAGCCTAAAACTTGCGCTGCCATCTCATATCCTTGCCGGAGCCGTTATCACGCGGAACACCTAAAACGTATCTCGCACGATGAATGACCACTATTCACTCAATATAAGGATATGTTTATATGAAGATGGCCAGATTGCAAGAAGGTTATTGCGCTATCGGGAAATGAGGGGGCGCACCTCCCTCCCCCTTGTGGGGAGGGATAAGGGGTGGGGGTGTTAGTCTTTATAGGTTTCAGGTTCGTCAAAATCATTAGCAAAAGCGTCGTGAACGTTTCGGGTGCTTTTTTCTACCTGAATCGATCCGTTTAACTTGTTAATTTCATTATAATTGTTTTTCACGAAATC
>JAYVYB010000293.1:0-7078 GCA_043784625.1 Methylovirgula sp.
TGTGAAACAAAGATATTATTCGACGTGCCGCCTTCCGCTTTCACCCCGCCGCCAAAAGTCACATCTTCCGTTGTTCAACTGATTCCGCGCGCCACGCCCCTGCCCTGTAACGGCAGGCATTTAAGCCAAGTAACGCAATCTGCTTTTGGACAACGCCGGAAAATGTTGCGCCAAAGCTTGAAATCGCTGGGTGTCGATGTGGCAGCGCTGCTCAGTCAGGCGCAAATCGAGCCGCAAAAGCGCGCGGAAGAAGTCGATGTCGAAGGCTTTGTACGATTGACCAATGCGTTTTCAGCAATGCGGCTTTCTAGTGGTGGTCTTGCAGGTGGTGGTCTTGCAAGTGATAGTCATGGGGTTTGATATGGATACGACGCAACGACTGCTCCTGACGCTGGAGCGCATCGCGCTTGCCCTTGAAAGCGGTGTCGGCGAGCCCCCTGCGGTGCCGGACTTTTCGCAGGCCGATGCTTTTGTTTGGCACGCAAAAACGGGCGCCTTGTCGCCGGCTCAAAGCGTAAATCGCGTTGAGCTGTTCCTGTTGCAGGGTATTGACCGTGTACGTGATCTGTTGCTGGAAAACACCTCCAGATTTGCCAAGGCGCTGCCCGCGAACAATGCGCTTTTGTGGGGCGCGCGCGGAATGGGCAAATCTTCGCTCGTGAAGGCGGCACATGCTGCCGTAAATGCGGATTTAGCCGCTACGAAGCTGCCCAAGCTCAAGCTCGTTGAAATTCACCGTGAAGATATTGAGTCACTTCCCGCTTTGATGGCAAATTTGCGGGACGCACCCTTTCGGTTTTTGGTATTTTGTGACGATTTGTCCTTCGACGGCGATGATACCTCGTACAAATCGCTCAAAGCAGTGCTTGAAGGCGGCATTGAAGGGCGCCCGGCCAATGTTTTGTTCTATGCAACCTCCAACCGTCGCCATCTTCTGCCGCGTGACATGATGGACAATGAGCGCGCCACCGCCATAAATCCTGGCGAGGCAGTAGAGGAAAAGGTGTCGCTTTCGGATCGTTTCGGGCTTTGGCTTGGATTTCACAAATGTTCCCAAGAGGAGTATTTGGCGATGGTGCAGGGTTATGCGGATTATTTCCAGCTAAAGATTGACCAAGCTGCGCTGCAAACCGAGGCGATTGCATGGGCAGCGACGCGAGGGGCCCGCTCCGGGCGAACTGCGTGGCAATTTGTGCAAGATATTGCCGGGCGGCTGGGACAGACTACAGCCTGACCAAAATCGAATGCCTGCGCTTTTGCAGAGCAGCATCGATATCCCATCTTAAACCTGAAAAGCGGCGGGGCCGTAACTTAAAGCGGCGGGGCCGTAACATAAATGCGGCGGGGCCGTAACATAAATGCGGCGGGGCCGTTCTTGGGACCCCGCCACTGACGCAGCGCATTTTTCGTGTCTCGCGTAAAACAGCGCTACGGATACTTTGCTTACAGACCTGCCAGATAGTTTGTCGGGTCGACCGGAGTTGATCCCTTACGCAGTTCAAAGTGCAGCTGCGGGCTGGCCACGTTTCCGGTCTGACCGGATTTTGCGACGATTTGACCGCGCTTGACCTGATCACCGCGCTTTACCAGCAATTCTCCATTGTTGGCATAGGCGGAGACAAAGCCGTTCGGGTGACGAATCAAAACCAGATTGCCGTATCCCTTCAGCTCGCTGCCCGAATAGGCAACCACGCCGCCTTCGGCCGCTTTCACCGAAGTGCCTTCCGGCACCGCAATGTTGATGCCGTCATTGCCGCCAGACTTGAAGCTCTGGATAATGCGGCCGCGCGCCGGCCAGCGGAATTCCGGGTTTGCCTCTGCAACCACCGGAGCAGTGGCGGCAATTTCCGGCTTGGCGGCGCTTGGAGCTAAGCTGGCTGTCGGGGTGGTATCAACAATCGCAGGAGTGGCCGCTGGCTTCGTCAATGCTTTTGGAGCGACCGCAGCCGCGACCTGAACAGGCTTCGCTGCCACAGGCTTCAATACAGGCTTAGCCGCCGCAACAACTGTCGGTGCCGCTTTCGAGGCAAGCTGAGGCTTGTTGGCAATCGCCTTGATAACGTGAACTTTTTGCGCGCTGGCAATCGCGATTGGTTTGGCCGCTGTGGCTTTGGCCACAGGCAGAGCGTGAGCCGGTTGAGCGCCTTTAACAAACTGCAACTTTGGCTTTGCGGGTGCATGAGCAACCAATTTCGGTGCAACTTTTGCTGCCGCGACAGGTGCAATTTTCGGCGCTGATTTCACAACTGCAGCAGAACTCGCAGCAGATGTTCCTGCGTTGTAAACAGGCACAACCAAACGTGTTCCGGGTTGGATCTGTGCGGCCGTGTTGAAACCGTTGGCGCTCAGCAATGCTGTTTCTGGAACGCCATACCGGCGCGAAAGCATTGCGGCGGTTTCGCCATTTGCTGCTACGATGGGTGTGCCGCCAGCCAAGCTCCATCCGCCTGCTCCGGCAGAAGTAACATGTTTCACAACCGAACCTGTCGGGGTTGCGTCCACTGGCGCAGCAAGCTTGGCAAGCGTGGCTGCCTTCGTTGGCGCAGGCAAAGCGCGAGATACGACCGATTTTGGCAGCTTGCGCTTTACGGCTGGAATATCGCCGGTGGGTGTGTTGTCAGCGGCATAGGCGCTTGACGCAAAGGGGTTTGAAAAGGGATTGGAAAACCGGGAAACATCCGAAGAACAGCCTGAAAGCAGGCTCAAGGTCAATCCGGTTACGGCTGTGCGCATGGCAAGCTGCCAGCAATTTGACGCGACTAATTTACTCATCGACTATACCCACCCACTCATACGCTACGAATAGGGTTAATATGCGGGCAGTCCGTTAAGGTTAGGTTTATGATGAATCAAATTTTCAAATTTTCGCTAGAATTTGCCAAATAAAACTCAAAGGGCCTTCGAGACGCCCTCAACCATTGGCGTGGCGCGGATAAAACCGAGCTGAGTTTGCGCATAATTTCCGGCTTCGTCATGCACAAGAGCGAACAGGTGCGGCGTTTCGTTGGCTGTTGCCGGGCGCGCCGCCACCAAGCGCCCGTTGACTGCGAGCGCGCCCAGCAGGCTCGGGGGCACTTTGGCAACGACGCCGTTGACAAGAATACGGTCAAATAAGCCGAACTCAGGCCCAAGGTTGAGCCCGTCGGCCCAAAGCACCTTTACATTTTTGAGCTTCAGAGCGGCGAGACGTGTCTTAGCCTCCAGCGCTAGGGCCTGAAAACGCTCTATCGAGACAACTTCCTGCGCCAGTTTTGCCAGAATTGCGCTAATAAAGCCGGACCCCGTGCCTATTTCCAACACCCTATGCGCAGGGGCAACTTGCAGCGTTTCAATAAGTCGCGCCACTTCATAAGGAGAGGGCGTGGTTTGGCCGCAAGATAGCGGCAAGGCCACGTCTTTCCCCGCCAGATCGCTGTAACGCCGTGGCACGAACAGTTCGCGGGGTATGGTTTCTAACGCGCGCAGAACATTGGTGTCACGAATGCCGCGCGCGCGCAGCTTCATCACAAATGCAAGGCGTTCCTCGTCTGTCATAACCAACCTTGTTTACATCAAGGCGATGGCGAATTTCGTGAGTGTCGGCTCGTCCGTCAGGTCAAGTTTAAGCGGGGTAACCGCGATCTTCTTGTTAGCCAAAGCTTCCAAGTCTGTTCCGTGCTCATATTGAAAATCCGCCCGCGTCAGAGCCAGCCAGAAATACGGGTTGTTGCGACCGTCGCGCCGCTCATCAATATTGACTTCAGCGCCCACACGCCGGCCTTGCACGCAAACAGCAACGCCCTTCATGTCCTCCGGCTTACAATCGGGGAAATTGATATTGATGACAATTCCCTCGGGAATGCCTTCAAGCATGATCTTGCGGATAAGGTCCGCGCCATAAACTTCAGCATTATCCCAGTGTAGCGAATGGCGCGTGCCCAGCGAGCCATAGGCCTGGCTCAGCGCAATGGAGGGTATTCCAAGCAGGGTGCCTTCCATGGCCCCTGCTATGGTGCCTGAATAGGTTACATCTTCGGCGGCATTTTGACCGTGATTGACTCCGCTCAGGATCAAATCCGGCTTTTTGTCTTTCAAGACATGGCGGACGCCCATCAAAACACAGTCTGTCGGGGTGCCCTTTACGGCATAAACATGGTCGCGCACCTTGCGCAGCCGCAGGGGGTCATTCAGCGAAAAGCTATGCGATACGCCGGATTGGTCAAGCTCCGGCGCCACAATCGTTACGTCATCCGACAGTTGCCGCGCGATTTTCTCGAGAACCACGAGCCCGGGAGCGTTGATGCCATCGTCATTGGTGAGCAAAATGCGCATGTTACTTCTTTTCGATCTTGGTAACGCCGCCCATGTAGGGCCGCAAAACGTCCGGCACCGTGATAGAGCCATCCTCGTTCTGATAATTTTCCAAAACCGCCACCAGAGTACGGCCAACGGCCAAGCCGGAGCCGTTCAGCGTATGGACAAAGCGGGTTTGCTTTTCGCCTGTGGGGCGATAGCGGGCGTTCATGCGGCGCGCCTGAAAATCCCCGCAGACAGAGCAGGACGAAATTTCGCGGAATTTATTTTGCCCCGGCAACCACACTTCGATATCGAAGGTTTTTTGCGCGCCAAAGCCCATATCACCAGTGCAAAGTGTCATAACCCGATAATGCAGGCCGAGTTTTTGCAGCACCATTTCGGCGCTGGCCAACATGCGGGCGTGTTCGGCTTGCGATTGCTCCGGCGTGGTGATCGAGACCAGCTCAACCTTGGTGAACTGGTGCTGGCGGATCATGCCGCGCGTGTCGCGCCCGGCAGAGCCTGCCTCAGCGCGGAAGCACGGCGTGAGCGCGGTGACGCGGATAGGCAGAGCGGTTTCTTCAAGGATGGATTCACGAACAAGGTTGGTGAGCGGCACTTCCGCAGTGGGGATGAGCCAGAGGCGGGACTGAGGATCAATAACACCTTCCATCACTTCTTTTGGTGCACGCGCAGCCTGGCTCACAATTTCGGCAAACCGCTCAACCATGCCGGGAGCAATACCATCAGGAAAACCCTTGAGCGCATCTCGCGTAATATTCTCGAAACGGCAAACCAACATCTCCTCAATATCGCTTCGGCTCGTTCCATCCATTTCAGATTTTAAAGTCGAGAACAAATCGTCTCTAAATTTCGGTAGTTGGTTTGTGCCGTAGGCCGCATCCGAATTCACCATCAAAGGCGGATTCACCTCGGTGTAGCCGTTCACATCGGTGTGCAGGTCCAGCATAAATTGACCCAAAGCGCGCTCCATGCGGGCGAGCGAGCCTTTGGTCACAACAAATCTTGCGCCGGAAATTTTAGCGGCGGTGTCAAAGTCCATCATGCCCAAGGCTTCGCCAAGATCAAAATGCTCTTTTGGTGCGAAGGTGAAAGCGGGCTTGGAACCGTGAACCGACTTTTCAACATTGCCGTGCTCATCCGCGCCAACCGGCACGTCTTCAAGCGGAAGGTTGGGAATTTCACCCAAGGCCTTGTTAAGGGACTCAATTGCGGTCTTTTCTTCGGCCTCAAAACTTGCGGTTTTATCCTTGAGCGCTGCCACTTCGGCCTTCAATTCATCGGCGCGGGCAATGTCTTTTTTGGCCATAGCTTGGCCAATTTCTTTGGACGCAGCGTTGCGACGCTCTTGCGCGGCCTGATTTTGGGCAATGGCGGCGCGGCGGATATCATCGAGAGCCAGTAGACGGGCGCTTAGCGGCTCCAGCTCGCGCTTTTTACGGCCTTCATCAAAAGCGGCCGCATTGTCCCTGATCCACTTAATATCAAACATTTAACCCTCACGTCAGTCTAGCGGCCGCGCCCCTAAAGGGAGCTCGAGGGCCGCAAAACAGCCCAGACTCTATTTCCAAAGACGTTTACGCTTAGCCCAAGGAATATCAAGCCTGCGCCGATAATTTCGCTCATATGCAGCGTCTCGTTAAACAGAATTACGCCGGATAGGAACCCGACAATCGGGATAAGCAAGGCGAAGGGCATCACCTGCGCGGCGGGGTGGCGCGACAGCAACCAGTTGAGAATGCCAAATCCTGTGAGCGTGGCACCAAAGGCCATATAGACCACAGAGCCGACAAAGGCGGGTTTCAATTCGGCCAATGCGTGCCAAGCGGAGGCACCTTCGATAAAATAAGACAAGATGAGCAGTGGCAGCGGAGAGACCAGTCCGGTCCAGATCGTGAAAGCGAACATATTCACGCCCTTGAGGCTTTTGGCGACCAAGTTGCCAAAACCCCAAGACAGGGCTGCCGCCAGCAGCAGCACGAAGCCGAGCAAGCCTGCCCCCGCAGATGAGCTGAGTTGCGCCCTGCCCGCGCCGATAACCACAATGCCGCAAAACGCGATCAAAGCACCTAGGATTTGCGCGGGTGCGGGGCGCTCTTTCAGCAACACAAAGGCCAGCAAAATGGTGAAAAACACCTGCATCTGCATCACCAACGATGAGAGCCCGGAGGGAAATCCCAGAAAAATGGCAGAATTCAACAGGCCAAACTGCATAACCCCGATGAAAAGCCCGTAGAGGCAAATCGCGCTCCAAGGTGCATTTGGCTTGCGAATCAGGAAAACTGCCGGAATTGCCGAAAGAGAAAAGCGCATCGCCGTCAAAAACAGCGGTGGTGCTTCGGTCATGCCAATCTTAACGGCGGGAAAGCCAAGGCCAACCAAAATAGAAAACAGCACCGCGAGCGCTATGTGGCGTGCCGGCATGGGTCAGCGACCAGAACAGAGTTTACGCACCGGGAACAACGGCCTTGGCCCGCGCCTTCTCCATCCAGCGCACCACCAAAATCGCGCCTTCATACAGAATGAGCATCGGAACCATCAGCGAAAACATTGAAATGACGTCCGGCGGCGTCAAAACTGCGGAAATGGCGGTAATGATGACAATGGCATAGCGCCGCTTGGTGGCGAGAAATTTCGAGTCGATCACGCCAATCTGCCCCAGCAGCACCAAAATAACCGGCAGCTGAAACGCGATACCAAAGGCGAAAATCAATGTCATGATCAGCGAAAGATACTCGCTGACTTTCGGCAACAGCTCGATTGTCACTTCACCGGGCGTGTT
>JAYVYB010000294.1:0-1565 GCA_043784625.1 Methylovirgula sp.
GGGGCTGGCGACGTCGCTGATCTTGGCCCGATGCCTCCCCTCCTATCAAGCCAAATCTGTCCGGCGCAGGCGATTGATCAGCAGTTTAAATCTCAAGGCTTGCAAAGAGATCCGCCGTGTTTGGCAAAGTGAATGAGAACGCCTTTAGTTGATCTGTTCATCAGCGGAGCAGAATGCACAATGAAAGTGCTTTCGCGGTGGAATGGAGTGGCTGATATGGCTTTGTCTAATTTATCCGATCCGGATAATTCAGCCTGACCCCGGTTTTGAATGTTCGATAATATTCTTACTGCGAACAGCGAAGCGACCAAACAACCAGCTTATACGTTGGCGCAACAGGGAGGACACACAATGGCTGCTTACCACAGAGACCGGACAGATCCCCCTGATAGTTGTGCCGCGTCCGCCCAAGCTCACTCCTTTTAACTGTGCCAGAAACGAACCCTTACTCAATGACCAAGCAATCAATAGCCCTTATCGTTGGAGCAACTGGACTTTCCGGCAGTTACACGGGGCGTCATCTTAAAGCGTTGGGCTGGACCGTGGTCAGTGTCTCCCGCACCCCGGTGGACTTGCCATGGTCAGACCGCCATATCGCGGTTGACCTTGCCGACGCAGCAGCATGTATGAGCGCTCTTGCGCAGGCTGGTGACGTAACTCATGTGTTCTTCTGCTCGTGGTCGCGCCAAGCGACCGAGGAAGAAAACGTCCGCGTAAATGCCGGTATGATCCGCAACCTGTTTAACGGACTTGCGGGCGCACCTGTCAGGCATGCGGCGCTGGTGACGGGCCTGAAGCACTACCTCGGGTCGTTCGATGACTATGCCAAGGTCAAGCCCTACACGCCGTTCCTGGAAAGCAGCCCGCGGTTGCCGGGACCAAATTTTTACTATGCTCAGGAAGATGTCCTGTTTGAGATGGCTCAGAAAATGGGCTTTTCATGGTCGGTGCACCGGCCCCATACGATGATCGGGGTTTGTGTCGGCAACGCCATGAATATGGCAGTTACCTTGGCGGTCTATGCTTCCATTTGCCGCCACACCGGACGGCCGTTTGTATATCCAGGCTCGCCGGAGCAGTATCATGCTGTTGCTGATGTCACCGATGCGCGTGTGCTTGCGGCTCAATTGCATTGGGCGGCAACGACACCGGCGGCAGCGAACACACCGTTTAATATCGTCAATGGCGATGTTTTCAGATGGACCTGGCTGTGGCAGCAGATTGCCGACTATTTCGGGCTGCCGGTGGGCGAATATCCGGGTCACCCTGTTCCGCTTGAGCAGCAGATGGCGGATGCTCCGGCTATTTGGGCACAAATCGTTGCCAAGCACGGTCTGCAGGACATCGCGGTTAACACCCTTGCCTCTTGGTGGCACAGCGACGCTGATCTGGGCCGGACGCTTGAATGCTTCACAGATATGACCAACAGCCGGACGCTGGGCTTTACCGCCTACCAACAAACCTCTCGCAGTTTCTTTGATGTGTTCGACGAATTGCGGGCGCAGCGCATCATTCCCTCCTGAAATTAAAACGAGATTGTGAACGCCATGCACTACATTATTCAT
>JAYVYB010000295.1:0-1595 GCA_043784625.1 Methylovirgula sp.
GGGGCTGGCGACGTCGCTGATCTTGGCCCGATGCCTCCCCTCCTATCAAGCCAAATCTGTCCGGCGCAGGCGATTGATCAGCAGTTTAAATCTCAAGGCCTGCAAAGATATCCGCCGTGTTTGGCAACGTGAATGACAACGCCTTTAGTTGATCTGTTCATCAGCGGAGCAGAATGCACAATCAAAGTGTTTTCGCGCAAAGTGCTTTCGCGCAAAGTGCTTTCGCGGTGGAATGGAGCGGCTGATATGGCTTTGTCTAATTTATCCGATCCGGATAATTCAGCCCGACCCCGGTTTTGAATGTTCGATAATATTCTTACTGCGAACAGCGAAGCGATCAGACAACCAGCCTATACGTTGGCGCAACAGGGAGGAGACACAATGGCTGCTTACCACAGAGACCGGACAGATCCCCCTGATAGTTGTGCCGCGTCCGCCCAAGCTCACTCCTTTCAACTATGCCAGAAACGAACCCTTACTCAATGACCAAGCAATCAATAGCCCTTATCGTTGGAGCAACCGGACTTTCCGGCAGTTACACGGGGCGTCATCTCAAAGCGTTGGGCTGGACCGTGGTCAGTGTGTCCCGCACCCCGGTGAAGCTCCCATGGTCTGACCGTCATATCGCGGTTGATCTTGCCGACGCAGCAGCATGTATGAGCGCGCTTGCGCAGGCTGGTGACGTGACTCATGTGTTCTTCTGTTCGTGGTCGCGGCAAGCGACCGAGGAAGAAAACGTCCGCGTAAATGCCGGCATGATCCGCAACCTGTTTAACGGACTTGCCGGTGCACCTGTCAGGCATGCGGCGCTGGTGACGGGCCTGAAGCACTACCTCGGGTCGTTCGATGATTATGCCAAGGTAAAACCCTACACGCCGTTTCTGGAAAGCAGCCCGCGGTTGCCGGGACCAAATTTTTACTACGCTCAGGAAGATGTCCTGTTTGAGATGGCTCAGAAAATGGGCTTTTCATGGTCAGTGCACCGACCCCATACGATGATCGGAGTTTGTGTCGGCAACGCCATGAATATGGCAGTTACCTTGGCGGTCTATGCCTCCATCTGCCGCCACACCGGACGGCCGTTCGTATATCCGGGTTCGCCGGAGCAGTATCATGCTGTTGCTGATGTCACCGATGCGCGTGTGCTTGCGGCTCAATTGCATTGGGCGTCAACCACACCGGCGGCGGCGAACATGCCGTTCAATATCGTTAATGGCGATGTTTTCAGATGGACCTGGCTGTGGCAGCAGATTGCCGACTATTTCGGTCTGCCGGTTGGCGAATATCCGGGTCATCCTGTTCCGCTTGAGGAGCAGATGGCGGATGCTCCGGCTATTTGGGCACAAATCGTTGCCAAGCACGGTCTGCAGGACATCGCGGTTAACACTCTTGCCTCTTGGTGGCACAGCGACGCTGATCTGGGCCGGACGCTTGAATGCTTCACAGATATGGCCAACAGCCGGACACTGGGCTTTACCGCCTACCAACAAACCTCCCGCAGTTTCTTTGATGTGTTCGACGAATTGCGGGCGCAGCGCATCATTCCCTCCTGAAATTAAAACGAGATTGTGAACGCCATGCACTACATTATTCAT
>JAYVYB010000296.1:0-2003 GCA_043784625.1 Methylovirgula sp.
CGTGGCGTTGCTGTATTTGATCAAATTTGGCCCGGGGCCACTGGCATTGGACGCTTTACTCAAAAAGGCGTGGGGAAAATAAGGATGGTTAAAGGGCGATGCCTAATGCAACCTCGCCTTTTTCGCAGAGAGTGTGGCCGGACGAAAACTGTCAAAACTCACCGCGCCCAGAACCCTGTCCAAGAGTGGGTTAACTTCGATACGGCACTCAACCAGCCCCAAGCTTTGCAACGCCGCTAAGTAAGCGTCGCGGTGTTCGATTATTTCCCGCCACAGCTGGCAGCGATGTTTTTGTCCATCGCGCCCGCCATAGCTTTGGCTCGGTCATAATCCTCCGGTGAGGTTTCCATCTCTGTGCCTTTGCAAACATCGATGGCGGTTTTGCTCAGCGTCAGAACCTTGCCGGAATGGTTCGATATCTCACGAAATCCGTCACACAAAGCTTTGGCTTGCGGCGAATTTGGCTCCCACTGGGTTGCGGGCGGTGTGGGTAACAGCGCATCGAGTTTGTCTGTTGCGGTCTCGGCCGCCGTCATTTCCCTTCGCAACTCTTCGCAAACAGGGTTCATGGCGACGGAAAAAACGCGAGGGTCGTCAGTGTGAAGTGCGAAAAGCGGCGCGCTATTCCGCCCGAAAGCCATCGCCGATGATGCCGCCAAACTGGCCGTGACAAATCCACCAAAAACCAGTCCGGTAAAACTGCCCATTCGCATGACCTTTGCCCCTGTTCAACTTGCAATCAACCACGGGACAGCGCGGCTCACAAGGGGGATGGAACGCAGACAGGCGCTTTTTTGCAAGTATCAAGCGTGGGTAAAAGGCCGCTTTTCCCCTTGGCCAGCTTTGACCGCTTTCTGGCCGTGTTGCGCCATCGTTTGTTTAGTCTTGAGCTACGCATTGTGAGCTGGCGCGCCTTTTTGCGATGCCGCAGTGTCGCGCCAATGCGGGCGCGGGCTAATAGCAGTGTCGCGCCAATGCGGGCGCGGGCTAATAATTGCCAAAATTCCGCGCAAAAACTTGACATGCGGCCTTGGCTGCGGACTATCTCAGCCCCACATATATGTTTTGACCCGTTGAAAGGGTGCCCCTTGGCAAAATTGTCCTATAAGCTTGTTTTTGCTGGTGTTTTTTTGCCTCTTCTGGGCTTTTCCGCCGTTCATGCCCGCGAATCGCTGGCCATTGCCACACCTTTTGAGGTGGGCGACACCCGCGCCGGAAATTATCTCGCAGCTCTCGTTGCCAGCGCCGATAAAGACACTTTTGCCGCTTCGACGTTTTTTCAGGAAGCGTTGCGCGATGATCCTAAAAATCGCGAATTGATCGAGCGCGGTTTTTTGGCTTCCTTGGCCAATGGCGACATGGATGCGGCTTTTGCCATTGCAAAACAAGAGCTTAGGGTTAATCCAAAGTCGGGCCTCGCCCGCCTCGCCCTCGCTGTGCAAGCTATCCACGATAAAAAATATGACACTGCCAAGCAATATTTGGCCAAGGAAATTGCCGCCAGCCGCGACGCCACTGCCGTACTTTTGTCGGCTTGGGCAGAGGCGGGCAGGGGCCGTACCAAAAGCGCGCTGGCGCAAGTTGAAAAGCTCAATGATCGCGGTTTGCAAATTTTCCGCGACTATCATGTCAGCATGATCAATGAGTTAGCTGGAAATCACGAGGCTGCCATTGCTCGTTTGCGCACCGCCTACGGTGCCGATGCCAAAACCTTGCGGCTGGTGGACAGCTTCGCCCGGCTTATGTCCAAAACCGACACTGACGGCGCTTTGAAGCTCTACGAAAGCTTTGATAAATTGCTGCCGCGCCATCCGATTGTTGTGCGCGCCATGGCCGATCTCAAAGCCGGTAAGGCATTGCCAAGCTTGATCAATTCGGTTCAGGACGGCGCTGCCGAAGTGCTGTATGGCCTCGGGGCGGCCGGTGGGCAGCAGGGCGATGAGATGGCGTCAATCATCTATTTGCGGCTGTCGCTCTATCTGCGTCAGGATAATGCGCTGGCC
>JAYVYB010000297.1:0-5255 GCA_043784625.1 Methylovirgula sp.
CCCACTTCAACAGAAATGCTCCACGCGCCGGGGCCGCCTTCGCGCGCGCACTCGCGCAAATCAGCCCGGCGCAGCCCGCGCCCTTGCGAGAGCAGCGACAAAGCCTCCAGAATGTTGGTTTTTCCGGCGCCGTTGGCTCCGTGCAAAACCACCATCTGCGCATCGAGGGCCATGTCCAGTGCCGCATAGGAGCGATACTGCGACAGAATCAGGCGAGATACGCTGGAGTTCTGCGGCGCATCGGCGTCTGGCATGATTCGGAGGGCTTGATCGGGCATAGCCGATGTCATGCCATAAAATCGACCAAAAGGACATCGACTTGCAACGCCGCTGCGCTGCGCTCTTGCCCGTTAGCGCCCGCTAAACCCGCATCGGCATCAAGACATAGAGCGCGGCAGCGCCTTCGCGATCAAGCACAATGGTGGGTGAGGCGGCATCAGAGAGCTTGAACAAAGCCGTATCGCCTTCCAACTGCTCCGAAATATCGAGCAAATAGCGCGCATTGAAACCAATATCGATGGGGGCAGCATCGTAATCCACCTCAACCTCTTCAGTGGCCGAACCACTTTCAGGGTTAGTCACCGAAAGCACCAGCTTGCCATCGCCCAGCGAAAGCTTCACCGCGCGCCCGCGCTCGGAAGATATTGTCGACACGCGGTCAACGGCAGCGCGAAAGCTGGCGCGGTCCACAATCAGACGTTTTTCGTTATTTGCCGGAATTACGCGGCCATAATCAGGAAATGTGCCGTCGATCAGCTTGGTTGTCAGCACCACAGCGCCAAAGGTAAAGCGCGCTTTGGTTGTGGAAAGCTCAACCAGAATTTCGGAATCCGGCGCTTCAATCAGCTTCTGGATTTCAGCCACCGCCTTTTTAGGCAAAATAATGCCCGGCATTCCTGCGGCTCCGCCCGGCGCGGGCAGTTCCACGCGCGCCAGACGATGGCCATCGGTGGCCACTGCGCGCAACATCGTGGTGCCGCTCACATCAAGCGTGTGTAGATAAATGCCGTTGAGATAATAACGGGTTTCTTCATTGGAAATGGCAAACTGGGTCTTTTCGATCAGCTTTTTAAGGTCTGCCGCGCCAAGTGTGAAATGGTGCGTAAGGTCTCCGGCGCTCAGCTTGGGGAAGTCACCCTCCGACAAAGCCTGCAAGTTAAAGCGCGACCGGCCTGACCGGATCAGCATTTGCCCGGCATCACCGGCAATTTCCAGTGTTACTTGCGCGCCGTCAGCCAGTTTGCGAACGATTTCATACAGCGTGTGTGCCGGAACCGTGGTCGCGCCCGGCTGCGCCACATCGGCTGGAACAGCGCCGGATATTTCAAGATCAAGATCGGTGGCCTTCAGCGCCAGCTGGCCGTTTTCTGCGGTGATCAAGACGTTTGACAGAATTGGAATGGTGTTGCGGCGCTCGACAACGCGGTGAACATGGCCGAGGCTTTTGAGCAAAGCCGAACGTTCAAGGGTAACTTTCATCACAAAATCCATTAAAACTGACACGAAACGCGGGGGCAAACTTTGGCCGTTCAAAGCTCTCAGCGCAAGAGGCAAAGCGGCGCGGCAGGAAAGTTGCGCCCATAATTTTCACTCAAATTGTTGAATTTGCCTTTTAGAAACCTTAACCAGCCCTTAAACCGCCGCGATTATACTCCAGCAAACAACCAAATAAACAAGGCTTCATTTATGGCGCGTGGGGGCAAAGGCAACGGACGCGGGCGGGTGGAGCCCGGCTTCGATGACGAACCGCGCAAAAGGCGTGCGCCGGACATGCGCGCCACCCGTGATCATGATTTTGAGCCTGACGACAGCGATGATGATGAAGATTATGAGCCGGTAAAGCCTGTGCCGCGCCGCGCTGTAAAGTCTGAACCTGCGCCCCGCAAAAATCGTTCAAAATCCGACGACCGCCAAAATGCCCGCGATGGCACACGGGAAACCTGGCGTTTTCAGAAAAAGCGCCGCTCAATCTGGGGCATTTTGTTCTATTGGTTGTTTTTGATGGGGCTTTGGGCCGCCATCGCTGTTGCCGGTATTGTGATTTATTATGGCGCGCAATTGCCACCCATTGACCAGCTCGCCATCCCCAAGCGCCCGCCCAACATTGCAATCATGGCCGAAGATGGCTCCTTGATTGTAAACCGCGGCGATTCCGGTGGCCCCGCCATCCGCCTCGGCGAATTACCCGCCTATCTGCCAAAAGCCTTTGTTTCTATTGAGGACCGGCGGTTTTATCATCATTTCGGTATCGATCCGTTGGGCATCGGCCGCGCGGTTTTACACAATGTCACCGGCAAGGGCGGCGCTCAGGGCGGCTCCACGCTAACGCAGCAGCTCGCCAAAAACCTGTTCCTCACCCAGGAGCGCACGCTGTCGCGCAAGGTGCAAGAAGCAATCCTGGCGGTTTGGCTTGAGCATAAATATTCCAAAGACCAGATTTTAGAGCTCTATCTTAACCGGGTTTATTTTGGCTCCGGCGCCTATGGTGTCGAGGCGGCGTCGCGCAAATATTTCGGAAAAAGCGCCCGTTCGGTCTCGCTCTCCGAGGCCGCCACTCTGGCCGGCCTGATGAAGGCCCCCACCAAACTGGCACCAAACCGCAACCCGGAAGGCGCATCAGAACGCGCCGCGCAGGTCATCACCGCCATGGCCAAAGAAGGCTACATCACCGAACCCATGGCGCAGCTGGCACTGTCCCGCCCCGCCAAAGCCGTGCGCGAAGAGGGGGCTGGAACCATCAATTATGTCGCTGATTATGTCATGGATACACTCGACGATACGGTCGGCGCGATTGATGACGACATCATTGTTTCCACCTCGCTGGCACCAGCCATGCAGATGGCGGCGGAAAAAGCCCTCACCGAAGAGCTCGACCTAAAGGGCGGAAAATTCGGCGTTTCGCAGGGCGCGCTGGTCTCCATGGATGCCAATGGCGGCATCAAGGCACTGGTGGGCGGCAGAAACTACGCCGACAGCCAGTTTAACCGGGCCGTTTCGGCCAAGCGCCAGCCGGGGTCTTCATTCAAGCCGTTTGTCTATCTGGCAGCGCTCGAACATGGCCTGACCCCGGACACCTTGCGTGAAGATGGTCCTCTAAGCGTCAAAGGTTGGCAGCCGGAAAACTACAGCCACGAATATTTCGGCAATGTCACCCTGACCAAGGCTTTATCCTTGTCGCTGAACACAGTTGCGGTGCGGCTGGGGCAGGAAGTAACGCCCAAAATTGTGGTTAAAACCGCGCATCGCCTGGGCATTCAATCGGAATTGCAGCCCAATGCCTCGCTGCCGCTGGGCACATCGGAAGTTTCACCGCTGGAACTGGTCAGCGCCTACGCCCCTTTCGCCAATGGCGGCATCGGCGTTCAGCCGCATATTATCAACAAGGTGCGCACAACCGACGGCAAGGTGCTGTATTTGCGCAAAGGCGCGAATTTTGGCCGCGTTATCGATCCGCAATATGTGGCGATGATGAACACCATGATGCAGGAAACCCTGCTGACCGGCACCGCCCGCAAGGCCGAGCTGCCCGGCTGGCAGGCGGCTGGCAAAACCGGCACGTCTCAGGATTATCGTGACGCGTGGTTCGTCGGCTACACCAGCGCCTTGGTCACCGGCGTTTGGCTGGGCAATGACGATGCTTCGCCCACCAAAAAGACCTCGGGCGGAAATCTGCCGGTGGAAATCTGGAGCCGTTATATGAAAACCGCTTTGCAGGGCACGCCGGTTTCGCCGCTGCCGGGCGGCATCTGGCATGGCAACGGACTTGATGCGCTCACACCGCCAGAAGCGCTGAACACCACAACCCCGCTCAATGGCCCGCCCAGCCAGCCTCTGCCCACCAACGGGCCGCTCACCATTAACCGCGCAGGAGAGGCGAACATCCCTGCTCAACCGAGTTCTGTTAAGGATAAGCCGCCGGTCACCTCGCTGCGCAGGCCCGCCGTGCCGGACACAACAGAGCTTATCCCGCCTGCCGACGTGCCAAACAACGCTCCCCGCCCGCAAACCGCACCGATCAGCAAAAAAGAAAAGAACCTGTTCGAAAAGCTGTTCGGCGGGTAGGGCATCCGTCCTGTCTGCCATCATGGCGTCGCTACTCAGTGACGTCCGTTCTTGGCACGAATTTGCAAGAATCCTTGGATTGCATCGATTGGTCGATTCGCTGGTAAATTTCGTCCAGACGCGAACGCGCCAGTGCTTTTACAATCGGGTCAATCGACTGATCGAGAGACGCGCGTATATCGCTCCGGATCGAGCAGAATGCAGTGGCTTGGCTTTGAGCCATCGTTGCAATCTTGCCCGATTCCTCGCTGAGGAGCTGGACGGTGCAGCACACATCGTGGGCGTATATCAACACACCATCATTCGTAATTTTCGCGCTGTCTTTGTCATCAGGAGCCAGGTTTGCCCGCAGCTTTCTAAGGCGTGGCGGTTCAAAATTTACAGTCTTTTTCGACGGGGCAACGCTAGTCGGTGGGCCCGCCTCTAAACCAGCCAATTGGCTTTCAACGGCTTTTTCTGCATCCTTGAGGGCGTTGATACGCGCAACCATAATGCCGTAACGCTCATCCATTTCGGCATAATTATTGAAAAGATCGGAAATATTGCGGGAGCTGGCGACGCGTTTTAAATATGTCTGCTCATAGATTTTGGCGGTGAACCCATCATAGAATTTGGCAGGCGGGTTGAAGTCAAAATAGTCCGAAGCACTCATGACCACACTGTTGGTGACGCTTGAGCGGGCCTTTATGGACGAGCTGCAATAGTGGCGATCCTTGCTGGAGATTTCGATCTCAGCTTTGCATTGCTCTCGCAGATCATTAAAGCCCGGGCTATTGAGATAATAAGCGTGTTCAGTTTCGAGATTGTACTGCGTGTTTACAATATCGAGATTGCCTAACGCTTCGCGGGCTTGGTCAATTTGGGTGTTTTTATCTTCCAGCCACTTTTGCCCGAAGAAACCGAACAGCCCTATCGAGACACCAAACACCATCACCGCAAGTTTAAACAAAAAGTCGGTAAAGGCCTTGGCAAGCTCCCCATCCGACCAGTGAGAGACCACAAATGCGGTCGCGGCAAGCCCGCAGCCGAAGATGAACGCCAAAAGGAAGTAGGTGGTTAGCATGGTCTGCACCATTCAACACAACAAACGTCAAACCGACACCGCGGTACCTACCAGGGTCATGCCCAGGGCGGCGGTCACCACCAGGCGGAGCGCACGCAACGAACCGACCGGTGCCACGACAGCGAGGTGA
>JAYVYB010000298.1:0-13895 GCA_043784625.1 Methylovirgula sp.
TCGATAAAAGCCTGATGCCATGGATTGTCGCAAGTCAAACCATTCCTATCATCGCGCTAGCGCCGATGATCGTCGTGATTTTGAACCAGTTCGACATCACCGGCGTGGTTCCCAAAGCGGTTATTGCGGCTTATCTTTCTTTTTTTCCGGTGACAGTTGGCATGGTGAAGGGCTTGCGTTCGCCGGATCTGCTGCAAATGGATCTAATGCGCACCTACCACGCCTCAAGATTGCAGGCGTTTTTTAAGCTGCGCCTGCCCTCTTCGGTGCCCTTTTTGTTTGCTAGTTTAAAGGTGGCTGTTGCAGCTTCACTGGTCGGCGCGGTGGTGGCGGAAATTACAAAATCTGAAGATGGCGGGCTTGGCGCGCGGCTTTTGGCAGGCTCTTACTACGGCCAGACCATTCAGATTTGGGCCGCGCTTCTGGCAGCGGCGAGCGTGGCCGCAGGTTTGGTTATTTTGGTGGGTGGCGTTGAGCGCTTTACCAGCAAAGCTATGGGGGCGCGCGTATGAACCCCATACTTGCGACTCTGATGATCTGGGCTATCGGTTGGGCCGCAGTGATAACCACAATGAAGGTTACCGAGGCGCAAGGATGGAGTAAGCATATTAGCGATCTCGCGGTGCCAATCATATTTGGCGCGACTCTGCTCGGTATTTGGGAAAGCGTTATCTGGGGTTTTCACGTGCCGCAGATCATTCTGCCTGCACCATCAAGTATTTGGCATAAGTTGTTCACGTCGCTTCCCACATTGGGTGCCGATTTTGTCCAGACGATGAAAGGATTGCTGGCTGGCTACATCTTGGGCTGCTCTTGGGGCTTTCTGGTGGCGCTATTGATAGACCGTAGCTCATTTTTGCAGCGTGGATTGTTGCCACTGGGCAATTTTGTCTCGGCACTGCCAATTGTTGGCGTCGCGCCAATCATGGTTATGTGGTTCGGTTTTGACTGGCAATCGAAAGCGGCCGTGGTGGTCATCATGACGTTTTTCCCGATGCTGGTGAATGCCAATGCAGGCTTAGCGGCGTCGGGAGAAATAGAACTCGACCTGATGAAAACCTATGGTGCCTCGCCGCTACAAACGCTGCTGAAATTGCGCCTGCCCGCTGCACTACCCTTCATTTTTAACGCTCTGAAAATTAATGCGACACTCGCACTGATTGGAGCAATAGTTGCGGAATTTTTCGGTACGCCGATCGTCGGCATGGGTTTTCGCATCAATACCGAAGTTGGCCGGATGAATATCGACATGGTTTGGGCAACAATAGTCGTTGCTGCACTCACCGGCTCAGCTTTTTATGGGATCATTGCGCTGATAGAGCGCCGTGTAACGTTCTGGCATGCGTCGTATCGCCAGAAACATTAGGAAAAATGGAGGTTCACATGAAGAAACTTGCATTGGGAATGGTGGCGCTGAGTGCGCTTTTATCTGTGACCGCATCGCATGCTGCCGACAAGGTGACATTGCAGCTGAAGTGGGTAACACAGGCGCAATTTGCCGGTTATTTCGTCGCAAAAGACAAGGGCTTTTACAAGGATGCCGGACTTGACGTTGTAATCAAGCCGGGTGGCCCTGACGTGGCCCCGCCGCAGGTTATTGCCGGCGGTGGTGCGGATGTCGTGGTGGATTGGGCACCGTCCGCCCTGGCAACCCGCGAAAAGGGCGTGCCATTGGTGAATATCGCGCAGCCGTTTAAACGTTCAGGCTTGTTGCTGGTTTGCCGTGCCGACACGGGCATTAAAACGCCTGCCGATTTCAAGGACAAAACGCTTGGTGTGTGGTTTGGCGGCAACGAATACCCGCTGCTCTCGTGGCTTTCAAAGCTTGGTATCAAAACAGATGGCTCTGCTGGCGGCGTCAAACTGCTAAAGCAAGGATTCAACGTTGATCCGTTACTGCAAAAGCAGGCGGACTGCGTTTCGGCCATGAGCTACAATGAATATTGGCAGATTATCGATGGTGGTCTCACTCCAGATAAACTGGTTGTGTTTAACTACACCGATGAAGGCGTCGCCTCGCTGGAAGACGGCCTTTATGTGATGGAAGACAAGTTAAAGGACCCTGCTTTCGTTGATAAAATGGCAAAATTCGTGAAGGCTTCTATGAAGGGTTGGGAATGGGCGCGCGCTAACCCAAAGGATGCGGCCAAAATTGTGCTCGACAATGACTCAACCGGTGCGCAAACTGAAAAACACCAGACACGGATGATGGACGAGATCAACAAGCTCACCGCCGGCTCGACCGGCGCGCTAGATAAAGTCGCATTTGATAGCACCGTGAAAAACCTGCTCGGTGCGGGCAAAGAACCGGTTATCACAAAGGAGCCAGTTGGCGCTTGGACCTCGATTGTTACGGATATGGCGAAGTGATCAAGGCGAAAGCCTCACTTGAGTAATTCTAGGAAATCCGTTTAAGGAAATCCCCGCTTCGGCGGGGATTTTATGCACGCGAAAATTGAAACCACAAAGTTCCCAAATAAGTGCACTGATAAGTGTCGGTCCTGCAATGTAAGCGAGGCAGCCATACCGAACCTTATATTTCGGCGGGACGCCACCTGCGGGTATGCGCGTAAACCTCGCCTGCAAAAAATGTTTTATCAATTCAAACCCCTCTTCGCTGCGCGAAAAAAAATCGCTACGGCGCAAAAGATGGCGGTACAGACATGGTCAGGCCGTTCACTCTCGTAAGCACAGCGCCGCGGCAACGACGATTGGTTTTGTCTTCGCCGCGCCGCTGAATTCGGCTGAGTTAACCTATCAGTTTAGCCTATTTGGCACCCAAGTGCGTGAGGAAAGTCTTGGGTGCATTTTTCGGCCTTGTCATAGCGCTGCTTGGCGCTTTAATGATGAGGTCATTGTGAAAGAAACCCGATGTATCTTGGTATTGATTTAGGTACCTCAGCCATCAAAGCTGTTTTGGTGGATGAACACGCGCGCGTGGTTGCTGAGGGCAGTCTGCCACTGGCGATTTCCCGTCCTAAGCCGAACTGGTCCGAGCAAAATGCTGGCGATTTTTGGGATGCCGTTTGTAAGGTGATTGATATTTTTGCCCGCGAACACGGATTAGCTCTGGCTAAGGTGCGCGCTATTGGGCTCTCGGGACAGATGCACGGTGCTGTTTTGCTGGATGCGAGCGATGTTCCGGTTCGCCCTGTCATTCTTTGGAATGACGGGCGCGCGGCGTTGGAATGCAATGCTTTGGCGCGTGACTTTCCTAATCTCGCGATGATTACAGGTGTTCAGGCTATGCCAGGATTTACGGCTCCCAAGCTGTCTTGGCTGGCTAAGAACGAACCACAGAATTTTGCCAAAATCCGAAGTATCTTACTGCCAAAGGATTTTTTGCGTCTCAAGCTCACTGGCGTAAAAGCCACCGACATGTCCGACGCCGCTGGCACATGGTGGCTTGACGAAGCCAAGCGCAAATGGTCACAGGCGGCGTTGGACGCCACCGATACAAAGCTCTCGCAGCTACCAGCTTTGCTAGAGGGCAATCAGCCTAGCGGGACACTGTTGCCAGCGCTGGCGGCGCGCTGGGGCATGCCGAAACAAGTGATTGTTGCAGGCGGTGCCGGAGACGCGGCAGCGGGCGCTGTCGGGCTAGGCGCAATCAAGGATGGCGATGCGTTTATTTCTCTTGGGACATCCGGGCAACTTTTCGTGGCGACAAAGAGCTACCGCCCTGCTCCGGCGACCATGGTGCACGCGTTTGCTCATGCGCTGCCGGACACATGGTTGCAGATGGCGGCGATGCTCAACGGAGCGAGCCCATTGGCCTGGGGCGCAGACTTGTTTGGGATCACGCCCGGCCTGCTGACAGACGCCGCTGAAGCAGGCTTTGACGGACCCGGCGCTGTGCAATTCTTGCCCTATTTGAGCGGTGAACGAACGCCGCATAACAACCCCGATGCCAAGGGCGTTTTTTTTGGTATGACGTCAAACACCGGCCACGCGGCATTGGGCCAAGCCATTTTGGAGGGAGTCGCCTACTCTTTTGCTGATGCTTACAAAGCGGTGCTGGATGCAGGCACCAAGATCACGCAAGCGGGAGTGATCGGCGGCGGATCTCGTTCTAAATTCTGGATGCAAATCCTGTCTAATGTCCTGAATATTCAGCTCATTCGATACATGGGTGCAGATAAGGGGCCAGCCTTTGGCGCGGCGAGATTGGCAAGGCTGGCGGTGACCGGCGAAAACCCCTACACAGTTTGCATACCGCCGCAAATATTGGATGTGACCACGCCACAGGCGCAACTTGTGGAAGCTTACCTGCCTAAAATAGCGCAATTTCGCAGGCTGTATCAGGCGCTTGAGCCCGAGTTTTAACTTTCATAGGTATGCCAATTACCATGATAGTCTTGAATTTCACCTTTTCGTAGATAGTTCGGGCCAATGGGACTTTTGCCATGGCCGCCAGGGATATCAAGAATATAGTTTGGCTGGCACAAGCCGGAAACACGCCCGCGCAATTGGCGCATCAACTCCTGCCCTTCTTCAATCGAAAGCCGGAAGTGCGACGTTCCTGGTGCTAGATCGCCATGATTGATAGTGTAGGGTTTGACTCGTGCTTCGACGAAAGCCCGCATCAAATCTGCAAGCACCTCGGCGCTATCATTTACACCTCTAAGCAGCACAGATTGGCTAACCATGCTGATCCCGCTATCAATCAAAGCCGCGCAGGCGCGCCGAGCGGCGCTCGTCATCTCCCGCGGATGGTTAGCATGCAACGCTATGTAAACGGTTTTTTTAGCTGCCTGCAAAGCAGACACCAAAGCGACGGTTATCAAATGCGGAGAAACGACTGGAACCCTGCTGTGAAACCGCACAATTTTTACGTGTTCCAGTTCCTTTAATCTCAACATTAGGGCCTCAATCCTTCTTGCTGAAAGCGCCAACGGATCGCCGCCGGTGAAAATAACCTCCCAAATCTCTTTGTGCGTGGAAATGTAGTTCAGAGCCGCATCAATATCAGATTGGCTTAGCGCGTCGCTTTTTCCCGGTCCAACCATCTCACGGCGAAAGCAAAAACGGCAATAGACAGGGCAAATATGCGTGATTTTAAACAAAATGCGATCAGGGTAACGATGCACTAGCCCCGGCAAGGGCGAAAATGCTGAATCTCCGATGGGGTCTGAAAGTTCGTTTGGCAGCGTGAGCAATTCTGCCTCGCTCGGGACGAACTGGCGTGCGATTGGGTCATCGGGGGTCTGGATAATCGAATGCATTGCTGGTGATAGGGCCAAGGCATATTTCGAGGCCACCTCACCCAATCTTTCCGTGGATTTAATCAAGCCTCTTTCGGCAAAGTCGGCAAGGTTTCGCAAAGTTTTGTCATTGTTTTTCATAGAGGCGCAGCCATTGGAGTCCAAAGCACATCGCGGATATCCGTCGCCCCCGTGCAAAGCATAACAAGCCGATCTAATCCAAGCGCTATTCCACTTGCCGGTGGCATAAGCTGAAGGGCGGACAAAAAATCTTCGTCCAGCGGATAGTCTTCGTGATAAATACGACGCTTTTCAGCCATTTCAGCCTCAAATCGGACACGTTGCTCGATTGGGTCAGTCAACTCTCCAAAACCGTTGGCAAGCTCAATACCGCAGGCATACAACTCGAAACGCTCAGAGACTCTTGGATCCACCTTAGATTTTCGTGCCAGCGCCGCCTCGCAACTGGGATATTCATCAAGAATTGTAAGCCGACCTTCTCCAAGGTTCGGTTCAATTCTGGCGGACAAAACCTTGCTGAAAATATCTGACCAAGTATCGTCACTTGACAAACGAATGCCTATGCTTTGCGCCTGCGTCCGCAAAGCAGCAAGATCTGGATCTGGCGTTAAGGTCGCCAGAATGTCCATGTTCGCGTATTTCTTAAATGCGGCTGCAACGGAAAGCCTTTCAAAATCCGCAAAGGGATTGCAAGTTTTACCTCGCCAATGGAACTGTCCGCAGTTAACCCGCACAGCGGCAGCCCGCACCAAATCTGCACTGTCCGTCATGAGAACAGTATAATCTCCCTTCGCTCTGTACCATTCCAACATCGTGAATTCGGGATGATGGAGTGGCGTAAACTCTCCGTTCCTGAAACACCGGGAAATTGCCAAAAGACGCGTCTCACCTGCGGCCAATAATTTCTTCAGGGCGAATTCCGGTGAAGTATGCAGATAAAGCGTCTGAGGGAGTGCTGCAGGCACTTTCAGCTCTGTCGCAAAAGCGTGAAGGTGAGTCTCGTTGCCCGGAGATGTTTGAAGAATCGCCGGCTCAACCTCAACAAAGTTTTGTGTTGCAAAAAATTCCCGAACGGTTGCAACTATTTTCCCGCGCATCAAAAGACGATCACGACGTCCTGCGTGATAGTCTGGTATCCAGAATGGTGGGAGCAATGTCAAAAAACAAATCCTCGCGTGACTAGGCTAGTCAAACGCCAAAAAATCTCTATGTTGCGGCAAAATTTGAATTCGAAGTCTAACATTAAGAGGGTCACCCTGTGAAGGTCATCGCCAGTTCTATCCGCAAAGGCAATATCATCGAACGAGATGACGGACAGCTTTATGTAGTGTTGAAGGCGGAAAGCTTTCATCCCGGCAAAGGGACGCCTACAACACAGATCGATATGCGTCGTATCTCGGACGGTGTCAAAACCGCTGATCGTTATAAAACCACAGAGCAAGTCGAACGCGCGTTTGTTGAAGATTCTGATTTCAACTATTTGTATAATGATGGCGAAGCATTCGTATTTATGAACCCAGACAATTTTGAACAGATTCCGGTTACGCAGGATGTCATGGGTGACATGGAGCCGTTTCTGCAGGAAAATATGAAGTGCATGCTTTCGATGTTTAATGGTGTGTGTGTGGCAATTTCACTCCCAGCGAAAGTGACGCTGGAAATTACAGAGACTGAGCCAACTATGAAGGGGCAGACAGCTTCTTCGAGCTTTAAGCCAGCTATTTTGTCAAACGGCGTTCGTACACTTGTACCCGGCTACATTACAGTTGGCACCAAGGTGGTTATCATGACCGAAGATTCAAGCTTCGTAGAGCGCGCAAAATAGGTTGATCTGTTCGTCAAACGATCCAAATCGAAAGCGGAGCAGAAATGCTCCGTTTTTTTTTGAAATTTTGCCCCCTGACTTGGATATCAGTTGTTCATTCCAAAGCAAAAGCCGCTTGAGAATGCCCTCTGTCTCGCAAAAAATACTCGGCGATTGAGACCTATTCTAACGAAATATGTGACTACGCTGATGTGCGGGGGCGAAATAGAATCGGACCGATTTCCACCAGAACAACTCCGCATAAAATCAGTCCACACCCAAAAATTGCCACAGTCGTCAAGCGCTCCTGCAATACTGCTGCACCGGCAATGGCGGCAAATACGCTTTCCAAAGACAGTATGATCGCTGCTTCGGCGGCGGGAGTGTACCTTTGACCGATAATTTGTAGTGTATATGCGATACTTCCGGATATGATTGCCGCATAAAGAATTGAAGGCCAGATCGACAGAATTGCGCTTAAATTTACTGTTTCAAATATAAATCCTCCGCAAAGGGCTAGACCTCCAGTTATGCCAAATTGCATAAAGCTTAGAAAATACGGCCTATGCGTGTTTTTCAAGAACACCGGCACGAGCGCAATGCCGGTGGCCCAAGCGAAATCTGCGACAATCATCATCGCATCACCAATGGCGAAGCTTTGACCGACGCCGTGTCCTGCGAGCAGATAGGCACCTAGAACCGAAATCAGACATGCAGCGACAACCAGAATTTTGGGGCGGTGGCGGGTCGTGACCCAGACAACAAACGGCACAAGCACCACATAAAGTGCAGTTAAAAAGCCAGCGTTGGTAGCTGTTGTCGTTAGCATGCCTATTTGTTGCAGCATCGCACCAATAAACAGACAAGCCGCAACAACCGACGCAATGCATATGTCTCTGGTTGTCATGGCGGTTTTTTGCCGTTTTTGCTCATTCAAAAAAAACGGCAGCAACGCGAACGCCGAGATAAGGAAGCGCACACCGACAAACGTGGCAGGGCCGACTTTCTCATTGGCAATTTTTTGCGCAACGAATGCCGTGCCCCATATGAAAGCGGTGAGAAGTAGCAATAAGTCGGCACGCATCCGTGTCATGAAAATAGAAATCCGAATGTGATAGCCGCGAGGTTAAAGGCCCTTAAAATTACGCTTCTGCAAAATTTTTAAGTCGATACGAAATCATTTAGCTTGCCCGTAAAAATGCCGCAAGTTTGCAGCCGCATTTAAAGATCACATTGAGATCGTGAATTAAGCAGGTCGCAATCGTTGACAACAATATTTACAAGATGATCGATTATCTGATTGCAATTTGCCTGACGAACCGCTTTTATACGCCATAACAAAAATAAACGATTATAGGGGGAGAGTAAAAGATGACTATTGCCGAAAGCCATGAGGCACACGGTGCTAAACAAACAAAAAAGGCCACTGCAAGTGGTTGGATAGGTTCAGCACTCGAATATTATGATTTCTTTTTGTACCTGACCGCTTCAGCTTTGATATTTCCACAGCTGTTTTTTCCGTCAACAGATCCAAATGTGGCAATAATTGCCTCTTGGCTAACCTTCGCAGTTGGATATATCGCCAGACCAATTGGTGCATTTGTGCTTGGTCGATGGGGGGACCTGTACGGTCGCAAAAACGTGCTGCTGATGTGCCTGTTTCTGATGGGCTTTTCCACATTCGCAGTTGGTTTGCTGCCGACCTACTCGCAGATAGGAATTTTGGCACCAATTCTACTGGTGATTTTGCGTTTAATTCAAGGCTTTGCAGTTGCTGGTGAAATCTCCGGCGCGAGCTCTATGATTTTAGAACATGCTCCATTTGGACGTCGTGGCTTCTTTGCCAGCTTTACGTTGCAAGGCGTGCAGTTTGGACAGATTTTGGCTGCCGCGGTTTTCATACCTCTTGCACGTTTTATGGATAAAGATGCTTTCGCAAGCTGGGGATGGCGTGTGCCGTTCCTGCTCAGCGCGCTGGTCGTTATTGCAGGTTACTACATTCGTCGTGAAGTTGATGAAACTCCCGTCTTTACCGAAGAGGACACTGCCGCAAGGCGCGCACCCATCAAGGAGGCTTTCTCAAGCCATTTTCCCGATATGTTGCGCGTAGCTTGTATGTCGCTAATGAACGTAATACCAACCGTTGCCACGGGCTTTGGAGCTACCTTCGCCACTCAACCCGCTTACGGGATCGGATTTGCCAAAGATACTTATCTCTGGATTCCTGTCGTGGGAAACATTGTTGCAGTATTGCTTATTCCATACGTTGGCAATTTGTCGGATAAAATTGGTCGTCGACCAACGATTATTGCAGGCGCTATCGGTGCCGGTCTTTTGTCTTTCGGCTACCTTTACGCCATTAGTATCAAAGATCTCTACATGGCCTTTGGTCTGTCGATCTTGATGTGGGGTATGGTCTATCAGGGTTACAACGCGGTATTTCCCAGCTTCTACCCTGAACAGTTCCCGACACGCGTTCGTGTTACTGCCATGGCCATTTCCCAAAATACTGGCACGTTCCTGACATCTTTATTGCCAGCCCTGTTTGTATATTTGGCACCCGGTGGCTACACCGGCAGTGTTCCGCTCGTTATCGGGAGCGTAACACTTGCAATTTGTTGTATTTCAGCAATTGCAGCGTGGTCTGCGCGCGAAACCTCTCGGGTTCACATGAACGACCTCGGCGATAAAAAAGCGCAACCCGTGCCTGAAAAAGAATATAATCAATTGCGCGAAGCAGCTATGGCCAGTTCAAGCTAGTTCAAGTCAATTTAACTGACCAAATGGCAAGTTGGCCCTCCAGTATGAACTGGGGGACCAATTTTTTAGCACGACCGGCACATAAATCCTGAAGATCAACACCGCTAGACTGCAGATGTCATGCCACCGTCGACCATAATCACTTGGCCGTTGACATAATTTGCAGCATCGGAGGCCAGAAAAACTGCAGTACCGGCAATTTCATCTGTTTCCGCCCAGCGCCCCGCCGGAGTGCGCGCACAAACCCAGTCAAAGAAGACTTTGTCATCAAGCAATGCTTGATTAAGAACCGTCTTGACGTATCCCGGGCCAATGCCGTTTACCTGAATATTGTGTTTTGCGAGCTCTGCGCACATACCCTTTGTCATCATCTTTACAGCCCCCTTAGTGGCGGTGTACGGGACAATATTTGCTCTACCGAGCTCGCTCATAACCGAACAAATATTGATAATTTTTCCGCCTTTACGCTCAATCATCCGTGCGGATACGGCCTGTGCTGGGAAGAACACACCATCGATATTGCCGGCAATGATTTCCCGCCAGGTATCTTCGGGAAAATCCTGAAACGGGGCTCGACGTTGGATTCCTGCATTGTTGACCAAAATACGTATTGGCCCGATATCGCGTTCGATTTCGTCAATTGCGGCCACGACGGCAGCTTTCTGCGTTACGTCAAACGGCTTGACGGAGACAGTAATCCCCTCTCCCACCAATAGCTCTCGGGCAGCCTCTATTTTAACGGTATCTCGCCCATTAAGAATAACGTGAGCCCCGGCGCGGCCCAGACCTCTGGCTATGCCGAGGCCAATGCCTTGCGACGACCCAGTAACTAAGGCGATGCGGTCAGAGAGATCAAACAATGAACTGTGCATTTTTACCTTTCAAACAGGTTTTATTGGTTTATGTTATCGATAGAATAATTCAATATTTGGGGTCTGACTATGCCACTTGCGGCAAGAATACACGCAGCCAAAGATCTTCGCATCGAAGAAATAGAACTTTTGCCACCCGGCGCTGGCCAAATTCAGGTGAACATCAAGGCAGGCGGTATTTGCGGTTCGGATTTGCACTATTATAATCATGGCGGATTTGGAACGGTTCGCATCAAAGAACCTATGGTGCTTGGCCACGAGGTTGCCGGGGTAATTTCTTCACTCGGCACAAACGTAACAGGGTTGCGCATTGGACAAAAGGTTGCTGTCAATCCCAGCCGTCCCTGCAATGCATGCGTCTATTGTCTCGAGGGCAAACAAAACCATTGCAGTGACATGATGTTTTATGGGTCTGCAATGCGTTTTCCGCACGTGCAGGGGGCGTTTCGAAGTGAGTTGGTCTGCGAGGCCAGTCAAGCGGTACCGGTTGGGGAGGATATCTCTTTGAGCGAACTTGCGTTCGCAGAGCCGTTGGCGGTGTGTTTACACGCGATCCGGCGGGCGGGCGATCTGATCGGCAAGCGCGTCTTAATCACCGGTGCTGGGCCCATTGGCTGTTTGTGCGTGCTGGCTGCGCGACGCGCCGGCGCCGCTCAAATTATAGTAACCGACGTTGTCGATCAAACGCTGGCCGTCGCTCGAAAGATTGGCGCGGACGCCACGATCAATACGTCTAGGTCACCGGAACTATTGCAGGCATATGAACTAAACAAAGGCTATTTCGATGTGCTGTTTGAGGCTTCGGGCAACAATCACGCCTTCAACGGTGCGATTCTTTGCGTGCGGCCACGAGGTGTCGTAGTTCAAGTTGGCTTGGGCGGTGAGTTCACCTTCATGATGAATACAATTGTTGCCAAAGAACTTGACCTACGAGGCACGTTCCGTTTCCACGAAGAATTTGCAACAGCGGTCAGTTTTATCTGCGAAAACCTAATTAATGTACGGCCTCTGCTCACGGAAACTGTACCGTTGCAACAGGCTGTTCGCGGGTTCGAATTGGCGAATGATCGCACAAAGGCGATGAAAATTCAGATCGGTTTTTAAGGCGGGACATCGCCCGCCCCAATTCGTAGACGTGTCTACCACGCTCCGGTGTTTGGCATGGTCGCCCACGGCTCTTGAGGCGTCAACGCGTTGCCCTCCTGTAAGAGTTCAATTGAGACATTGTCAGGAGAGCGAACAAAAGCCATGTGCCCATCTCTTGGAGGCCGATTTATAACGACACCACCCTTTTGCAAGCGCGCGCAAAGGGCATAGATGTCCTTCACTACATAGGCCAAGTGACCAAAGTTTCGCCCTTCGGAATAGACCTCAGGGTCCCAGTTATAAGTCAGTTCAACGAGAGGCGCTTGAGTAGCCAAGGCATTGCTGTGATCTTCTGGAGCACTCAAAAAAATCAATGTGAAACGGCCTTTTTCAGACTCGTGTCTCCTAACCTCAATCAGGCCCAACAGTTTGCAGTAAAAATTGAGGCTTTCCTCTATATTCGTGACCCGAACCATAGTGTGCAAATAGCGCATGGTGTATCTCCTTCGTCAGCTCAACATGGCACCCCAACTGCGTCGGTCAAGGACTGGTCCAATGAATGATGACAATGCACGCAAAGAGCGTGCAGCTCTAGCGTCAATTTTCGCGAGTGCCGGATTGACTGTTGCGAAACTCATCGCAGGACTACTCACGGGATCACTGGGGCTTTTGTCTGAAGCGGGTCACGGGTTGCTAGACACAGGAGCAACCACCCTCACATACTTTGCTGTAAAAGAGGCCTCAAAACCTGCGGATGATGAGCATCCCTACGGACATGGGAAAATTGAGGCCGTCGCGGCGCTCGCTGAAACCGGGCTTTTATTAGTTTTAGCTGTGGTTGTAGTCGCAATCGCAATTTATAAGTTGTTTTCCGGTACTGAAATCGTCAAGCCGAACCTATTGGCTTTCGCCGTTTTGCTTATTTCGATGGTCGTTGATCTGGTACGCTGGAGAAGTTTGGCGAAAATCGCCCGCGAAACTCGCAGCGACGCTTTGGCAGCGGATGCTCTGCATTTTTCGAGTGATCTGGTCTCTTCGGGATTGGTGCTTGTCGGCCTGACAGCGAGCGCTTACGGGTTTGAGCAAGGCGATGCGCTCGCAGCAATTGGCGTCGCTCTGTTTATCGCTTTTGCCGGGTACCGTTTGGGAAGGCGCACGATCGACACACTCGTTGATACTGCTCCCGCAGGGTTAGCCGACCAAATTAAAGATCTAGCTCAAACTGTTTCGGGCGTGGTCGATGTCGAGACTGTTAAACTTAGGCGCGCAGGCAGCGAATTTATCGGCGATGTCGGCATCGCGGTGCCAAGAACCATGCCGCTCGAACGTGTGGCAACTGTGAAAGCGCAGGTTGAAACTGCTTTGTTAGACAAATTTCCAGATGGCCGGTTGAGCATAACCGCTAATCCGCGGGTCTTGGACACTGAAACTATTCTGGAGCGGACGCTGCTGATGTCGGCACTTCAGCGCCTGCCGGTCCACCATATTACCGTACATAAAGTCGGAGAAAAAACTTCGATCTCAATGGACGTTGAAGTTGATCGACGCATGAGCCTTGCCTCGGCGCACGAACGCGCCAGTAGACTTGAGGTTGCCATCAGAGCAGAGCTTGGGGAAGAAGTTGAAGTTGAAACCCACATCGAGCCGCTCGATGTCGTTGAATTAGAAGGCAAAGACGTCGAGCCTTCGGCATTAAACGAAATAACCCAAGTCTTGTGTGACGCCGCAGTAAAAACAGACGCAATATTCGATATTCATTCTGTCCGCGCCCGCGGTAGTGAAACGGGTATCGTCGTAAATTACCACTGCCGAGCCGCGGGGCAACTCAGTGTTGAGGCGGTTCACGTTGCCGTAGATCAGATTGACAGAGTTGCTCGCGCAAAAATCCCTCAGATCAAGCGCATTGTGGGACATGCTGAGCCGATTCGAGTTTCACGCACGTAATGCGGCCATTAATTTTCAAACCGATAATGCACATGCTTCACTAATTTTTCTTGTAAGTCTCGCATTTTGGCAAAAACACCATAGATGTTTGGCGTCAAAATACGCAGGATTGCTATGAAATTCAGTATCATAATCCCGACTAAAAATCGGACAGTGCTTTTGGACCGCGCGTTGAAATCTGTGCTGGCGCAAACAAACCAGAAC
>JAYVYB010000299.1:0-19139 GCA_043784625.1 Methylovirgula sp.
TGGATCTGCTCAAACGTGAGCCGGGCGTGATTGTGCTGGCAGATGCGGCGGGTTTCGCGCCGGATGTTTTGGACGCATTGACGCAATTTGTTGAGAAGGGCGGGCTGCTGGTGCGGTTTGCCGGGCCGCATCTGGCCAAGCAGGATGATGCGTTGTTGCCGGCAAAATTGCGCGGCGGCGGGCGCTCTCTGGGCGGCGCGCTGTCGTGGGACCAACCCAAAGCGCTGGCACCTTTTGAAGAAGGAAGCCTGTTTGCCGGGCTTGCTGTGCCCAAAGACGTGAGCGTCAATTCGCAGGTTTTGGCCGAGCCGGACGAGGCGCTCAACGCCAAGGTCTGGGCGCGGCTGAGCGACGGTACACCGCTGGTTACGGCAGACAAGCGCGGCAAAGGCAGCATCGTGCTGTTTCATGTGACGGCAGATGCGGCATGGTCTAACCTAGCATTGTCCGGGCTTTTTGTTGACATGATGCAGCGGGTCATAACCTTGGGGCCGCGCCTTGCGGGGGCTAAAGCCGCCAATCAAAAGCTCGCTCCGCCGCTGGCCTCCCTCTCCGGCTTTGGTGTCCTTGGCGGCGCGGCGGCCACTGCGGAACCGGTGGAGCGCGGCGCGGTGTTGCGAGCCAGCACCAAACATCCGCCGGGGCTTTATGGCGATGCGGAGCGCGTCATCGCGCTCAATACACTCGATCCGAAATCGGAATTGAAGCCCGTCGATATTTCAGGGCTTGAACTCACCTTGGTTGGCGCGGCGCAGCGAAGTTGGGACTTTCGGCCTTGGCTGCTGATGTTGGCATTTGCGCTGTTTCTGATCGATACGGCGATTATGGTGCTGCCAAATCTGTTGCGCGGGGTGGCGGCAGCGCTGGTGTTGGGCGCGGTGATGGTTTTGCCGCATCCGCAGCCTGCGCGGGCGGCAGAAGCGCCAACTCTAAGCGCCAAGGACATCGAGGCCAGTTTGAACGTGCATCTGGCGTATTTTATCACCGGCGATAAGGATGTGGACGAGACCAGCCGTCTTGGCCTGCAAAATCTTTCAAACGCTTTGGCGCGCCGCACGTCGGTTTCGCCGGGAGATCCGGTGGGGCTGGATCCGGCCCGCGACGTGCTCGATCTTTATCCGATGATTTACTGGCCGGTGTCCTTGAAGGCGGCCCAGCCTTCGAAAGAGGCCGTGGCCCGCATCGGCGCTTTTATGAAGCAGGGCGGCACGCTCATCGTCGACACGCGCGATGCGCAGGTTCAGCGCCCGGATGGCTCTTCGCCCGAGCAGGTCTGGCTGCAAACAGCGTTGAAGGGGCTGAGCATTCCACCTTTGGAGCCGTTGCCGCGGGACCATGTGATTACCAAGACATTTTATCTACTTGATGGGTTTTACGGGCGCACGGTGACCGGGACAACATTTGTTGAGGCGCTGCCACCGTCTGAAGATGAGCTTCGTCCGGCGCGGGCGGGTGATTCGGTGTCGCCAATCGTTATAACCTCGAACGATCTGGCGGCGGGCTGGGCGGCGGATGACAGCGGGCGGGCGTTGTTTCCGCTGTCTCCCGGCGGGCCGCGCCAGCGCGAGCTGTCTTTGCGCGGCGGAGTTAATTTGGTGATGTATACGCTCACCGGAAATTACAAATCAGATCAGGTGCATGTTCCGGCGCTGATGGACAGGTTACGGCATTGATGACCTATCAGTTGCAATTTTTACCGCTTTTGCCGGAGTTTATACTGTGGGGCTTGGGCCTCTGCGGGTTCCTGATGGCGGCAATCGGGCTGGTGTGGCAGCGCGGCGCATTGATCTGGCGCGGGCTTGTGGCGCTGGCATTTGTGGGCGCGCTGTTCAATCCTTTGCTCACCAATGAAGAGCGCAGCCCGATCAAAGACGTTGTTGCGCTGGTGGTGGATGAGTCTGAAAGCCAGAAATTGGCTGAGCGCCCGGCGCAAATGCGCGAGGCTACGGCGCAAATGGCCGCCCTGCTTGCCGCGAACAAAGGCGTGGAACTACGCAGCATCACTGTGCCGCAAAGTGATGATGGCACCTTGGCGTTCGCGGCGCTGCGCGAAGGCCTGAAGGATGTTGCGCCGGAGCGCATTGGCGGCGTGATCATGCTGTCCGACGGGCAGGCGCATGATGTGCCCGATTTGGCCGGATATGGCATTCATGCGCCGCTGCATGTGATTTTGAGCGGGCATGAGGGCGAGTTTGACCGGCGAATAGAGGCGGTGGAAACGCCGAAATTTGGCATTGTCGGCAAAGAAGTTACCCTCAAACTGCGGGTGATGGACACAACCAAAGGCGGCCCGCCGGGACAACTTAAACTGCGGCGGGACGGCGCGGATTTCGGGCAGTTGACCGCCGCGACGGGAGACGTGGTCGAGGTTAAAATTCCGCTCGACCATGCCGGGCCAAACGTGGTCGAAATTGAACTGGCCGCGCTGCCGAATGAGCTGACCACCCTCAACAATCGCCTTGTGGTTTCGGTTGAAGGTGTGCGCGACAGGGTTCGGGTATTGCTGGTTTCCGGCGCGCCAAATCCGGGCGAGCGGGCATGGCGCAACGTGCTGAAATCCGACCCCAATATTGACTTGATTCACTACACAATTTTGCGGCTGCCCTCCAAGGTGGATATGACGCCGATTTCGGAACTGGCGCTGATCGGGTTCCCGATTGACCAATTGTTCTCGCGCGATATTGCCAAGTTTGATCTGATTATTTTTGACCGCTATGCCAATCAATCGCCGTTGCCGGACTATTATTTCGACAATCTGGCCACCTATGTGCGCGATGGCGGCGCGCTGTTGGTAAATGTCGGGGCGGATTATGCCGAAGAAGACGGCCTTGGCCGCAGCGGTTTGAGTGAGATTATGCCGGCGACGCCGACAGGCGACGTTGTGGTGAAGCCGTTTATCCCGCAACTTTCGCGCCTCGGTGCGGCGCATCCGGTGACGCGCGGCTTGACAACGGACAAACCGGACTGGGCGGCGTTTTACCGGCTGATCAGCGCGCGGGCGGATCGTGGCGACGTGTTGATGAAAGGCGCGGATGATCAGCCTTTGATGGTGCTTTCGCGAGAGCAAAAGGGCCGCGTGGCGCTGATGCTCAGCGACCAGATGTGGCTGTGGGCGCGCGGCGTCAATGGCGGCGGGCCACAGGTGGAATTGTTGCGGCGGATGACCCATTGGCTGTTGAAAGAGCCGCAGCTGGAGGAGGAGGCTCTGCGCGCGCACGAGGTGGCGGGCGGGCTGGAAATTGAGCGACAGAGCTTGTTTGACACGGTTGACCCGGTGAGCGTCACCGCGCCGGATGGCACCAAACAAAGCGCGGTGTTGAATGCTGCGGGGCCGGGACTGTGGCGGGCGCGCATTCCGGCAAGAGTGCAGGGGCTTTATGCTTTGCAAAACGGGGCATTGCACGCTTTCGCGCCGGTTGGTTTGGTCAATCTAAAAGAATTTGAAGATGTGGTTTCCACCCCTGACAAGCTGCAAAAGCTTGCTGATGCGACCGGCGGTTCGGTGCGCAGAATGGCGCTTGGCGGAACCGTGCATTTGCCGAATATTGTGTCGATGCGGGCAGGGGCGCACTACGCAGGTTCCGACTATATCGGTCTCAAGCGCAACGATATGACCACGCTTACCGGCCTTTCCAGCGCGCCCATCGCTTTAGGATTTCCCGGACTGTTGGCGTTGGGCGGGTTGATTTTGGCGCTTTGGCTTAAAGAAGCGTTTGCAGGGCCATTTGGCCGGACTAAGCGGGCGCAATAAAGCTTTGAGCTGGCATATGCTCTAGGCGGGTAAAATCTGGCCGCTGGCTTTTTCAAAAGCGCCCTCTTGAAGCTCACAAATCAACACACGTTGCGGATCAACCGGCCCGGGCATTTCCAGCTTGCCGCGTGGCACCCGCTTGAAGCCAAAGCGCTTGTAATAGGGCTCATCCCCGACCAGCAACACCAGATTGTGACCTGCGGCGCGGGCGGCCTTTAGTGAGGCCTCTACCAGACTCGCACCAATGCCACGGCTGCGGAAGGAAGGGTCAACGGTCAGTGGCCCCAACAGCAAAGCCGGTGTTGACCCAAAGGAAATGCGGGTCATGCAGTTTGAGCCTACCAGCATGGTGCCGACAAAGGCCACAAAGGACAAGCTCAGGTCCGGCGGGTTGCCTTCACGCAGGCGATAGGCCGAGCGGGCATAGCGGCCCGGCCCGAAGGCGCGCTCGTTGAGTTTCTCGATGGCGGGTGCATCGGCTTCAGATTCAGGGACGAGGGTCAGGCGCAGATCGGTCATGGACTTGCTCTACCAGAAAGCGCGAAAGTTTCAAATGCTGGTTTATTGGCTCACCAGCGCGGCGGATGCGGCAGGCTTTTCAAAATTTCATCAAGCCGGCTTTTCGTGGCGTGATGAATGGTCTCCGGTAATTCATCAAGCGCGAAAAATCCGGTTTCAGCCAGTTCATGATCAGCAAGGCGCGGGCCGGACTGGCTAAAATCCTTCACCAGAAACAGGGCGATATGATCGCGGCGCGAGACGCGGCCATTGAAAAATATCCCGAGCAATTTTGGCGGCGCGGTGAGGGTGATATTGCCCTCTTCAAACAGTTCCCGGGTGAGCGCTTCGATAACTGTTTCTCCGGTTTCGACGCCGCCGCCGGGAAAGTGCCAGCCGGACACATAGGTGTGGCGCACCAGAAAGACCCGCCCTTTCGCATCGAGCACGCAGGCCTGTGCGCCCAATGTCATGCCGCGGGCGAAGCGGAAATAGGTGTGGTAGGCGGGGCTGCGCAATCGGACATAAAGTGAGCGGATGTTTTGCGGCACGAAGTAGTATGTTCCAAGGTGATGTGGTGGCATTTGTAAGCGGTCATCGCGGATAAATCCATCAGCGAAGTTGGCGTTGTAGTGGACATGCGTAAAACCCTGCTGGCGTTCACATTTAGATTTTTATGCTCGGTGTCTTGATTGCGACCTGGAAGCGGGCTAGATACAGTTTAGAAATATTCTAAACAATTTAACGTCGAAAGAGCGCAAACATGAAGGGTCTGTCCGAACTCACCGAACGTGAAGTATTGGCGCTTGCCATTGCCAACGAGGAAGAAGATTCGCGCATTTATCAGCAGTTTGCCGATGACTTGCTGGCGCAATATCCCGAGTCTGCGGCGTTTTTCGTGGAAATGGCAGAGGACGAGCGCGGCCATCGCGGTATGTTGTTTGATTTGTACCGGACAAAATTTGGCGAAAACCTGCCGCCCATCCGCCGCGAAGATGTCAAAGGTTTCGCCAAACGCCGCCCGTTCTGGCTGATCCGGAACCTTGGGGTTGAGCGGATGCGCAAAGAGGCGGAGCTAATGGAGCTTCAGGCGGCCCAGTTTTATGACGCAGCTGCCGCCCACTCGACCAATGTTTCGGTGCGGGAGCTGCTGTATAAGCTGGGCGATCTTGAGCGCAGCCACGAGAAAAAGGCTGTCGATCTCACCAGCAAACATCTGGCGGGTGATACCGGAGCCGAGGAGGCCGCCACCGCGCGGCGGGCGTTCGTATTGCGCTATGTGCAGCCGGGGTTGGCTGGCTTGATGGACGGCTCGGTTTCGACGCTGGCCCCGATTTTTGCTGCGGCTTTTGCCACACATAACAATTGGAGCACGTTTTTGGTGGGCATGGCGGCCTCAATCGGCGCGGGCATCAGCATGGCCTTTGCTGAGGCGCTGTCGGATGACGGGTCGCTCACCGGTCGCGGCGCGCCTTGGATGCGCGGCGGCGTTACCGGATTGATGACCACAGTTGGCGGCATCGGCCACACCTTGCCCTATCTGGTGCCGGACGGCATCACCATGAAGCTTGGGTCGACGGTGCTGGATTCGTTTCACATCGCCACCGGCATTGCCGCAATCATCGTGTTTATCGAGCTGTGGGCGATTGCCTATATCCGGGCGCGGTTTATGGATACGCCGTTCTTGCAGGCGGCATTTCAGGTGGTTTTGGGCGGTGTTGCAGTGTTCATTGTCGGCATTTTGATCGGCTCGGCTTGACCTTCAGATTGGGGCGCTGCAAGTAACAGCCATGATATTTGAAACCGGCCAGAAGTTCCGTCTTGCGCATCTCTCCGACGCTCATATCGGCCCTTTGCCGCGCCCCCGCTGGAACGAGCTGATCGGCAAGCGGCTGACCGGCTTTATGAACTGGCACAATGGCCGCCATAACATCCACAATATGGCGGTGTTGCGCGCGCTGGTGCAGGATATTCACGCGCAGACGCCGGATCATGTGGCTATGACCGGTGATATTCTGAACATCGGTTTGCGCAGCGAATTTGCTCCGGCGCGGGACTGGCTCGCCTCGGTGGGCGGGCCGGACAAAGTGAGCTTCGTGCCCGGAAATCATGATGTATATGTACATAGCAACCGCTCCGATCTGGTGCGGTTTTTTGCGCCTTGGATGGCGGGCGGCACGTTTCCTTATGTTCGCAAAATTGGCCCGGTGGCGGTTATCGGGCTGAATTCCGGCGTCCCGACCTTGCCTTTTGTGGCTTCGGGCAGGTTGGGCAAGGCGCAGTTGAAGGCATTTGCCAACCTGCTGAAATCGGATGATTTAGCCGGTATGGCGCGGGTGGTGATGATCCATCATCCGCCCTACGCCAGCGGCGCGCGCTTGGCCCGCGGGCTTGACGACGCCCAAGCGTTTGAACGGATTATTGCCGAACATGGAGCCGAACTGGTTTTGCACGGGCATAATCACCGTGCGCAAGTGCATTTTTTGGCAGGGCCCGGCAAGCCTGTTCCGGTGGTGGGGGTTGCCTCGGCCTCGGCGGTTCCGGGGTCGCCGCACCATCTTGCGGCCTACCATCTCTATGAGTTGTCAAAACAAGATGCCGGTTGGCACATCAGCGGCCGTATGCGCGGCAGCCGTCCGGATGAAGCCGGTGTGCATGATCTGGGTGGGCTCAGCCTAAGCCGTTAAGCCGCAGATACAGCCAAAATCCGGCGGCGATCATCAGCGAGAGCAGTGCTGCAACCCCGAAAAACTCCACCAAAAACAACAGGCTGCGCATAAACCAGCCATGCCGGCGTCGCATTGCGACAGGCCGCTCGAGTGCAGCTTTCAGAACAGGTGCGGAGGAAGCGCTTTTCGTGGCAAATCCTTCGGCGGGGGCTACGCGTGGCGTTTCGCTCGGCTTTTTGGGCGTGGCATCGCTCGTGGTTGCCGCAAGTGGCGCAACGGCCGCGCTTGAGGGTCCGCGCTTTGGCCAGTGGCCCGGCTCGTCCGACGCGGATTCCAGCGCCTTTTCGCGCTGCACCAAGCGGCGGGCGATGTAGTCGGTGATGTTTTTGGTCATTTGGGTGAGGTCGGAACTTTGCGCCAACATCACCCGGCCATCGCGGCGGTCTTGTTTGAATTCGTATGTGCGCTTGTCGCGGCCCATCTGCACAAAGGCAATCATATCAATAAACAGGCGCGGCGTTTCTCCGGGCACAATTCCGGTGTCGAACAGCTCATGGCCGTGTGGCAACTGATCAAAAACCGGTGCCAGATTATGTTGCAACAATTCAAGGCGCGCCAACTCGGCGCTGCGCAAATCGGCAAAGCCTTGCGACTGCTCTGCGGCATCAAGCCTTGCACGGCGCACAGCGTGAGCCAGATTTGGCGCTTCAATACTTGCTGCTTCAATATTCGGCTTTATCTGCGACACGGACGTGGCCACGCCTTGTTGTTGCACCACGGGCGTCGCGTCTGGTGGCGATGCGGTGGCGGGCGTCACAATTGGCGGTGCGAGGGTTTCACGCGCTTTGGCGGGTTCTGGCGCCGCCGAATAGGGCAAAGCGGCTTCAAGCGCCAAAATCCGCTCCAACTCTTCCGGCGTCAGCGGGCGATTTCCCAACGGTTTGCTCTGGTTCATGCGACACTCCGCGCCAACACTGTTGATAGCCAGGTCATCAGATATTTGCTCTGTAACCTTAACCTTTTTAACCCGATTTTTCTATTGCTCCAAACCGGCGATGGCGCGGGCAAAGTCGCGTGCCTTGAACGGCTCAAGGTCATCCACAGTTTCGCCCACCCCGATAAAGTGCACCGGTAGTTTGAATTTTTCGGCAATTGCCACCAAGATGCCACCACGCGCTGTGCCGTCCAGTTTGGTCATGACCAAACCGGTTACGCCTGCGACCTTGCCGAAAATCTCGACTTGATTGAGCGCGTTCTGGCCAACGGTAGCATCCAGAACCAGCAGCACCGTATGGGGGGCTTCCGGATCGAGTTTTTTCAGAACACGCACGATTTTTTCGAGCTCGTCCATCAGCTCTTTGCGGTTTTGTAAGCGGCCGGCGGTGTCCATCATCAAGATGTCGGCACCGCTGTCCTTGGCGGCTTTGAGAGCATCGAAGGCAAGTCCGGCAGCGTCCGAGCCTTGCTCCCGCGCAATTACCTCCGCGCCGATACGGCTGCCCCAAATTTTGAGCTGCTCAATGGCAGCGGCGCGGAACGTATCTCCCGCCGCCAGCACGATTTTTTTGCCTTGGGCGGTAAAGGTCGCGCCCAGCTTGCCAATGGTTGTGGTTTTGCCGGACCCGTTCACCCCGACAACTAAAATCACATGCGGCTTGTGGGCGCTTAACACCAAAGGATGGGCAACCGGGGTGAGCACCTTTTCAATTTCATCCGATAGAATGGCTTTTACCGTGTCCGGATCAATGGTCTTGTCGTAGCGGCCTTTACCAACCACACCAGCAATGCGCGACGCCATCGGCAGGCCAAGGTCAGCCTGAATCAACAGGTCTTCCAAATCCTCCAGCGTTGCGCCGTCAAGCTTGCGCTTGGTGAAAATATCGGAAATGCCCCGGCCAAGCTGCGAAGAGGTGCGGGTGAGGCCGGATTTGAGGCGCTGCCACCAACTTAGTTTCAAAGCCGGAGCGGCAACACTTCGCGCGTCAGCCACTACCGGCGCGGGCGCAATTGTGGCAATAGGCTCCGCCGCCACGACAGCTGGTACAACAGCGGGTATAACAGCTTGCAACGGCGCGGGCTCGGTTGGGCGCTCGTCAACAACTGGCGGTATAATTTTATCGGCAAACAGCACCTGCGTGCCTGCTGCGTTGGCTTCGCTTTGGCGGGTGAGGTCTGCCCACCAATCCGCCTGGGCGGCAGTTTCAGCCTCGGCTTGTGGTGCAGGCGGAGCCGATTCGGGCGCGGCGTGCCCCAACATGCGGCGAAACAGGCCCGGCTTTTTCGTGGTCTTCGGTTCACTCTTCGTGGTCTTGGGTTCACTCATAGTGCGCGCTCTGTGTCCGGTTTTGTTCAACCTGAATTGACGCAACGCGCCTCAAGGTGCAAGTGAAAAGCAAGCTGTAGCACAAACACGCGAGCGGGATTATGACCGAAGATGAGATTTTAGCGCGTTTGCTCTACCGCGACGGCTTGATATTGGTGCTGAACAAGCCAGCGGGGCTGGCGGTGCATCGTGGGCCCAAGGGCGGCGAAACTCTGGAAGATTCCCTACATTTTTTGACCTTCGGCTTGCCGCGCAATCCGGCTTTGGCGCATCGCCTAGACAAAGACACGTCCGGCTGCCTGATACTGGGGCGGCATCGCAAGGCGCTTGAAAAGATGATGCTGCTGTTTAAGCGCGGAGAGGTGAACAAGACCTATTGGGCGGTTGTCATTGGCGGGCCGCCGGAGGCAGAGGGGGTGATTGATTTGCCGCTCGCACCGCAAAATCCGGACAGGGGCTGGTGGATGAAGGTGGATGCAAGCGGCGCGCCTTCACAAACGCGGTGGCAGGTTTTGGGGCGGGGCGTCGAAAATGGCACCACGCTGACGTGGCTGCAACTGGAACCGCTCACCGGGCGCACCCATCAATTGCGGGTGCATTGCGCCCATATGGGCTGGCCGATTTTGGGCGATAATATTTATGGCGTGAACGGTCAGTCCGAGCGCGAGATGATGCATTTGCATGCGCGGGACGTGACTTTTTCGCTGTCCAAAAACAAGCCGCCGCTTACGGTTGTGGCGCCGCCGCCGTCGCATATGTTGGCGCATCTGGCGCTGTGCGGGTGGCAACCGCCTGCAGTTGACCCTGTTGCAGAGCCGTTAGTGTCGCTTTGACCAGCGCATTTGGCTCAAATCCGGAAAGCCGGACGGCGGTAAAGTCGGGTGTGCGGGCAATACCGCCCCGCTCGGTCAAAACGGTGAGTGTTTTACCCACTTGCGCCTTGAGGTGACCAAGGTTTGCCTCCGCCGATGCGGCGCGCAACCGCGTTGCGCGGGCTTTGATGAGCGCGGCGGGGACAGGCGGCATTTTCGCAGCGGGCGTTCCGGCGCGGGCGGAAAACGGGAAAACATGGACGAAGTTCAGGCCGCACTCTTTAACAAGCGCCAATGAATTTTCAAACATGGCGTCGGTTTCGGTCGGAAATCCGGCAATTATATCGGCGCTGAACGCGATGTCGGGCCGTAACTCACGGGTTTTTTGACAAAATTCCACTGAATCTTGCCGCAAATGCCGTCGCTTCATCCGTTTCAAAATCATGTCATCGCCGCTTTGCAACGACAAATGCAAATGCGGCATCAGCCGCTGCCCGGTTTGCAGCGCCTCGAACAATGCAGCATCAGCCTCGATGGAATCTATGCTGGACAGGCGCAATCTGGGCAAATCCGGCACATGGCGCAAGATTGTCTGCACCAGCCTGCCCAAGGAGGGTGCGCCGGGCAAATCCGAGCCGTAGGAGGTGAGATCAACGCCGGTGAGCACCACCTCTTTTTGCCCGGCGTCTACCAGCGCCTTGATATGATCGACCACGCCGCCCATCGGCACCGAGCGGGAAGGCCCGCGTCCGTAGGGAATAATGCAAAAAGTGCAGCGGTGATCGCAGCCGTTTTGCACAGCAACAAAGCCGCGGGTATGACCGTCGATTTTGGCCGGAACATGCGCGCTTATGCTGCGAAAGTCAGAAATATCATCGACGCGGTTTTTCCGCGTGTCATTGGCAAAGGGCGAGAGCGCTGACTTCAGCGCCCGCCAGGTGGTTGCGCTTTCCTTGTCGGCATTGCCGATAACCTGAGTGACTTCGCTCAGCGCCGCGAACGTTTCCGGCTCGGTTTGTGCGCCGCATCCGGTGACGATAATGCGCTTGTCCGGCTGTTCTTTGCCGATTCGGCGGATGTTTTGGCGGGCTTGGCGCATCGCCTCTGCGGTGACCGCACAGGTGTTGACGATGATGATGTTTTCGTGTCCGGCCTCTTGCGCAGCGCGGCGCATGGCTTCGGATTCGACCATGTTTAGACGGCAGCCAAAGGTGACAACCTCAACGCTCACGCTGCAAGCCCGGCGAAAAGTTCCGGCGCAAACGTGGCGTTAAACTCAAGTTCAACCGCCCCGCTCATCAAGACATGATCATCGGCTGCGCGCCATTCAATTTGCAGATCACCACCGGGCAGGGTGACGCGAACGTTGCGCGCGGTGAGGTCTTTTCGGTGTGCAGCCACAGCCACAGCACAAGCTGCCGAGCCACAGGCGCGGGTGAGGCCGACGCCGCGCTCCCAGACTTTGACAATCACATGCGAGCGCGACACCACCTGCGCCAGCGATATATTAGCGCGCTCTGGAAAAATCGGGTGATTTTCCAGCAATGGGCCAAACCGCGCCAAATCATAGGCGTTAACATCCGAAACCCAGAAAATTGCGTGAGGATTGCCCATGTTTACGACAGATGGCGTGTGCAAAACCGGTGCATCAATCGGGCCGATTTGCAGCTCGATGTTGCGGGTATTGGCAAATTCGTCCCGCAGCGGGATTTCGTCCCACTTCAGACGCGGCTTGCCCATGTCCACCTGAAACGCCCATTCGCCCTTGCGAACGCAATCGAGAATGCCGGCAATCGTTTCCACTTTAAGGGCGGTGCGGGCGGTATCTTTCATTAAAACCCATGCCACACAGCGGGTGCCGTTGCCGCATGCGCCGGACTGCGAGCCATCATTGTTGAAAATCTCGACAAAACTTTCAGTGCCAGCGGTTTTTGCGTCGTGCAAAACCATCATCTGATCAAACGGATAAGATTTGTGGATGGCGCGCGCCTCCTCCGCCGTGACGCGAAGCGGCGAATGACGCAGGTCTAATACGATGATTTCATTGCCAATTCCATTCATTTTGGAGAAGGCGTGGTTGGCAAGAGGGCTCATAAAATTTCCTTGGATAGGTTCCATATAATGACATTCGGGGGCGCTTGCCAGTCTTGTCTGTTCATGTGCCATGCAGGTTTAATCGGTCACAATTTTATGTGATGAGTCTGGTCAATCCGGTTCAGGTGCGCAAAGATGTGCGCAAGTGGTTTGAGAGCTTTGGTGGAGAGACTTATGATTTTGCAGAAATGGCGGACATCGGGTGTTCGCGCGGCCAGCTTTCGCACCGGGCTTTTCGGTGTTTTCGCTGTGGCGATGCTGGGTATGGCTGTGGCACAAACCACTCCCGATCCGGATTTGCTGTTGCCGGATGGCAAAACCCCAGTAACCAAACCGGCCACAGTTGCGCCCGCCGCCCCCGCCGGGGCACCGGCAACAACGCAGGCTCCTGCCGCTCCGGCAGCAGCGCCGGTCACTGCACCCGCCGCGCCAAGCGCGCCCGCCTCCTCCACGCCAGCCGTGGCGCCGCCTGTAGTTTCTCCCGCTCCGCAAGCACCAGTAACACCCGCGCCTGCAACGCCTGCACCGGTAACGCCTGCACCCGCAACGCCTGCACCTGATGCTGCGGCTCCTCCCAAAACCGAAATCACCCCCTTGCCAGATCAGTCGGTGGCGGATCCGGCAACAACGCCGTTTGAGATTAAAGCCAAGCCGGTGGCGCTGATGCGCGGCAAAGCGAAGTGGGAGGATGGCTACAAGGTCATCCATGATGGTTTTAAAACCATAACCGATGCGATGGCCGCCGAGAAAATCGCCGTGGTGGGCAAGCCTTGGGCTGTGTTCATCGAGACCAATGATGCCGATTTCAAATATGAAATCATGGTGCCGGTTGAAAAGGTGCCGGAGGGCAAAACCAATATTACCGGAGATATTGTCTTTGGTCTCTCTCCGGCTGGAAAAGTGCTCAAGTTTCAGCACCGCGGCGCTTACGACGACATTGACTCAACTTATGAGGCAATCACCGCCTATTTGGACGAAAAAGGCTTTGAATCAAAAGACCTTTTTGCCGAAGAATATTTGAACGACGCCAAAGGCTCGGACGATGCCTCACTGCAAGTGGACGTCTATGTTTATTTGAAGTGAGGGATATCCACGGCTTGGCCGGGGCGCGGTGTTAAAAATCGCGCCCTGTCAATGTCGTGGGCGGCCAAGGCGCTGTGCAAAGCCTCCAGCGGCGCGTGAATTGCCTCATCGGTAAGCTGAAACGTGCCCCAGTGATGGGCAATTGCTTGTGGTGCGCCGACTTTTTGCAATATGGCCACCGATTCGGCCGGATTGACATGTTGCCCCTTCATAAACCAGCGCGGCTCGTAAGCCCCGATCGGAATGATGGCAAGCCGGAATGCGCGGTGTTTTTGGCGCACATCATCGAAAATGCGGCCATCGCCAAAGCCGGTGTCCGCAATGTGGTAGATATTTCCGCCTTTGGTTTCCAGCACAAACGCGCACCATAGCGCCATAAATCTGTCGGTTGCGCTGCGGGCGGACCAATGGTTGGCGGGCTCGAAATGCACTGCAAAATCGGGGCTGATTTGCACCCGCGCGTGCCAATCATAGGCCTCGACCTTGAACGCAGGATTGGCTTTTTTCAAAATCGTATCGTTGCCGAGCGGCGTGAGTATGCGCGGCGCATAGGCCTGATGAAGCTGTTTGAGCGACGCCAAATCGAGGTGATCGTAATGATTGTGCGAAACCAGAATGACGTCGATTTCTGGCAGATTATTCAACGCCACGCCGGGCGGATTCACCCGTTTTGGCCCGGCAAATTGCACAGGGCTGGCGCGATCCGAGAACACCGGATCAATCAAGACATTGAGACCTTGGGTTTGAATGAGAAAAGTGGCGTGGCCAATATAACTTACGCGTAGCTCATCCCCGTTCACGCCGGCGGGCGGCGCATCTTGGAAAATTGGCTGTGTCGTTGGTGGCCATTTTTGCTTTTGGCCGTTCAGGCTCCATTTCATGGCCGCGCGAAAGCCGAGAGGTTTTTCGTGGCCGTCGATGAAAAACCGTGTGCCGTCAAAATGATCGGAAACCGGGCCGCTGTAATATGGGTTTTTTGTCATGGTTTTAAGATGGCGAAAAATACCACTTTTTCAAGGTTTGGCATGTTTCTCAAGGTTTGGCATGTTTTTCAAGGTTTGAAATGCGCGGCTTTGAACGCAGCCATGTAAAAGCGCATCTGATCAGGGCTATATTTATGTCCTGCCCCCACAGGGCAGGCATTGCGGGCGAGGCAGCCTTGCTGGGTGCAGGTTTGGCTTTTGGAATGAAGATGGTCAACGCAACGTGGCACATTATAGCCGCTTTGTGTGAAAGCGCCCACCGGGCAGGCGGTCAGGCAGGGTTTGTCTGCGCAGGTTTCGCACGGACTTTTGCGGGGTTCTGACTTTGGTAAAGCCAGCTTGTGCGCAAAGACCAGAGCGCCGCGAAATGCGTGCCACAAGCCGTAATGTAGATCAATCAGCACGCCAAGGGGCGAGCGGAACATCTGCCCGGCGCTCAACGCAATCTGCTGAAACGGCAGATAGGGCGGGCCGGAAAACGGAAACAGTGCGACGCCGCCAAGCTCATCTGCCAAAGTCCCGACCACGCGGCTTGACCAGCGATCCAGCGGATTTGGACGCTTGTCCTGCGCTTCGGCGGAGTTTGAAAACTGGTCCCAGCCGTCACGTCCGGCAAAGCCAAGCAGCAGAATTGTGCCGGTTGCGGGCGTTGCGCGCGCATCGTTGTGCGGCAATTCATGGCTGGCCGCGCGCAATTTCAGCCCGGTTCTTGCGATTGCGAGGCAAATATCATTAAATGTCATGCGCTAACTTTTGCCAAATATGCGCTTTGCATCAAGTCTTTATTGTATCGGGCGTCGCAGTTCGCTAGTGAAGGCGCATGAAATTTCTTGATGAAGCAAAAATCCATATCCGCTCCGGCAATGGTGGCGCAGGCTCCGTGTCTTTCCGCCGTGAAAAGTTTATTGAATTCGGCGGGCCGGATGGCGGCGATGGCGGCCGTGGCGGCGATGTTGTGCTGGAATGTGTCAATGGTCTGAACACATTGATCGACTTCCGGTTTCAGCAGCACTTTAAAGCGCAAACCGGTGTGCATGGCATGGGTAAAAACCGCCATGGCGCGCGCGGAGCCGATGTGCTTTTGAAAGTGCCAGAAGGCACTCAGGTGTTTGAAGAAGACGGCGAGACGCTATTGGCCGACCTTACTGAAATTGGCGAACGTGTGGTTTTGGCAAAGGGCGGCAATGGCGGCTTCGGCAATGCCTATTTCAAAAGCTCGACCAATCAAGCGCCGCGCCGCGCCAATCCGGGCTTGGAAGGTGAAGAGCGCACCGTGATTTTGCGGCTGAAGCTGATTGCCGATGCTGGCCTTGTGGGCTTGCCCAATGCTGGCAAATCGACGTTTTTGGCCAAAGTATCGGCGGCCAAGCCTAAAATTGCCGATTATCCGTTCACCACGCTGCACCCGGGTCTAGGTGTCGTGAACATTGATGGTCGCGAATTCGTGCTGGCCGACATTCCCGGTCTGATTGAGGGCGCGCATGAAGGTCTCGGGCTTGGCGTGCGGTTTTTAGGCCATGTCGAGCGTTGCGCAGTGCTGCTGCATCTGGTGGAGGCCACTTGCGACCATGCCGGTAAAGCCTACAAAACCGTGCGCAACGAGTTGGAGGCCTATGGCGCCGATTTGACCGAGAAATTTGAGATTGTCGCCCTGTCCAAAACCGATGCAGTGGACGCGGAAACCCTCAAAAGCCAGATGGCCAAGCTGAAACGCGCCTGTGGCCAAACGCCGTTGAAGCTGTCTGCTGCCACCAATTCCGGCGTCACCGAGGTTTTGCGGGCGCTGATCGATGTGGTGGCTGCAGCCCGCCAAGAGCGCGAGGACGCCAACAAAAAACCGGAGGCATGGCATCCCTGAGGCCGTTAGTATGGAAATTCCTGAGCTGAGATATCGGATTGTCACGCTGTACTGGGGCAATATAAACCCAAAGCTGGTAAAAGCGCAGGCGCGGGTGTTCTCACATCTGGGGTTGCCGCTTGAGCAACATCTGAAGTCCGGGCTCGACCACGGTCAGTTTCTCCAGGGGATTATGGAAAGTCTCGCGGACGACGAAATCATGCTAAGCATCGATATCGATTGTTTGCCGCTAAATGCAGAAATTGTCAGGCGTGCGCTCCTGTTTGCAAAGAGGGGCGGACTGATCGGCACAGCACAAGTCTCCGAGCATATCGACAAAACCCGCTTGTTTACCTCTCCGGTGTTTATGGCCGTTTCCAAAAAGCTGTGGTGCGATTTGGGAAAGCCGAGCTTTTTGGCGGATAAGGTAAGTGATGTCGCGCAGCAGGTGCATGATGCAGCGCAGGCTGCCGGGGTCAATATCGAATACCTGACGCCTTTTGCGTGCTTGGTGCCGCGATGGTCGTTGCCGGATCAAACTCCTTTTGGCACCGGCACATTTTATCGCGGTGGCCTCTTTCATCTGTATGAGTCGCGGGTTTCGCCCTTTACATTTGCTTTTTATGTGGTGGCAGCAGACGTGATTGCGGGCCGCAAAACAGACATTGTAGCCCTTTGCCGCCGCGCTATGATGCGCTATCCAGTGAGTTTTTTAGTGGCAAAATGGAACCGTGCCAAGCGAATGCGTAAATTGCGCTTGTGGTTCAGCGGGTTGACTGTCAAAAAAGCCCCCTGATCGCGGCTTTTGCCGCAAAGTCTTATGAAAGCATGAGCGTTTCACTTGTCGAACAGCCCCAAACTCGCCCAATTTTCCCGTATTGTTGTCAAAGTTGGTTCAAGCCTGTTGGTGGATCACGCCAAGGGCACACCGCGCCGCGAGTGGCTCAGCGCATTGGCGGCTGATATTGCGGCGCTGCACCAGCGCGGGGCCAGCGTTTTGGTGGTGTCGTCCGGCGCAATTGCGCTTGGGCGCAATGTTTTGAAGTTTCCCAAAGGCGCGCTGAAACTGGAAGAGGCGCAAGCGGCTGCGGCGGTGGGGCAAATTGCCTTGGCGCGGATTTGGGCTGAAGTTTTAAGCGCACAGGGCATCACCGCCGGTCAGGTTTTGGTGACATGGGGCGATACCGAGGAGCGGCGGCGCTATCTGAACGCCCGCGCAACCCTTAATCGGTTGCTGGAGCTGCGCGCGGTTCCCGTGATTAATGAAAACGACACGGTTGCCACCGCTGAAATCCGTTACGGCGACAATGACCGGCTGGCGGCGCGGGTGGCCACAATGGCCAGCGCCGATCTGCTGATTTTATTGTCTGACATTGCCGGGCTTTATACGGCTCCGCCTAAAGACGACCCGTCGGCAAAGCTGATCCCGGTTGTTCCGCGCATTTCGGCGGAGATTGAGGCGATGGCAGGCGGTGCGGCGTCGGAACTTTCCCGCGGCGGCATGCGCACAAAAATCGAGGCGGCAAAAATCGCCACGACAGGCGGCGCGCATATGGTGATCGCTGACGGGCGGGTGTCAAACCCGATCGCGCGCATCGGTAACGGCGAGCCATGTTCGTGGTTTTTGACGCCGTCGAACCCGGTGACCGCCCGTAAAAAATGGATTGCCGGATCTTTGGAGCCGCGCGGCGTAGTGAGCGTGGATGCCGGAGCGGCGCGGGCCATGAAAAGCGGCAAGAGTTTACTGCCTGCCGGGGTTACCCGTGTTGAGGGGCAATTCGCGCGGGGAGATTGCGTGCTGATCCGCAGTCTGGAAAACAGCGAACTTGGCCGTGGCCTGATCGCCTATGATGCCGCCGATGCGGTCTTGCTGGTCGGGCGCAAATCGGGTGATATTGCCGCCTTGCTGGGCGCGCCGGGGCGGGCGGAAATGATCCACCGCGACGATATGGTGCTGGCAGGAGATGTGGTTTGACCGCTCAATTGGACATATTGGCGGATATTATGGTTCGCATGCAGGCGCTGGGAACGGCGGCAAAGCGCGCGGCGCGGGCTGTTGCGCTCGCCTCAACGGCGGTGAAGCGCACGGCCCTTCTGGCTGCCGCCGCTGAACTGCGCCGCCGCGAGGCCGATATTTTGGCAGCAAACGCGCTGGATGTGGCCGACGCCAAAGCGCGCGGCACGGCGGGCTCCTTCATTGACCGGCTTGAGCTGACCCCGGCGCGGGTGGAAGCGATGGCGCGCAGTGTTGAAGAGGTCGCCGATTTGCCTGATCCGGTTGGTAGGGTGTTGGCGGCATTTGACCGGCCAAATGGCCTGCATATTGAGCGGGTGGCAACCCCGCTGGGTGTGATCGGTGTGATTTACGAAAGCCGCCCAAATGTGACGGCGGATGCCGGGGCGCTGTGCCTGATGGCTGGTAACGCCTGTATTTTGCGCGGCGGCTCCGAGAGTTTCCGCTCCAGCGGCGTCATCCACGCTTGTCTGGTGGCGGGCTTGAAAGCGGCAAACCTGCCCGAGGCGGTGATTTCGCGGGTGGAGTCGACAGACCGGGCCTGCGTTGGCGCTATGCTCACCGGCTTGAACCATTGCATTGACGTTATTGTACCACGCGGCGGCAAGAGCCTTGTGGCGCGGGTGCAGTCCGAGGCGCGCGTTCCGGTTTTTGCGCATCTGGAAGGCATTGTGCATATTTACATCGATGCGAAAGCCGATCTGGCAAAGGCGCTGCCACTGGTGCTGAATGCCAAATTGCGCCGCACCGGCGTGTGCGGCTCGGCGGAGACCTTGCTGGTGGACATGGCGGCGCGGCAAAACCTTGCGCCATTGGTGTACGCCTTGCTGCAAGCCGGGTGCGAAGTGCGCGGCGATGCCGCGACGCAGGCCATTGATCCGCGCGTCAGGGTTGCGGTGGATGCCGACTGGCGCGCCGAATATCTGGACGCGATCATCGCGGTGAAATTGGTTGACGGCGTTCAAGCCGCCATTGACCATATCGAGACCTATGGCTCGCACCATACCGATTGTATCGTCACCGAAGATGAGCATGTCGCGCAAAAATTTATGGCGGAAGTGGATTCGGCGATTGT